>NZ_QUGP01000001.1:189633-394032 GCF_003479125.1 Eubacterium sp. AF19-12LB | reverse complement strand
ATTTCCTCACCTTACACAAAATGTGCCTTTCTTTCTTCTAATGGCAATACTATCATACTGTATTTTTTGTGTCAATACATTTCACCTTATGGAAGTGCAAATTCAAATTTTCTTTTCCCTAATAATTACAAATATTCCTTGGAAATTGCTTCCACACCATACATTTCCATAAATGCATCCAGGTCCGCTGCATCCCCAATCAACATATTCTCGTCAAAGTGTACGATAAGCATATCTTAAAATCCAGCCACATGTTCTCCGGTACAAATGATACATTTTAGAACTGCTTCCTTATTTATTTTTCATATCGAATCTTATATGCTTTCTTCTTAAAAATAGGGAATATCTAATTTATTATCATCAAGGTCGGACATTCATCCGACCTCTTGATTATACTATAGATTCTATAAAAATTCATCTGTTATCACTGCAGCATTGCTTCTTTTTTCTTCTGTTCCGCAATCTTCTCATGAATGTTGGTATTATACAGCCTGTACAAATCCGTATCCTTGCTGATCTGATTATCAAAGGGAATTACTACCGAACCACACTTAATAAGTCCCATTCCAGAGGCGGTATTAGTTACGAACCGAAGCTGTGCCTCTGATACCCCGATAACCTCCGCCATCTTTGAACTATCTGTATTTGCCTGCTTCAAGAGTGCCACAAACTCAGAGTTTGCAAGCATTGTGGTTGCTGTGTAATTCTGCAACAGATCGACAACATTCTGCGTGATACCGGTACAAAGACCTCCCTGCTTTCTTACCTTCTTCCAGAGCTGCTGCAAGTATTTTGCAGAATACTCGGAATTAAGCAGAACATGGAACTCATCAATATAGAGCCATGTTGCCTTGCCTCTCTTGCCATTCTCAACAATCCTGTTCTGAATGGATTCCATCATAACAAGCATTGTGATAGGACTAAGTTCTGTACCCAAGTCCCTGATGCCATATACTGTAAATCTGTTATCCACATCCACATTTGTCTGGTGATTGAAGATGTTAAGCGAACCATTTACGAAAAGCTCTAGTGACAGTGCAATGTCCTTTGCTTCCTCCTCCGGCTGCGCCATAAGGATATCGTAAAAATCACTCATCACCGGGATATACTTCTCTTTGCTTCTTGCAATGTCGATATACAGCTTTCTTACACATCGGTCTATGATTGACTTCTGTCTTGAATTTAAGCTGTCTCCGATACACTGCTCACAAAGACCAAGCATAAACTCGCCTTTTTCTCTTACCATTCCCTTGGAATCATTCGGATCAAGGCTCCATACATCCATCTCCAGCGGATTCACATAGTTATCCGTGTAAGTGGACATATTTACCACTGTTCCACCATAAGTCTCAGCAATATCAAAGTATTCGTTCATTGGATCTATGACGATTATCTCATCATCTCCCGACAAGAATACGCTGCCCATTTCCATCTTACAGAAGAAGGATTTACCGGAACCCGGCACTCCGAAAACGAAGCCATTTCCGTTTATCAGCTTCTTTCTGTTACCGATATTCACATTCTTGCTGATCTGATTGATACCATAATAGTTCCCTGTGCTGTCATTTAATTCCTGCACATTGAATGGCATAAGCACCGCAAGTGACTGGGTAAGAAGGGTACGCATTGTCTCCACCTGTCTTACACCAATCGGAAGCGCTGTGTTGAGTGCCTCCCTCTGCTTTAAGTAGTGTGTATCAATCGTACAGCTGTTACGCTTTCCGATAGTCTCCACTGTCTCACAGACGCTATCAAGCTCTTTTTTGCTCTCTGCCATAAGAATAATAGTAACTCCCACGAAGAAAAGGCACTGGTCATTCTCACGAACATCATCCATGATTTCCTCAATCTCCTTTTTCTCCGTTCTCTTGGCATATGAAATTTCCGTAGAAAAGTCGTTATTCTTATTACGGACTCTCTGCTGCTTAATGATATCCGACTCAATACCAAGGTATTTCTTCTGAAGCACCTTTGTAGTCAAATCCTTAGGAACAGGCACCACATCAATGCTCGTGATGGAATGAACCGGAAGGGAAGTAATCTCATTGATAAATCTGTCTGACAAACTGCTCGGATACTTTTTGATAAAAAGTGCCTTGCAGAATTTACTCTCATCCTCAAAATGGTCCGGGAAATATTTCACCATCCCATTGCACAGATCATTTCTAAAATCTGCTCCGACCTTCTTTGCCTTTTTGATATCAAAATCAAAGCTGCCCTCATCTCCAAGATGATAATAATCATAGAGCACTTTCAGTCTCTCATTGCCATTAAGCGGAACAATCTCTGCCCCAAGCTCAATGAAAGCCTTGTGTATCGTTGCCTCAAGGGTAGCAAACTGTGCCTTTGCCTCCTCGAAGTTCTTTCTCTCAATCGTGATTGTCAGGTATCTCTCCTGCTCAATCCCCTGTCTGCCCTCAATAATCTTCTCCTCAATGATGTCATTGTAGATTCTTCTATAATTATTGAAGCCATCGTTTTTCTCAGCAATCAGAACCTTGTCACGGAGTTCATCCATGTTTTTGTTCTTATTGTTGATCGTAATCTTATAATTACAGTCCAGCGAATTTAGGAACTTGCAATACCTCTCGAAAATACCGATCTGCTCATCCTCCGTTGCTGTCGTGTAATTGATGTCCTGAAAGCGGTAGCATTTGGAATACTTATTTTTGCTCACTTCAAAAATGCCGTTTTCAGCCACCGCCATAATCTCTATGGTTTCCTGAATGGATTTAGGTGTCTTATACAAAGGCTCACTCGCCTTCTTTAATAACTTAAATCCGTCTGTAAATAAACCCATGTCTCTAACCTCGCTTTCTTATAATGAAAGCCCGCCGGGAACTTCACCCTGCGGGCTGTGTTCCCGACCTTGCGGTCAGATACTATTCGTTTCTAATGCATTGCCTTATATGCTGCAATGCCTGCTGCTGCCGCCACAATGACTGCGACAAGTCCAAGCAGCATGTTTCTCGTCTTTTTCTTCATTGCTTCAAACTCCTCCTGCTTCTTTACAGCCGAATCAGCTGTTACAGTCTCCGGTTCAGCCTTTCTGCCTTTCTTCTTTACCTGTTCATTCTGTTCTGCTTCTAACTGCTTTATTGCAGGCTCTCCCTCTGTTGATACATAGGTAAGTGTCCTGTTCCCAAACATAAAATGCAGCTTCTTTCCCATATACTCGTAGAAATTCATCCCGTTAAAGGAATAGAATCCGCCAAGTGCAATCGGTGCCACACAGGGAATTGCCACATAAGCAGAACCCGTAAGACCGATATACTTGTAAAGAAGAAGGACGATACCGCCACCGACTACTACGCTTGCAATGGAAAATATAAGCTGCCTTGCAGTAAGTCCCATCGCAACCGATTCCTGATAGCGGTCAATATCCTTGTTTACTTCGATTACCATTGTCCCTGCCTCCTATCTTGATAAATCCTTTGTCTCCGGCTTTCTTGTCATTCCAATATTCGCCTCATACTTATCCATTCCATCCGGACACAGTTCTCTAAGCTTATCTACATTGAACAGATAAAGCGGATATTCGCAGAAACCACTCCTTTGCGTGAATCCTGTAAACTCTCCAATGTCATTGTCTGTAATAAACTTTTCAATATCCGGCATGTCATTCACATTCAGATATCCGCAGTAATTTGGTGCTGCAACCGACAAATTCACAGTCACATCCCCAAAATGCTCCTCATGTCCATCTTCATTACACATAAGACCAATAAACATTGCCCTGTTATTCATATACTGCTGGATATCAAATGTCACCTGCGTTTCTCCGGTTATGCTTGAATTATAAGTAACCTGTTTCTTTTCATTATCCATTTCTGCCTCCTTCTATAATCCAAATGCCTTGCTTGTAAGTGTCTGTGCTCCCTTCACACTTCCAACAGTCATTGCTATCGTAAATGTCATTTCACACAGATAGATAAGTGTCTGTGCCCAGTCAGCGTAACTTCCTGTAAATGCCGGAAGTCCTGCATTGATAAATGCATTACATACCACAATTGCAAGTGCCATCGTTACTGCCTCGAATACACACGAAAGAAAATATTTGCAGTAGGTAGCCATTGTATGACTGACCATTCTGTTTCCTGCCATTGTGGAGCATGCAATCGCACCAAGCGGCACAATAATCAGTATCTTTAAGAACCTGAAATACACTGTGTAAATGATAAAGAATCCACAGATAATAATGATGATTGCAAGCAAAGCTGTAAGTATCAGCATTACCAGACTCTCACCAAATCCGAGTCCCTTAATGATGTCTGCCTGTGTACTGTCAATGGCAAGCTGCGTCGTTGTCCCGGCAGATATAAGTCCCACCAGATTTCCTATGGAAGTAAAAAACGCTTTCATAATCGTGACATTATTTGCAACAAACCATTCTGCAAGTCCCAGTCGGATAAGCATACGAAATATAGACTCAAACCTCATCTCATCTTTTACATCTATGCTTTCCGAGCAGAAACCGATAACAAAGAACAGCACAACGAGGGAAGAGCCGACCGCTACAAAGACCGGCTCAATACCCTCAATAACTGCCCAAGGACCTCCGCCCTTGAAACTGACCGGTGACTGTCCAAGCATTGCAAAGACCAGGGATATCTGATTGTTCCAAAACCCAAACACCGCCTCAAGAAGTGCAAGGATCTTGTCTCCAAGCTTAAAAATATCCATACTTGTTATTCACCTCTTTCCTTTTACTAAAAGGGGAACTCTTTTTCCCCAATCTTAGAAGCCTAAGAATGTCAGTACTGTTGAAATACCAGCCATCATGACACCTGCTACAATTCCTTTCAGTGCAGAGTTCATAGTAGATGAATCCTGCTGCTGATAGGCTTGTGCGAACTCCATGACATTCTTTGCAAGAATGATGACACCAACAGCACCAATGACTGCAATGATAAGTGTCTTTAAGTTCTCAAGCGGCTGTGTTACTGCGGAAGTACCTGTACCTGCTGCAAAACAAGTAGTGCTCATAAGCATTACTCCCATAAGTGCTCCGGATAATGCCGGAACGAATCTCTTTTTAAAGTGAATGAATCTGCTCTTCATGCCTTTCTCCTCCATCTGATTGTTGTTTGTCGTAATAATCTGTTCTTTTCTCATGTTGTTTGTCTCCTTTTTGATAAAAAAATAAGCTAGCAGGGATAATCCCTAACTGGCTGTTAAAAGTTACTCTATATGATCAGGCAATGCCTGTTGTAATGATTAAATCGGGCTTTTCCCGATGTGTTTAGCTGTAACCACCTCCTTTCAAGGCGCAAAAAAAGCACCTTAACCTTTATTGGCTAAAGTGCTTGTATTAGTTTGATATTAAATTGTTGTGAGTCAGACAAACAGAAATTTAACTATTTGATTTATGTTCTTCATTATACCTATTAAGTATTAGATCTGCTCTTTTGTTTATTTTGTCCAACATGGTTTTCAAGCATTCTTCTACCTCTTCTTTTTCTAGTGGACATGGATAAGATAAAGATTGACCTTTAAAAAACGTAATTCCACTAATTCTGTTTTTTTTGACTTGGTAATACATACTCAAACAATATTTTTCTTGGTTTTTAATAAAAAAGCTATGCCAATCTTTAACGATTTTATTGTCTACTTTTTGTAAACTACCTAAGTGATAATACTCTAGGTCTTTTCCAGCATCAACACATAGTTGTATCTTATCAATCATCAACGGTAAGTAATCTCTTACATCACCTAATAGTCCTTTTACAGAATTAAACCTTTCTGGACAAGGCATAAAATTCGCTACAGTATGACACATATCTGCCAATTTTAAAATATCTGGATATTCTTTACATAAATCATTTACTTGACCTCTTTCCTCTGAGTTTTCTTTGAAGTATTTTTCTGGAAACGAATCATATCCCCAATCAGTATTATGATGTTTATAAATTTTTACATTCCCTGCTTTTGCTATACGATATTTGCCCGGATATTTTAATCTCATTGCATATGAAAAAGTTATCCAAAATGAATTAATTACATCATAACTTACATTTTGGTTCCACCCTAATTCTTCATATAATAACTTTGCACTTTTTCCATTTTCGACATCAACTTGTTCTGATATAAAATACTGGAATAATTTTTCGATTGCATTAATCTCTTTGAGATCTTTTTTTAATACATTTTTATTGATTTTCAAAAAATAATTCTCCTTCAATTCCTGATTTTCATCACAAGCTTTATAAATCTTTTCCAATATCCTCAAGCTCTTTCATAGCATCCTGATTTTTAGAAAGCTCATCCTTTGCTGTTGCATAATATGACTTCTGGAAAAGCAAATCCCATGAAAGATATTTTGCCATACAGTCAAACTGCTTATCAATCAACTCATACTGGATACTGTCAACTGGAGAACCGCCTACAACAATCGTGCCAACTTTTTTATTTTTTAACTGCATTCCCCGGCAATAACACTTATCAATAATAAGTTTCAATTGTGCTGACATTCCCCACCAATAAACCGGTGTTGCAAAAAGGATCATATCTGCGGCAGCAATTTTATCAATTGTAGGATTTGTATCATCCTTATCTACACATCCCTTAGAACATTGACAGGCACCACAGCCCTTGCATGGTGCAATATTAAGTTTGTCAGGTTCAATGATTTCAATTTCGTTTTTTTCAGATGCTCCTTTTACAAAAGCCTCAATCGCTGTAAGAGTGTTTCCTTTTCTTGCACTTCCATTTATAATGATTACTTTCATCTCGCAAAGCCTCCATTCTGCTTATCATATAAGCAAATAAGTTCTAAATAATAATTTTTCTCACATAGGCACATTATACCACGGTTTCTGTGCCTATGCGATAACATTTACTGCTTCTTTCGATATGAACTCATCTTCTCCACAGTAACCTCCGGATAGAAATACGTCAGAATCGTTGACTTTGGAACACCTGCAGCAAGAGCTTTCTTCACTTCCTCTTTCTGCTCTGGTGTATATGACCAGTGCAGCATTCGGTTTGTGATAGTATCCTCCCACTTAGGCTTTTCCCTCTCTGGATTCCTTACAGGCTTAGCACCAGCACTTCCATTAGAAGAGTTGGCACTTTCTGTAGTATCAGACTTCTGCGACTCATCGACATACTCAAGCTCATTTGCCTGTTCCCTGTCAATCTTTGCTTTCTGCTCTGCTTCATCCTGCATGGAGAATCTCCTGCTTAATTCCGCATCACCAAGCATCATAAACTGCTCATAGGTAAGAGAATCAATATACACATTCTCGCCCTTATCCTTCAGTTTTTCATAATACTTAACTGCCTTGTCTGAAAGAATCTCAAATGGCGGACCGATAAGATTATCTGCTCCTCTTATCTGATGAACATAAGGCTCTCCCTTGCCATCTACTGTCTGGTTAAACATCGGATGATTGAATGGTATGAACTTATTATCCATGATAGGATCAAAACCACGGATAAAAATAATGCACTTTTTGTTATCCAGTTTTCTGACTTCGTCCGGTGTAAACAGCTCTCTTCCTAATACATCATAGTTTCTTGAAGAGCTTCCCTGTCTGCCCTTTGTCTCTCCACTTGACTTCTTATCAATCGTACCTTTTCCAAGCAACTCTGACACGTATTTGTGTGTACTCTGCTCATTTCCACCAAGATAGATGAAAGTATCGCAGTTGCCGGGAATTGTCTCCCAGGTATCTTTAAAAAGTGCCTTTAGCTGGGCAAAGTTCTGAATAATGATAATACTTGAAATCTCACGACTTCGCATTGTCGATAACAGCGAACAGAAGTCATCTGGCAATGCGACATTTGCAAATTCATCTAACATAAATGTCACATGGATTGGCAGTCTGCCTCCGCAGTTAAAGTCTGCCTGATAGTACAATTCCTGAAATATCTGCGTGTATAACATACCGATAATGAAGTTATAGGATTTGTCACTATCAGGGATTACACAAAAGAGGGCTGTCTTTGTCTCCCCATCTCCATTCACTCCAATACCGATATCTGACAGATTAAGCTCATCTTTTGAGAGTAATCGTAAAACCTGCTTATTCTCAAGAAATGCAAGTCTTGAGTTGGCACTGATGATAATGGAACGGACTGTATCTCCTGCACCTCTCATACATTTGTTGTACTGCTTGACTGCCGGATGATTGGCTCCAAGTGGAGAACTTTCCTCTAAAAACTTCATACGCACATCCAGCTTTGATGCCTTCCCCTGCTCTGTAACCTCTGCCTCTCCAAGAAGTTTAAGTACTGTCTCAAAGTTTCTCTTTGCCGGCTGTACCTCCAGCCACACATAATAAAAGATAGCCTGTAAGAACAATCCTTCCGCTTTTTCCCAGAACGGATCACTTGGTGTCGCTCCCTTTGGTGTCGTATTGCTGATAAGGTTTGTAATCAGCTTGACCACATCTGTTTCCTCTCTGATATAGGAAAATGGATTGTAACAGTCTGATTTATCCATCTCTAACAGATTAATGACTTTCAGGTTATATCCGTTATTTTTTAACATCTGCCCGCAGCTTCTAAGGATTTCTCCCTTTGGATCGGTACAGATAAAGGAACAGTTATGCGGCATCTGCATCAGATTCGGCTTTACTTCATAAAATGTTTTTCCTGCTCCGGAACCACCACAGATAAGGATATTTCCATTGAGCTTGAGTCTCCTGAAATCCAGCGACATCTTCACATTTTGGCTGAGTATCCGGTTGAAATTTTCATCCTTATCTGCAAGTATCTTGTTGACCTGCTTCGGATTTTCAAATCTTGCCGTACCAAATTCTTTGCCAGGCATATAGTTTCTCTGACTGGTGTAATACATGACAATAGCCATCGCATAGATACCTAATGCAATGGCTACTGCTTTTACTGTATTAGAATTGTAATAATTGGCAAAAGGAACAGCACATACTTCATTGAATCTGTCCATAAATTCATTAAAGGCAATCCCTTCCGTCCACGCACCATTTATCAGATAACCAAGATACCCTGCTAACACTGCACCCACAAGAATGAATATCAGTGACGGCTTTTTCTTTGTTGTCTGCATAGGCTGCTACCTCGCTTTCTTTGTGGTAACAGTTTTCTTCTGCGCTGTCTTTTTCTGCTGCTTCTGCACTTTCTCGTAACGCTCCCTGACAGATGATTCCACCTTATCATAGTGAGTATAAAGCTCGGTTCCTTTCTGGGTTGTCACCACACGATTCTGCTCATCGTAGAGCTTATAATCCTTGGTTGAATCAAGGAAGGTAAGCATTGTCTTTCCACCATGAATCTCCATGATGTTTTCCTTACGGAGCCATACATATTTTGCCTCTTCTCCCCATGTGCCGGGAACTCTGGTCTTAACAGCATGGTCATTCTCTTCTATAATCAGCTTCTTGCTGATAGTCACATCTGACAGGTTCGCATTCTTTGATGCCGCAACCGCCCTCATTCTCTCAGCAAGGTCCTGATAACCTCTGACACGATTAATAAATGCATCCTTGTCCATCATTACTGTATGGGTGCCATCTTCATTCTTGCTGCCAAGCACACCGATTGTCTCAAGCTGTCTGATAACACTTTCAGCCTGCTCACCATTGATACTGAAATTCTCCTTGACCTGATCCACACTGATAGCTTTCTTTTCCATTGCAAACATTCCTACCTTTTCAATCAGTCCGTCAATAGCGGAATTAACCCTATCCCCTTCTATCGTGTGGCTTTTCTCGTTTCCCTGCTGTTTCTTCAAAAAATCCATCAGCTTGCCAAGTGATTTTTCATCTCCATTCTTCAGATAATCGTCAAATGTGGCAATCTTGCCAAACTTGAGCTTCTGT
Organism: Eubacterium sp. AF19-12LB; assembly: GCF_003479125.1. NCBI lineage: Bacteria > Bacillati > Bacillota > Clostridia > Eubacteriales > Eubacteriaceae > Eubacterium > Eubacterium sp. AF19-12LB. The sequence continues at coordinate 384,229 of NZ_QUGP01000001.1, read as the reverse complement.
ATCATCATATTCACACGTGGAACTGCCTCTGTATGAAAGATTACCTCACTCAGTCCGTCTTTCCTGTTGCAGTCCGGAAGTACTGAATAGAGTATTCCATACTTCTTTGCCATCTTTTCAACCTTTTTCATATCTTCGGTATTAAACTGTAACACCTGTAAATCACCGCCCTTTAAGAGCAGCTTTCTCATGGATGTCTTGCCAAGTGACTTCTCATAATCAAGCATCCCTTTTAAGAAATCTATTGCCTTCTGCATGGCAGCTATTCCTCCACTTCCTACCTTCATGGCAATCTCAATGCCATCATAAGCAACACGGATGATCTGCACCGCTTCCTGAATCTCTTCTGCCATTATCGCACCTCCGCTTTCTCTCTGACTGTTGTTTTAAGTGTTTCTGTCTCTGTAGTACGGATCTCCTCGGCTGATACATCAATACCATAAGCATTCAAAATATCTGCCAGATGATTAATTGCTTTTTCCTCCTCGATACGGTACATTTCAAGTGCCACAAGCAGGTTTTCCACCTGTTCCACCCATGCAGGCTTCATATCATATTTAGCCCTGTATGTGACCATAATCTCGTCCGACTCAGCCTTATCCGCCGAATGTGCCAATGCTTCAATAAGAGAAATCGTATCTTCCTTGCTGCCGCTTCTGAATGCGAACTGGACAACAAAGTTTTTCTCTTCCTCTGTAAACTGATGCTCCACACCATTCATCTCTGTTACTGCTTCATTTACTACTGCTAAATTCATAAGTACCTCCTAATCTGCCATACTGTTTTCAAGCACAGCAATCTCAATGATCTCCTTCATCTTTTCTGCTGAAATATTATTGGTAATAAGCTCTATAAGCTGTGTCTCCGTAAGTCCCTTTTCTATTGCACTCTTAATCTGGACAAGCTGTGCCGGAACAAGATCGCCCGATGCAACAAGCTTTACAATGTCTGCTCTCGACTTTTTCTTAAAAGAAAGTCTTGCAAAAAGGCTTGCCACTCCGCTGTTGCTGCTCTTTCTCACACTTCTCTCAATCGGAAGTCTCTGCACCACATTTCCGGTACCATCAACTACCGGAATCTGATAATAGACCGGAATCCCGTTTGCCACAGCCTGCATATTCTGAGGAACTGCAACTGTATCAACCATCTTTTTATCTGCCTGTGATACGGACTGGATTTCCTGCGGCTCTGCCTTACTTTCTGCCTCTTTCTTATTCTCTGTGGCAACACTTATGATTTTATCTTCCAATGACTCTATTCTGTCTCCCATACGCTTCATCTCCTTATCCTTTTTCTCAATATCATCCCTGAGCCTTGCAATCGTACTGCTTGCCTTATTCAGTTCATTCTGCTGACTGTTGATAAGAGCATCCTTATCTTGGTTCTCCTTGACCAGACGCTCCCTGACTTCCTCATCATCTTTGGAAGTTTCTATTTCAGAAAGCTTCTTATTCAGGGCATCATACCTTTCATTCTGGTGATTGATCTTTTCAACCACTTCATCCATCTGAGCTACAAGACTTTTCACATACTCTAAATCCTGTGGCATCTGCTCTTTGGCTTTATTAAGCTTATCTAATACCACATCAAACATCCTGCGCATGTTTACTGCTGTATCATCTTTTTGGACTACCTCTCTGATTGCATCAATCGGCACACCTTTTTCATAGTAATCCAATACTGTCTGCATCTTAGGTGCTGCCATCCTGCTATCTTTCAGCAGCGTTAACAACTCTTCTGATACACCCTTATGCAGGCATTTTGATAACACCTTCATCTGTTCAATGTCATAACTTTTGTTAAGATACAGACCGATTTCATCATCAGTCAGTCCATATTCATAATCGCTTTTGACAAGAGCAATGACCTCACTGTCCATATGCTTATTACGAAGAATCTGTATCTTTCTCTCAATCGCCATTTCACTTAATGGCGCTCTTTTTTCTTCCATATATGCCTCCTAACCACTAAAAAAACAGCCTAACGTACCGGCTGTTCTTTTCTGTCTCTTATTGTTTCTTTGTCATACTGCTTCTCTTCTGCCGAAGCTGATACAGTAAGTTCCTTCCATATTGATCTTCCAAGGCTAAGTTCCTTTGATACCGCCCGTTCTGCCTTACAGTCCTGTGCATACTTGCTCTCATATTTCTTTCTAAGACTCTCGACCTCTTCCACACTGTATCCCTGTGCTAAAAGTTCAGTGTTAAGCCTTTCCCATGCATTGTGCTCATCTTCAAAGAAGGTATCCCCACTCTGATAACACGATTCCGCATCATCAAGCTCCCGAATCTGTTCAGCCTTGTCAAAAATATCTTTAAATCTTTCCTTTGCCTTATAGGTCTTACTCTTTTCCTTTGATGCTTCTTTTTTCTTATCCGTCAGATTATCAAGTACCGATACAAGTTCTTCCGCACTCTCAATCTTATGCCTTACCAGAAATAGATACTGCTCCTGCAGCTTATGCATCTTTCGGATATCATCCCTATACTTCCATACCTGACTATATGGCTTCTTTTTCAGCTTCCCAATCCGGTAAAGCTTTGCATAATATCTTTTCTGCAAGCCTGACATCTTCGCCCTGCGGTATCTTTTGACATAGCACTTTACTATCGCTGCCTGTTTTTCCTCATTCTGTGACTGGTAAAAAGATAAATCTTCCTTCGCAATACGCTCCACAATAGCTTCCTGTGAATAATTCTCGCCAAGAGTCTTACATCTTCTGAATCTTGTCATCCCCTGTGGTCTGACTGCCAGATACTTTCCCTGCTTGACCTCATATCCTTTTTCCGACAGCAGTTCCAGAAATCCTCTGAAATCATTTGCCTGTAAAATGCAGGCATCCAAATCTCTTTTTATCATATCTGCCCACACAAAGCTGCCTTCACGATATTCGCTCCAATCCTTATAATTCTCGTGCTGTTTCTCTTTGCTGCCATCCTCCACATCTATAATGGAAAGACCATACTCCTGACACAGCTTATTGGTAATTGGCTGGATATACTTTGCCCAGTCACCTTTCTCGTAGCGATACTTTTTCCCATCCACAAAGCTTACACTGTTAAATACAATGTGTGAATGAACATGGTCTGTATTATCATGAACCACAAATACCGCTTCATAGGCATCACCAAGATATTCTGCTACAAACTTCTGTGTTATCTCAAAAGCCCTATCCGGTTCCACCTCATCCTCTTTGAAAGAAAGAATGATGTGATACCCCTGTCGCTTGTCTGTTTTTCCAAACTGCTTCTTTGTATCCATCATCTGTTCAAAAGCCATATCTGCCTGGCAGTTTATAGCTCCCACAAGTCTTCCTCCCTGCGTTTTCTCAGGATTCATCACATAATCCAGTGCCCGTTTCAAATGCCTTGCATGAAAAGAATTCCCGCTGTCCTTCATATGAAGTATCTTACTGATTGCCAATCTTTACCACCGCCTCGCTGACAGACTGATTCAGCTTTTTCATATATGCCACAAGCTGTTCCTTATCTTTCTTGGAATACAGCTGTGCATTGCTGTTAAATACAATCTGATTGATGTTAATGCCGATTCGGTTTATCTCATTGATAAGCTCTTTAAGAAGTTTCCTTACTTCCGGATAGTCATTTGGTTTCTGACTGATTAGAAGCCTGATATATTCGGCTTCATTCATTCCATTTGCCTTTGCCTTATCAGAAAGTACCTTCGCTTCCTGTGGCATAAGTCTTAGTGTTTTCCTTATACAATGAACTTTATCAGCCATAGAATCACCTTCCTCTCTTACCCGTACTGTATTCTCTTACTCCTTCTGCTACTGTTACAGCAGCTTTTTCCAGTTCTTTATTACCCAGCTGGGCAATAACCCTGTCTGCAAGCTCTGTAGCAACTTCTATAAGTTCCTTACCATAACTGGTTTTATCAAACAATCTGTCCAGTCTCTTTTCATCTGCTTTCAGACTTTCATACTTGCTCTGATACTCGTTATAGTCGTTAAAATCCTTTGGATCACTCCTGTGTGCTTCCGCATCAAGTATCAGTTCATAGTTCCATTCACAGACAATATCTATAACATCATCAATCAAATATGGTTCTATCTCGCCATTCTCTTCAGCAATATCCTGCCTGTACATCTTCCCATCTGAATCTATGCCAATGGCATAATCATGTCCTTCCATATAGTTAAGCAGAATTGCAGCATCTTCTATCGAAGGGTTTAGTAAGATATCAAATGTGTCTGCCCAAGCAATAAGTTCCTCTGGTTCTGCGATTATTGTAAGTTCTTTATCCATTGCTTTCCTGCACCTCCCTTATCCGTGTTTTGTATATCTCTTCCACCCACACGCCTGTCTGAATCTCTTAGGTTTACGGCTAGATACGCATTAGAGACATCTCTGTCCTAATGCCATCTAGTTAGGGAGAAAATCTCCCTAAAACCCTCTGTTTATGGAAGTGGGGGCGCTTTTTGCCCCCACTTTGCTACTTTGGGGGCGCTTTCTGCCCCCACTTTGTTATTTTTGGGGCGCTTTCTGCCCCCACTTTTATACTGAATTCAATCCGGTTTTTATCGTGTCCGAATTGCGGGGGCGCTTTTTGCCCCCACTTTGACATTTTGGGGGCACTTTCTGCCCCCACTTTGCTGTTTTGGGGGCGCTTTCTGCCCCCACACATCAAAATCCGGTTTCTCATGCCCTGACTGGTTCATCTGCTCGCTTATTCATCCTGTTCAGATTAAGCTTTGCCGCCACAAGCCACTCGTTGTAATCCTTATATCCGGCTGGAGGCGGACAGTCTTCTACCTCATATCCAAGCTCATAATACTTTCTCATAAGTTCAGCTGCTGCTTTTCTCCCCGGCTCATCTCTATCAAGGCAGAACCGGATGGAAGTAATCTGCGGATGTTCCCGAAGAAAAGTCTCAAGTGGTGCATCTGCAAGCATCCCAAGTGCCAGCTTATTTGATTCATAATCCGTGAAGATATCCACATAACTCATAAGGTCGATTGCAGCCTCAAATACTACAAGCTCTGTACTGTTAACATTTACTACATTAAATCCATAGTTTTTATCATTGCCTGTGACATCACACTTGAATGGCTTGCCCTGCTTATCAAACACGCCTCTCATACTTGCAAATCTTGTCACTCCATTTTTATCATTTCCCTTGAAAACAACATTGTGGTAATGCCTGCTCTCATAAATCAATCCATCTTTTAAAAACAGATCTATGACTGCTCTGCTGATTCCTCTCTCCTGATTCAGATATGAAATAAGATAGGAATTATCTCCTGCCGGTTCCGGTAGGACAAACGGCTTTCTCTCCTCTGCCTGCTTCTGCGATACCTGATGAACAAGTGGCTGCTTTACAGGATTCTCGATTCTTCTGTATCCTGCAAAGTCCAGAAGCCAGAACACAGCCTCTTTTACACTCATTCTACAAAATACCCGTAAGAAATCTATCTGTGAGCCGCCATTGTTGCCTTTGTCAAACTGCCTTGACCATCTGTACCAATGGCTTCTGTTATAGATACGGATGGAATCCATCTCCTTTAAAGTGTGGTATTTGCCAATCCTCTTTACCGTATACCCAAGGCTTTCTGCAACTGCACACAGGTCAACACTCTTTGCTATGGCAAGCTCTTCATCCGTAAATCTTCCATCCATGCTTTCACCTTGCCTTTCCCTGCTCTGCTACAAGCGGTGACTTGATATCAAGTGTCCGGTAATCTGTGCTCAGGGTAATCTTAGGATTATCAATCATGCCTTTTTCCCTGAAACTGAAAAATTCACGATTGTCTCCACCGACTATGATATGGTCAATGAGCGGTATTCCCATCAGTTCACACAGCTTGTTCATGCGGTCTGTCATCATCGTGTCTGCCTTGCTTGGGAATACATTTCCGGATGGATGACAATGGATTAACATCATGCTTGCAGCATTGCTTAAGATACTTGATTTAAACAGCTCTCTCGGATGTGCCATTGCCTCATTTAAAGAACCAACACTTGCAAAATGCACATTGATAGGTTTTAAATCTGACCTTAGATTGACCACACACACTACTTCCCTGTCAAACTGGCACATACAGTCTCCCATGACAGCAGCTATATCCGCCGGATTGTTAAAGGTGTGCTCCGAATAAATCGGAGCATCCTTTACAAGTCTTACCGAAACCACATCAAGCTTGAAGTCATTCTTCTTTGGCATCAGACACCGCCTCCTCTCCAAACTCGACACGGATAACAAAGTCACCTTTCTGGCTGTTTATGAGAGCAATGAGTTCTTCCATTGTAAGTTCCTGCTCCATAACTGCCTCCTATCTGGACTTTTCCTTCGCATCATATACAAGGGGAGGTTCTGCAACGATACCATCAAGTCTCTTGTTAGGTGTATCAGTTGCAAGTGTGAGTTTTCTTAAATCCTTATCATAGTGATATACCTGATTGGAAAGTCTCTCGTCCAAAGACACCTCCTGCATATTTACCTCGACTACCATCTGTGCAAGCATCTCAGGGCTTCCCATATCTGAAGATACTGCAATAACCTCATGCACGCTCGAAGGGAGAATATAAAGGTCACTCTCTAAACTCTCTGCCAGCTCATGAAGCTCATTCTCATAAAGCATGGATGCTGCGCCATTGATACCCTTTTCATTGGAAATCACCCACATTGTCTGTTCCGGTGGAATCTCGGCTATCATCATATCTGCAATCTCCTGTGGCATCCCATCCCTTGCGAACATTTCTTTCATAATGTCATTCATGCTTCGTACTACAGGTGGAAAGAGCCTTCTTGTGTTTTCAGCAGCACACTTAAAGAGCTGTTCCTCGCTCATCCCAAGTCTTTTTGCAAATTCATTTGTAATTTTTGAACTCTGCACCGCATCCTTATCGGCACTGATAATTACCTTGTACACAATAGAAAGATCCTGGAACTCCCTGTGAGGTACCTGTTCCAAAAAGGTCTTATTCTGCTCTGTATTGATGAGCTGGAATACAATCTTCTCGTTAGCATCTCTCATAATGCTGTCCACATCAACAACCGGAGCCTGCTCATATGCCCTTTCCATAAAGTCACATGCAGCCATAAGTGTTTCCTCAAGATCACCACAGTCCTGATACTTCTTATACATGTCATTGATATAAATCGTAGGCGAAATGTTCCTGCCTTCTTCTCTTAAGATGATGCCATCAAGAGTCACATTCACCTTTTCCACTGGCTCTGCCACAAGCTCCATTCCTTTGAACTTCTCAGGCATATAATCCATAAACTTTTCTTTTACTACTTCCTTAAAAATCTCATAATTCATCATATTACGGTTCCTCCTTAATCTAAATTGTCATACAAAATCCCTTCATCCTCGGGATTTTTGTGTTCTCTGTAACTGTTGTCTTCTTCGATTCCCATATCAAAAGTGGTATGAGATTTTCTTTTCTTTCTGTAATAATTCTTGAGAAACATGCACTTTCTACAGTCCTCACAGAATAATTCTTCCGGCGGAATGCCAAGTGCCTTTGCAATCCTGTTCAACGTTCCCGTCCTTGGAACTCTTGAACCATTTTCGTATTGGGCAATTCTTACATCACCTCTATTTTCAAAACCACTTTTCTCGCCCAGTTCCCTGAGTGTCATTTTTTGTCGTTTTCTGTAATATCTGATTCTTTCTCCTACCACTGTTTGTCCTCCAAATCAAAAAAGCGGAGAACATAAGTCACTGGCTTACATTCCCCGCAAGGTTAATTGTTACTGTTTATTCTTTTTCTTTCTTCCACGAAGTCCGACTCCAACACCTGTAATAAGTGCAAGTGCACCAATTCCAAGATAAAGAAGCGGATTTGCATTGTCGCCTGTCTGTGGAAGCTTAGGCTCTGTCGGTACATTGACAAGCTTAAGAGTTGTTACAACAACATCCGGTGCATTGTCATCATATCGAAGAGTTACATCATGAGCTGTTTCATCAAGGATATATCCGTCAGCTGCTTTAGTCTCAACAACTGTATAATGGATATCTTCTTTGAATGATCCATCCTCGTTGTAAGTACAGATAGGAAGCTCCTTGCTCTCTGCATGACCATTCTTGTCAGTAGTGAGTGTATCAAGCACCTTTCCGTCCTTATCCCTTACTTCAAATACAACACCCTCAATCGGCTTTCCGGTTACTTTGTCAGTTTTCTCAATGACAATCTTACCTACTGCCTGCTCATCCTTCATGGATACCTTCTGAATCTCGGCAGTCTCCTTTACCTCAAAGGTCACATCCTTCGCCACCTTGTATCCATAAGGAGCTGATTCTTCACGAAGTGTGTACTTTCCAACAGGAAGTCTTTCGATCATATAAGTCTTTCCAGCCTCAGATGTCCAGCTTTCTACAAGCTTTCCATCAGCATCAATTACTGAAAGCTTTGCTCCAGGCAACTCTTTCTCTCCTGTGATATCAGTCTTTGAAATTTCTACCTTAATAGGTGCATTTTCAAATGCTGCCTCAAACTCGATAACCTTTACCTTATCTCCCTGATATGAAGCATCCACATCAAAAATCTTATCAGACTTCACATAGCCCTTTGGGGCCTCAATCTCTTTGACATAATACTGTCCAAGCGGAAGGTCAGAGGTAAATGCAGCCTTTCCATCCTTGCCTGTTACTGTTCTCTCAATCTGTGTATCAGCTTTTACGATTACCTTGCCATCTTTGTTCACAATGTCTTCTTTCGCAAATAAACCGAATACTGCTCCCTCAAGTGCTTCCTTAGTCTCTGAATCAGTCTTGGTTACAGTAATCTGCACTTTCTGACGCTCATTTGTCACATCCATTCCTGCAAACACAACCTTTGTATTCTGGTCGATATAGGAAAGGTCTGCTTCAATCGGTGTATCATCTAATACAAATCCATCAATGGTCTTTGTCTCAACAAGATAATATCTGCCAAGTGGAAGGTCATCAATTCTTGCGATACCCTTATCATTTGTCACGATGGTTGCCACCTTGTCTCCTGCCTTATGATATACAGTGTCAAGTCCGTCAGCACTTACGATATCCTCTTTTGCATATACATCAAAAGTTACTCCTGCAAGGCTGTCCTTGAAGAAATTGAAGATAAAGTCGTACCAGTACCCCTTCATAAGAGTGGTATCTGTTACAAATTCGCCGTCCTTATTGATAACGATGGAACCTGTAGGAACTTCATCCTTCATCTCTACATGCTGCACTTTGCCTGTGTCCTCAACTGTAAACTGGATATCTGCTGCCTTGAGATATCCGTAAGGAGCAAATTCCTCACGAAGAGTGTAAATCTCTCCAACTACAAGTCTCTTGATTACATGTGCTTCCTTAGCATCAGATGTCCATGTGTCTACCACATTTCCATCCTTATCAAGTACAGTAAGTGTTGCACCTGTAAGCTCTGCACCGCTTGTGATATCTGTCTTTGTAAACTCAAAGGTTGTAGGAGTGTTCTTATACTCGCTGTTATATACAGCAGTCTTAACATCCTGTCCCTGATATTTTGTATCAAAGTTTACTGCTTCCTCATTTGTCACATATCCGGCAGGCTTTACAAGCTCCCTTGCAACATATTTTGCAAATGGATAATTCTTAACAAAAGCAATCTTTCCATTCTCATCAGATGTTGCCTTCTCAAGAAGTGTGCCTTTCTCGATAATAACTCTGCCATCAGCATTCTTGATATCCTCATCTGCATAAAGACCAAATACTGCACCTGCAATCGGTGTGTTATCTTCTGCATCAAGCTTAGTCACTGACATATCAAGCTTCTGTCTGTCATCTGAGAAAGTAAGGCTTTCCTTGATAACAGGTGTCTTATCATCCACATATGTGAATGTCACTTTCTGCTCATTCGGATTTAATACATATCCGTATGGAGCTTCCACTTCCACAACTCTGTACTGTCCAAGAGGAAGATTCTTTGCTGTTGCCTTTCCATCCTTGCCAGTTGTAAGAGTTGTCACAAGGTCTCCCTTGCTGTAATACTTAATGCGGTTTCCGTCTGCATCCTTCTGGTTGTCTGCTGTGTAAATATCTTCCGCAGCATAAACTTTGAATTTTGCTCCGGCAAGTGAGCCTTCCTTATAAACAAACTCTTTCTCATATGAGCTTGCAAGAAGTCCACCCTTGAATCCGTCAAGTACCTCTCCCTTCTTTTCTACAGTCAGCTCTCCGACTGCAGGGGCATCGGAATATTCCACGGTGATGATTGCATCATTTGTATCACCATCTGTCTCAAATGCTGTATCAGTATCAACCGAGATGTTGACATACTTATCATTTACAACATATCCAAATGGTGCAGACACTTCCTCAATGCGGTAGTTACCGATTTTAAGTGCCTCCGGTAAGATTAAATCTCCGTCCTCATCAGTAAAGAATGAAGTATGCTCTACCTTTGACGGATAAGTTGTGTACTGCTTTACATATTCGTTCTTATCAATATTGAAGATTTTAAACTCTGCATTTGGCACAAGTACTGTCTGCTTTGTATCGGAATCCTTCTTGATTACACGAAGCTTTGCAGTAAACTCCCTGTCAAGGAATACTCTCCATGTCTGAGGTTTGTCAGGATGGTTCTCGCTGATTTTTACCTCAAATGGCTTGATCGTCTTCATGTTATGCGGAGTCTTTGACTCAACTACCACATAAGTTCCATAAGGAATTGCAATGGAAACTGCATGCCCCTTGTCATCGGATGTGATTGTTGTTGCTCCGTTTTCCCCGATTACAACCGGAGATGCCTTGTCAAAGTCATAACTTCCATCTGCCTTTACAGGTAAAGATGATTTCAAATAAGCTGTAAACTCTGCACCTGCAAGCAGTCCTGCTTCAGTATCATCGCCATTGTCAGATACCTTGATAAGCTGGAATGGCTGCTTGATTACCTGCTCTGCTGAAGTTGTACTTCTTGATACCTCTGCTACAAGGTCTCCCTCATAATCACATACCACATCATGTTCCTCTTCGTCTAAGAGATACCCCTCTGATGGAGTGATTTCCTTTACATAATAATTTCCAAGGTAAAGGTTATTGACCTCTGCCTCTCCATTCTTATCTGTTGTAAGTGTTGCTACAAGGTCACCTGCTTTGAATACGACTCCTGTTGCTCCGTCCGGATGCACGATATCGTTTCTTGCATAAAGACCATAAACTGCACCTTCAAGGCTTGCATCTCCCTGGGCAACTGCCTTGCCTGATTCCTTGTCTACCTTGTAGATATGAATCTTTGCTGTCGTTCTGTCATTCACAAATGTATGACTGAATGATGCCTTTGCCTGTGTTTCAGGTAATACATTGAAATTGAAGCTGTAAACATCTTTACTGTTTCTGATATACGCATATGGTGCCTGTGTCTCTGATACATAATATCCGTTAGAGATTGGCAGATCCGCGCTGTAGCTTGCCTTTCCGTCCTCACCTGTAGTTACTGTCTCAAGAGCTGTACCCTTTGTCACAATAACCTGTCCGGCATAGTTTTTGATGTCATTTCCGGCATAAAGTGTGTACTTGCCGCCTTCAAGAGGGTTCTCTGTGTCAGAGTCCTTCTTTACGACAGATACATCCGCTTTCTGTCTTGTATTCTCAATCGTAGTTGATTCATACTGGACTGTCACAGTCTGGTGCTTATACTCAACTGCTACTGTCTGAGGTGTGGTATTGATTGTATATCCGTCAATGCTCTTAATCTCAGTAATCACATAAGTTCCAAGATGAAGGTCAGATAATACCACCTGTCCGTCAGTTCCTGTTGTTAGGCTTTCTGCTACAACATCGCCAGCACTATACACCTTTGTACCATCTGCCTTGTAGATATCTGCCCCGGCAGTTACCTTGAATGCTGCTCCGGAAAGCTTCTTTTTCTCATAGGTGAAATTGCTTCCATTCCATGAGCTAAGCACCTCACCCTCTTTATAGATTGTGATTGCTCCAAGCTGCTCTTTATCTGTTGCAGAGATTCCCGTTGTCTGTCCTGCTTTTACAGTAAGTGTATGAACCTTACCGGAAAGGACATATCCCTTTGGTGCGGTAATTTCTTTTACATAATAAGTGCCTGCAACAAGTGCAGCTGACTTTGCATATCCGTTTCCATCTGTTGTCATGGTCTGTACTCTGTTTGTGCATCCGCTGTCAGAATAGATTCCATAAACTGCACCGGAAAGCTTCACTCCGCTTGACTCATCTGTCTTTGTAAGCTCACCATATCCGATGTTCTCTGTCTTGACCTTGATATAGGCTTTGACAGGATCTGCTGTCGGTCTTTCAGAAATAAACTCCTGATATCCGCTTTTTCCTGTAAGCCAGAATACACAGCTTGATGTTGTCTCAACCTTGCCTGCATTGGATGTGAATGTTCCTGTTGTAGCTGTAGTATTCACACTCGTTGAAGATATGGTAATACTGTTGCCATTCTTATCAACAGAATATCCGCTGATGCCAAAATCAAAATCCGATAAAACACCATTGCTGTCATATAATGTTGTTTCAAATCTCTGACTTCCCTCATTCCACTTCAGCTCATAAGTTGGTGCCTCACTGGTTCTGCGTGATGCAAAACTTGGAAGTGTTGCATTGTAGGAGCTGCTGATATTGTCCCTGAGTCTCTCATAATAACTGTATGAAGAATCAGGACTTGGTGCTGTGTTGCAGAGCTTTCTCGCTGCCGAATCACCACTTCCAGTTCCAAAAATATCTGCTACAATTACCCATACCATTGCCTGAGTTGCGATATACTCATCACACTGGCTGTTGCTTGGTGCCGCCTTTTGTGTACTGTTAAACCCATAATAAAGGCAGTAACTTAAAAGCTTTCTCTGCTGTGCTGACATTGATGTGCTTGCATCATCGTAGCTGTTCATAAGCTGACCGCCATCTGCTCTTAATCCGAAATTCATACAATATGCCGAATTTCCGTCAAGAATTGAATACAGAATCTTGCCATGATTAAATCCGGGCTTTAGCTCACTTACTTCTCCGGAATTTTTGACTGATGCATTCCAGAACGCAATATTTGCCTGCGGACTGGCTGCAAATGCTGTTGTACCATTCGTAAAGAGTGTTCCAACCAGTGTGAGCATAGCCATAAATCCTGCCATAAAACGCTTTAGTTTCTGTTTCATGTGCTCTTTCCTCCTTAATTTACGCATAAAAAAAGAAAGACATAAGTTTATGGCTTACATCTTTCTTCCTTCTGCTTCTATTCGTTTTTATTTATCTGTGACATCGAAACTCGTAATAGTCTGTGCCGCCTGTCGTGTAAACTCCATCATAACTGATGTAGAATACCGGATCTGTTTCCAAAAGTAACATACTTGCAATATATTCTGCGATTGCATCCTCAGATGATAACCGCTGTCCATCAATGGTACTTGCTTTGTTAAGGTCTGTCTCTACAAACACACTATAATAAGAGCCTTCCATACCATCGTAAGGATAATACTCATTGTACTCTTCCTGCGTGATACTGCCATCATTCAAATGGTTCTGTAAATTCTGCTGTGTGGTAATCATTCCTCCTGCCTGACACTTTGCTGTTGCAAGTGACACAACATTCTGTGGACTGTATGCCACGGATGCAGGCTGTGGGTTGCTCACATTGTCTTTCGGACTGTCTGTAGTCTGACCACCATTACCTGCATTACTCTGATTTCCGCCAGCTTCCTCATTATCATTTACAGGAGCTTTCTGTTCCGGCTCGTCATTCTGCTTTGGCTTTTCTTCCTGCTTTGAAGCAGTTTTATTATCTGCGGATCGGTTATCTTCTTTATCAGTCTTCTCTTCTGAATCTTTAGCCTCGGCAATATCTTTCTCTGTCTCATCACTTCCAGCTTCGGTTGTGACCTCTGTGACAGCTTCCGTTGCCATTGCTACTTCTTCAGTTGGCTTTACGCTTTCCGTCTGTTTCTCTGTCTGATTATCAGCCTTTTCCTTACCACCATTACAGGCAGCCATTGAAAAGACCAGTACTGCGGATAATAAGATAATACTTATCTTCTTCATAGTAATCACCCATCCCTTCTCCGCAAGAGGGACGGGCTTTGTGTTCCGTGCCATCCACCCTTGCAGTGAACTATTTATCTGTAATGCACGGGACACATAGGACTGTCCCGTATTCTGTGCATCTTAAACTCCTTTCATTATACCAGCTCTCTTATTTTAAAGAAATACTGCATAAGTCTTCTGTTTTTCTTATAATTTAAGAATAAACCCTTTACCTGCATTCGCTCACCTCCTCTCAGAATGTGCCCATTCTTACGAATGAAAGAAATACCCTTGCCACCATTGCGAATAGAAGAAGAATTATTCTGGCAAGTCCTAAGACCAGCTTCAAAGCTCCAAGAATTATCCTTAATATCCACTTGAGTATCTCTAAAATCACTGTTCCTACGGCTCCCATAACTCTTCTCATAATAATCAGTCTCCTTTCGACATCCATCCCATTGCAAGACCTGCAACATCTGCATCGTCCATAACATCTTCTGTAAGTTCTTGTGCTTCACTATTGGCTGCCTGCATAATTACCGGCTGACCAACATTCATCCCGGATATCACTCCGCCTAACAGCTTTATTACCTCTTTTCTAGCCTCATTGGTTGCTGCTTCAATGACTTCTTCCTTAATGTCATCAATATCTTCTGACCGGATATATTCAGCCCTCTCTTTTTCCTTCTTCTTGATAACAAAGGTTTCTTTTCCATAATTATCAATGTAAAACTGAATCGCATCTATGATGAACTGATTCTTAGATTTGAAAATCTTTGGATCAAGGTTCTGAATCACATCATTGATTTTCACATGCTGAGGATTGCTCATGTTGAGGCGGACAGAAGTTTTTACTTCATATTCAAGTCTTCTTCCCATCATCTGCCTCCTTATGATAATCGCTTAGTGCTTTTAAGTCCCATCGTGGCAAGCTGTTCATATCCTCTTGCATTTGCCTTTACATCAAGGTTATAGGAAATGTTCTTTGCATCGTGACTGCCAAAATTCTTCATCACAACTGCCCCGCCACCGACAAATACAATCGGTGTAGTCTTTAAGTTATACCCAAACTCACGGATTGAGTTATATACCTTATCAACAAAATCCTCTATCTCTGCCTTGATAATGGCAAAGTATTCATCATCAATATCTGACCTGCCATATCGCATGATGTTCTGTATCTCTGACTCGTCTACCTCTCCGTTAAGCTGTCTTACACACTGCTCATTGATAGAACGCATACAGGTAATAAGACCTTTTGGAATCGTCACACACTTTGATTCATCCGGTGACTTGTTGATTACCGGCATAATGTCGATTGTCCAGCTTCCAATATCTACTATCAGTGTTTTCTTTGCCATAGCAGGAATCTTGTCCACTACTGCTGCATAGCACTGAGGAAATACTGCCACATCATCAATTTCAATATGATATGACTCATTCTCATATTTGAAGCTTACACGCTTATTCTTTGTCAGGTACTTGATAAAATCATTCTTCTCTGCTCCAAATCTTGTAAGTGGAAGTCCTACAGCAAGAAATACCTTTGCCTCTGCAAGACCTCTTCTTTTAAGTTCCTTGGCAACTGCTGCAAGAGTGAGAAGATAAAAGCTGTCATCTTCGACCTTTGTATCCTTTACTTCCTGCCTCACAGCTCCAACCTTATAGAACTTTCCTTCATACTCAAGTACATCGCCGAAAAGTGCCGGAGTTGTTGTAATCTCCTTAACACCTGTGACAAATACCTGAGAGATTGTTTTCATCATTGACCATCCATGATCAATGCCGATTACTTCTAACTTGTTATTCATGTGTTTTGCACATCCTTTCTTCTTAAACAGCCACTTGAACATCTTAACCACCTACTTTCCTATCAGCTTTCGCATACAAGGAAAACAATAACCATTCCCTCGATAATATGGACATCCGACACATTCCGTCGGAAGTTTCTGTTCCTTTTTCTTAGATGGTTTACAACATGTTCCATTGGCACATCTGTTGTTATGTCCCCAGAAGAATCTACAATGCATACAATCTTTTAATTCTCTTTCAAGCTTTTCTTCTGGAGATACAAACCTGCGTTTCTTATGCTTATCTCTTTTTTCAACTGTTCCCACCAGAGCTCTCCTCCCTTCCAAGGAGTGATTGCTCTCTTATCTGTTCCATTGTCCTGTCCGACTCTCCTGCCGTCCTAGCTAACGAATACAATACGATAAGAACAATAATTATTAATGCTATGCTAAATCCCATCACCACTTTATCCTCCTTCAAATTAGTTGCCATATAGACAGAATTTGAATTTGGAAGTGATATAGTCTACATGGCTATGCTTAACGCTAAGCATGTAGGTACACGCCAGTCTTCTAGACTCCTATATCGCCCCGTGTACAAAGAGGTGTTCTCACCTCCGGGAGTTACAGACGAGCCACAAAATGTGTTTCACGACGCCCTTCTGAATTATCAGAAGCACTATCTCCTCTTTTAGCCTTTTGAGGATAAGGACGAACTTCTCGCCCTCTGTGGTTAATTATCCTTACGCAACATGCCTATTCCTTTTACCAGATTTCCATCCAGCTTCTCGCCCTTCATCTTTCAATCCATCAGACTACTAATATGATAGCTGTGACTTTCATCCTCCAGGTACATGCCCCGTAATTTTACTACCTACAGATACTCTGCAGTGCAAACTACTTTGCAAATCTGTAACTGATTATTCAATTGTTATGTCCAATCTCTCTTGGACAATTGATATTCTACAATGCACTTTAATTTTACGGAAGTGACACCACTGGTGTATTTTTACGAATTTTCACCAGTTTTTGGTGTATTTGTCATTTCCTTTAATTTGTTCCATGTATGCTTAGGCAGTTCTCTTGCCGGCTCTCTGAATCGTTCAAGATATTTTTCAAATAATTCCGTATTGATTAATGCTGAATTACCGACTTTATAGACTGCTCCTGCCTCTCTCGCAATTACTATGATTCTAGATTTACTTATCCCATAAATAATCGCTCCTTCCTCTGCATTTACAAATTTTTTCATAAAATCCTTTGTATCTGAATAGCACTTATATGAGTAACTCATTCATCAGTCTCCTTTCACATTTGGCAATGGATGTTTCATTTCTGTTGGCGGTTCTCTGAATTGCTCCATATAATCATCAAAAATTTCCAAATTTATTAATATAGTATTTCCCTTAGCTGTTCCAATCTTATATACAGCACCCGCTGCTCTAGCCATTTCAATAAATCTATGATGCCCTATGCTATATGTCATTGAAGCTTCCCCAATTCTTACAAACTTCTTTTCTACGATTTTGTTTGAACTAGGCACTCTTGCAAAATGTTTCATAAATTTCATCAACCTTTCCTTATGTACTAATATAATCTTTGCAAGCTGATATCTTGCTCCAGCAGCTAATGCTATATCCATTGCCTCATCTCGTGTTACATCTAATAAAGCCATTACTTCATCAATACGAATAAATCTTGGTTTTACAATTTCTTTTCTATAGGCACTAACTGAACCACTCAATGTATTTACCATAACATCACCTACTTATAAAACTCAGAATCTGTAATATGAAAAGTTTCAAGATACTTATCCAATATTTCTGTATTAACAAGTACAAGCTGACCAATCTTATAACAAGCCTTGGCATCCTTAGCCACTTCTTGAAATTTTGTCATTCCCATACTGTACATCTTTGCACCATCTGAATATCTTACAAACTTTTTTGCATCCTCATATCTATCTTTTTTCTTTGATTCATCCATTGCTGTGCTCCTTTCACTTTGACTTCATAACAAATGACGTATTTTCTCCATAACGCAAAAAAGAGGACATCTTCTAAATTTCTTTAGAAAATGTCCTCTTAGTAGTTCATATTCGATTGAGTCTTATTCTTTTCAGATTGTGTACTCTTTCATACTGATGTAAATGACTATGCCAAAATACGTCTTTTAATGCGTCCTTTGACGTACTCAAATGCCTCAATCCCGCATAAACACTAGGTTTATTTATCCAAGCTCTTCATTGTCGGGAATAACAATACATCTCTAATAGCCTGTGAATCAGTTAATAACATACAAAGTCTGTCTATTCCATAACCTATACCACCTGTTGGAGGCATACCTACTTCAAGTGCATACAAGAAGTCTTCATCTGTATGGTTAGCTTCTTCATCACCTGCGTCAGCAGCTGCATCCTGAAGTTTAAATCTTTCTCTCTGATCAATTGGGTCATTAAGTTCTGAGTATGCGTTACACATTTCCCATGTATTAATAAATAACTCAAAACGTTCTACCTTAGTAGGATCTTCCGGTTTTTTCTTAGTAAGTGGAGAAATTGCAATTGGATGATCCATAACAAATGTAGGCTGGATAAGGTTCTTTTCACAGAATTCTTCAAAGAAGAGGTTAATGATTTCACCCTTTCCATGTCTTTCTTCAAATTCAATATTGTGTTCTTTTGCTAAAGCCTTAGCTTCTTCATCTGTAGCAACTGTATCAAAATCAATGCCTGTGTATTTCTTAATACAATCAACCATTGTGATTCTTTCAAATGGCTTACCAAAATCGATTTCAATTCCGTTGTAAGTAAACTTTGTACTTCCAACAACTTTTTCTGCAAGGTATCTGAACATTTCTTCTGTAAGGTCCATCATACCATAGTAATCTGTATATGCCTGATATAATTCCATAAGTGTAAATTCAGGATTATGTCTTGTATCTACACCTTCGTTACGAAATACTCTACCGATTTCGTATACTCTTTCTAAACCACCAACGATAAGTCTCTTAAGGTATAATTCAAGAGAAATACGAAGTTTAACATCTTCATCTAATGAATTGTAATGTGTTTCAAATGGTCTTGCTGCTGCACCACCTGCGTTGTGTACAAGCATAGGTGTCTCGACTTCCATAAAGTCTTTTGCATCAAGGAAGTTTCTGATTTCCTTAATAATCTTTGAACGCTTAATGAAAGTTTCCTTTGATTCCTGATTCATAATTAAATCAAGATATCTCTGACGGTATCTCATATCTGTATTTGTAAGACCATGATGCTTTTCAGGAAGAATCTGAAGACTCTTTGTAAGAAGAGTAACTTCTGTTGCATGAATACTCATTTCACCTGTCTTAGTCTTAAATGGATAACCTTTAACTCCAACGATATCACCGATATCCATTTTCTTGAAATCCTTATATTCTTCCCATGGTTCTTCTTTGCTTATATCATTTCTTGCAACATAAACCTGAATGTTACCATCTCTATCCTGAACGTTACAGAATGAAGCCTTACCCATTACACGTTTTAACATAATACGTCCGGCAATTGAAATTAATTTAGAGTCATCTCTAATTAATTTTCCTTCTTCATCATGTACGCATTCTAATTTATCAAAATTATCTTTAATTTCCTGACTGTGATGTGTCACTTCATATTTAGTAATCTGAAAAGGATCCTTTCCCTTTTCCTGCAAATCAGCTAATTTTTCACGTCTTACCTTTAAAAGCTGATTAATATCCTGCTGCTGATTCTGGTTATTCTGCTGTCCCATTGTTACTCCTTTATATCTATATCTTTTTGTGAATTTTTATTAAAATTAAAGTACCTTCTTAATCTCTAATACTTTATATTTAGCTTCTCCATCTGCTAATTCAACAAGTACATCATCACCTACTTCATGACCAAGTAATGCCATTCCTAATGGAGATTCATTTGAAAGCTTCTGCTGAAGACTGTTTGCTTCTGTAGAACCTACAATGCTAAATTCTAATTCTTCATCAAATTCATAATCGAAGATTTTTACATGACATCCAACACTGATTTTATTAATATCAACGTCCTCATCAGCAACTACTTCAACATTTTTAAGAATTTTTTCGATTTCATCTATTCTTGCTTCAATATCTCTCTGCTCATCTTTTGCAGCATCATATTCAGCGTTTTCTGATAAATCGCCCTGTTCTCTTGCTTCCTTAATTTTCTGAGCGACTTCTCTACGTCTATTTACCTTTAAATCTTCTAATTCTTTTTCCAATCTATCAAGTCCGGCTTTTGTAAGTACGTTCTTCTTTGTTTCTGCCATTTTTTAATCCTCCGATCAAATTTTTATATTTAAAGTTTTACAATTAATAATAGCCTAACACGGCATTAATGTCAATGTTTATTGCAGTTTCGCGTTAACCGTCTCTATTAAATTTTCCATAGTTTCAATCTGGTTACACATACGTCTAAGTTCTGCTGAATGTGGCAAACCTGCCGTATACCATGCGATATGTTTTCGCATTTCTCTAATACCTGTATACTCACCTTTATAATCAACAAGCATTTTAGCATGTCTTATAATCATTTCTCTTATATCATTTATTTTCGGTTTGTCTATAACATTCCCATTTTCAAGATATTCTTTAATTTCTCTAAATATCCATGGATTTCCTCTTGCACCTCTTGCAACCATTAATCCGTCACATCCGGTATATTCTTTCATTGCCTTTGCATCCTCAGCTGAAAAAATATCTCCATTTCCAATTACAGGAATCTTTACTGCTTTTTTTACATCTTTTATTACATCCCAATCTGCCTTGCCACTATAGTATTGTTCTCTCGTTCTTCCATGAACTGCTATAGCCGATACACCACAGCTTTCTGCAATTTTTGCAATTTCAACAGCATAAACCGTTCCATTTTCAAAGCCTTTTCGTATCTTTACAGTGACAGGTTTATTTACGGCCTTAACCATTTTTGTAAGAATTTCTTCTACTAATTTTGGCTGTTTTAACAATGCTGAACCTTCGCCGTTATTTACAATTTTAGGAACCGGGCATCCCATATTTATGTCGATAAAATCGCACTCTCCTTCTTCAACCTGTGCTGCAATCTGTGCCATTATATCAGGGTCAGAGCCAAATAACTGAACTCCTACAGGATGTTCATTTTTATCTATATTCAATAATTCTTTGGTATTCTTGTTTTTATATAGAATTGCCTTTGCACTAACCATTTCCGTGTAAAGCATGTTGCACCCCATCTCTTTACACAACAAGCGAAATGGCAGGTCTGTTACTCCTGCCATTGGTCCAAGTGCCAAACAATTTTCAATTTCAATATTTCCTATCTTCATTAAGCACCTTTACTTTTTATTTTTTTCGTAAATAAGTCTCATTCCCTGAAGAGTGAGTTCCTTATCATAAATATCTATTCTATCCGTATTTTCATAAATAATTCTTCCAAGACCACCTGTTGCAATAACTTTTGCGTTGAGAAGTCCGCTTTCCTTTTTCATATTATCTATGATGTACTCTGTCTGTCCGATATAGCCATAAACTATACCCGCCTGCATACTCGTAATTGTATCTTTTCCAAGTATTGATTCAGGCTTTTTAATTTCAATTTCAGGAAGCTTTGCAGTATCATTCCATAATGCCTTTGCGCAAATTCTGATACCCGGAGATGTAACTCCTGCTGCAAATGTTCCATCTTTTGTAATTAAATCATATGTTGTAGCTGTTCCAAAATCAATTACAATACATGGTCCACCATACAATTCATATGCACCTACTGCATCTACGATTCTATCTGTTCCAACTTCCCTAGGATTTGCACGCTGAATCTTTATTCCCGTCTTTGTGCCTGCCTCAATAACAATAGGATGTAATCCAATATATTTGTAAATTCCATTTGTTAATGAGTACATAATCTTAGGTACAACCGATGATATTATTACTGCTTCAATATCTTTAGGTGAAATACCTTTTCGTCCAAGCATTTCTGCAATTAATACTCCATATTCATCTGATGTTCTTGCCATCTGAGTTGTCATTCTAAATGTAGCATAAACTTTTTTTTCTTTAAATACACCAAGTGTGATATTAGTATTACCGGCGTCAACTGTAATTAACATTTATTCCTCTCCTAAAACAAATACTTTATAGTACATTTCCAGTGATTCTAAAAGTTCTCTCTTATCAAGCTGCATCTGCTTAACCTTTAATCCGCATCCTATATCATCATATAAAAGGTCTCCCTCATCTGCCTCTGTGACAATCTGTAATGTTCCATCTTCTTCATATTGCAAAATAAGAATTCCACCTACTTCTTCTGTAAACAGCACACACATAATCTGCAATTCCTGTTTTACACGCTCCGGAAGATTAGAAAATTGATCGTTTAAATAATACTTTTTTTCATATGCATTAGACGCACACAAAACCATTTTTTCATTAAACATTCTGTTTTTTCTCCGTTCTTTGTCATTTCGTCTTTTTTAACTTTACGCAAAATACAGAATTTGTCAAGAAAAACTTACTAATGTTAATAAAGTAGAGTAAATATCTGTTAATTATTAATACAACTCTTTTCCCATTTTGACATTTTTTAATATTCAATTTGCCTTAACCAAATTAATTTGACAAATATTAGCTAAAACATAGCAGAAATTTAATTTTATAATTTCCCGGAATTTTGCTTTCTCCATTTGGTATTGCAGTTATATTTCCATTCATGTTTTCCATTGCTTCTTTTGCTATTGCAAGACCTAATCCGAAGTTTCCTTTTTCTCCTTTATAGAATCTTTCAAACAAATGAGGAATGTTCTTTTCAATTGTTCCATCTCCATCATCGTATATTTCAATTACGTTTTTGCCATCCCTTACATATCCTCTGATAAAAACCTGTTTTTTTGCATATCTAATACAATTTGATGTAATGTTTAAAATAACATTATGGAACAAATCTTCGTCAATATTTATGCTCATCTGTTTATCTATTTCCATATCAATATCGATTTCTTCTTTTAATGCAATTCCTTTTATTCTCTGCAAAGCATCTAACATAATCTCTCTTGCATTAAATTTCTCAATGGAAACATTATACATCTTACTATCAAATTTGGATAATGTAAGAAGTTCAGCCACCATCTTATTTAGTTTTATACTTTCCTGTCTGATGACTGATGCCGCCCCTACATTATCGCTTAATATTCCACTTTCAATACCTTCTGCATAACCTTGTATTGACATAAGTGGATTTCTAAACTCGTGAGAAATATTCTGATAAAAACTCTTTTGATTTTCGTCATTTGCTTTTAATTTTGCAGCCATATGATTAAGGCTCTTATACAAATCTTCTATTTCTTTATTTGACTGCCCTTCAATTTTATTTGTAAATATTCCGTTTCCTACTTCATTTGCGTAAGCACAGGCTTTCATAATCTGATTGCTAATACTTTTTGACAATTTTACGGAAAATACAACACTTACTATCATGCAAATAAGTATAATAACCATTAATATTACATTAGAATTTACAAGATTGTCCGTCCCATTCCTCGTATTGGTTACAAATACCATTGATGCATTTTTAACACCCTCGTAATTGTCCAAAGATACAACTGAAGTGTAACATTGATAATTATTAATTTTTTCTCTGTGGATATCTTTTTTTGATTTTGAAATTTTTATTATCTGACCATCATTTATTTCAAACCCACTATCACTCTTAAAACTTATATTTTCATTTCTCAAAATATAAAAATTAGTGTTTCCTGATAATTTTGTGGAAGTAAGAGCTGCAACTAAATTTGTAAGAAGTTCTGACGAATCCCCTTCTTCATACGATGTTTGCACAAGTTTTTCCATAGTTGTCATTGTACTTGACAATTCCTTTTTAGCCGTAGTCTGTATATTATTAGTCATTACAACATTAAAAATAACTAAGATTATAATAGGCACTGCAACTGAAATTGCAAGCATTGATGACAATAATTGTTTATATATCGTTCTCATTTTACACCTGCTTCTTTAATGCCATTTTAAATCCATATCCCCATACTGTTTTTATTTCTACATTGCTGTCTGCTATTTTTCTTCTAAGCCTCTTTACTGTATCATCTGTAGCTCTTGTATCAATATCATATGCGATTTTCCACACTTCTTTAAGCAATTCTTCTCTAGAAATTGCCTGATTATTCTTTTGTATAAGATATTTAAGAAAGTCGAATTCCAGTGGTGTGAGAGCAATTTCCTCATCATCTACATATGCCTGCTTCTTAGTCACATCAATTTTTATATTTCCAAATGTAACCTTTTCTACTTTTTCTACCTTATCCATCGAAATTCTTCTAAATAATGCCTGAACTCTCGCCACAAGTTCTATTGGTGAAAACGGCTTTGTCAGATAATCATCCCCGCCAACGCTTATTCCTTTTATCCTATCCTCTTCGCTATCTTTTGCTGATAAAATGATTATTGGAACATTTGCTATTTGTCTTATCTGTCTGCATATTTCTACACCATCTGTTCCCGGCATAATAACATCTAAAATTATCATGTCAGCATTTTTTTCTTTATATCTTTTAAATAAATCATCTCCATTAGAAAATGTCTCAACTTCATATCCCTGATTTTCTAAGAAACATTTTACTAACTCACGTATATTCTTTTCATCATCAGCTATATAAATTAATTCGCTCATTTTTATCCCTCTTATAAAATATGTAATGCCCCCGCCCTTCGGTCAGCGGCTATTCGTCGGAAACATTTATAAAAAATGAACTTTGTTCATTTTGTTTCCTCCTATTTACGGTTATCTTTAATTTTCTGAAACTACGGATTCTAATTCTAACGATGCTATCTGTAATTTTCGGTTATCGCAATTTAATCTTCTGTCTGTTGTTGTAATAACCTTGCTTTCTGTTAATTTTTGACTGCTTCTAATATATTTTTTCATTTCATTTGATTCTTTTGTAGCTTTTCTCAAAATAGATGAAAGCTTGTTCTGACTCTTTATATATTTTATCTGTTGTTTTTTTATATAACTTTTCTTCTTATTATTTAATTTTGCATTTTCCATCTTTAAGCTTTTCTTCTGGCACACTTCCTTCTGTGCACGTATTCTTTCAGTATATATTTTCAAATTTTCAGTATATTCATTTATTTTTATTTTAAATTCTTCTGTTGGTTTTGTATTCTTTTTTATTAATTCTATGCATTTATTGTTTATTTCTGTAAGTTTTACACTTTTAGTATCAATAATAGAATTATTGTCTTCTATAATTACATCTAATTCTTCATTTGTCATAACATTATAATCTACTGCCGCAAATGCACTCATGCTATAAATCATAATTATTGTCATTGTTATAAAAAATGTCTGTGCTATTCTTTTCATTTTACCCTTCCTTTTAATCCTTTAAAATATCATTTAATTCTTCTAACTGCTTAATTGCTTCATCTAAAGCGTCCTGTGTACTTTCTTCATTATTTGTACTTACTTCTTGATTTGTTGTTTCTTCTATATATGTATTATCATTTACAGCAGTTGTCTCTTTTATTTTTTCTTTTCCATTGCATGCACATATTGTTATGCAGGCAACGCATAACATAACTCCTATGATTGTCTTTTTTATTATCTTATCCATTTTTCCCCTCTAATCATTCGTCTGCCTTTGTTTATTATAAAGTTTCATATTCACTTATTCAATTATACTGATGTGGCAATTTTGCGGTAATTTTTGTGGCATTCGTAGTATCCTCAAAAAAAGGGACAGGTTCTCTCTGAAAGCAAGCTTTCTTAAGAACCTGTCTTTTTTTATTATTAGTCTTTTATTACTTCTGTTATTGCTTTTACTGAGCCTGCGAGTCCCTGAATGTCAGATGGGATTATAATCTTTGTTGCCTGACCGTCTGCTGCCGCAGCAAATGCTTCTAAGCTCTTTAATGTAAGTACTGACTGGTCTGCTCCTGCTTCTTTTATTAATTTGATACCTTCTGCAGTTGCATTCTGTACTTTAAGAATTGCCTGTGCTTCACCTTCTGCTTCAAGAATTCTTTTCTGTTTTTCAGCGTCAGCTTTTAAGATTGCTGCCTGTTTTTCTGCCTCTGCTTCAAGTACTGCTGATTCTTTCTTTCCTTCTGCTCTAAGAATAGCTGACTTCTTTTCACCTTCTGCAATTAAGATTGCTTCTCTACGTTCACGTTCAGCC
The DNA here is from genome assembly GCF_003479125.1 of Eubacterium sp. AF19-12LB. Classification (NCBI taxonomy): domain Bacteria; kingdom Bacillati; phylum Bacillota; class Clostridia; order Eubacteriales; family Eubacteriaceae; genus Eubacterium; species Eubacterium sp. AF19-12LB. The sequence goes on along the minus strand of NZ_QUGP01000001.1, from coordinate 358,283 downwards.
TTCATCTGCTTTTCCATCGCATCCTGAATTGCTGTTGGTGGAATAATGTTCTTAAGTTCCACTCTGTTAACTTTAATTCCCCATGGATCTGTTGCTTCATCTAAAGACTGTCTCATCTTAGCATTAATAATTTCTCTGGATGTAAGTGTTTCATCTAATTCCAAATCACCAATAATATTTCTAAGAGTTGTTGCCGTTAAATTTTCAATAGCCATAATAGGGCTTTCTACACCATAACAGAAAAGTTTAGGATCTGTAATCTGGAAAAATACAACCGTATCAATTCTCATTGTTACGTTATCCTTTGTAATAACCGGCTGAGGTGCGAAATCAACAACCTGCTCCTTCAAGTTAACTTTTCTTGCTACCATATCTAAAAATGGCACTTTAAAATGAAGACCTACAGACCATGTGCATTTATATCCTCCAAGTCTTTCAATAACATAGGCATGTGCCTGTGGTACAATCTTTACGCATGTTGATACTAAAATCAACGCTAATACTACTACTACAATTAATAATGGCATTTTACTCCTCCTCAATCTTACTTCATGCTCAATTATTTAGTTCCGTTTTTTCGACAATAACTTTGACACCCTCAACCCTTAATACTTTTACATATTCTCCGGCTTCTATGATTTCTCCATTATCAGTTCTTGCTGTCCAGTCCATTCCATCAATCTTTACAGTTCCGGTTGCAAGTACGTTGTTTATATCAGCCGTCACTTCTCCAACCTTTCCTTCCATGGACTCAACATTTGTTTTTTCAGGATCTTTGTTAATATAATTTACTGCAAATGGGCGAATAAATAATAATATTAAGATTGACACAACAACAAAAACTATTGCCTGCACAATCAAATTTGCCCCCAATGCCGAAACTAAGCATGCGGCCAGTGCTCCTACAGCAAACCATATACTTGTTAATCCCATTGTTATTAACTCTGAAACTGCAAGTATAACAAACAGAGCCAGCCATACTACAACATAATCCATATTTCGCTCCTTTCTGCATTTTTCTATATTATTCTATCATACATATATATCTTTTTACAATAAATATTATGTTACTTTGAATACATTTAATTACCTGATTTTGCAAATATGAAAAACAATTTTTCAAAGTGAATAGCCTTAATAGGCATTTGTCCTAGGGTTCAATATCAACATTATTTATACCGGTTTTCCTCTATTTTATATGTTTATTAATTCATAATTGTATGAAACATCAGACTGTAATTAACAATTATTTACTATATTTAAGGCACTTTTTTATTGGTATATTTGATACATTTTTTTAAATTACGACTTATTATTTGTGTGTATTGCCAAATTTGTTTTCCATTTATTGCAATTTTTTTTTGCCCGCGTTATTATTATCTTCGGAATATTATAGAAAATTTTATTTATATAGGTTGATTTACTTACAATATTGGTGGGCTTTTATTAATCGACCTTACAAAAAGGAGGATTTCATTATGGCAACATCAAAAGCTACAAAAACTGTTGCAAAAGAAACTGCAAAAAAAATTGATACAAAAGCTGAAGTTAAGGACACAAAAAAGGAAACTGTTAAAGTTACTCCAGTAAAAAAAGAAGCTGTTAAAGCTGAACCTAAGAAGGAAGCTGCTAAAGCTACTGAAGTAAAGAAAGAAGCTGTTAAAGCTGAACCTAAGAAGGAAACTGCTAAAGTTACTGAAGTAAAGAAAGAAGCTGTTAAAGCTGAACCTAAGAAGGAAGCTGCTAAAGTTACTCCAGTAAAAAAAGAAGCTGTTAAAGCTGAACCTAAGAAGGAAGCTGCTAAAAAGACTACAACTAAAAAAGCTGCCGCTAAAAAAGTTGAAAAAGTATTAGTTCAGTTCTATGGAAAAGAATTTGATGTTGAAGCATTAAAGGAAGCTGCTAAAGCTGATTACACAGCTAAAACAGGAAAGAAAACAGTTACATCTGTTGAACTTTATATCAAACCTGAAGATAATCGTGCTTACTATGTTATCGACAAAGCTACAGGTTTTATTACATTATAATTAAACAATTACATATATTATAAAAAGCAATTGCACCACGTTTAATACATTGGTGCAATTGCTTTTTATTTGTTAATTTAAAACAATCTTAATTTTAATATATTGTTTCATAAGAAATATATAACATTGCTGTCTTCATTAGATTTTTAATACAATATTATTTATTTTCTTCATTTTCTACATTTGCAAGAAATTCATTTAACTTTACTGTAAGCGCATCAGCATCAATGCCATGTACCATGCAAGCTTCTTCTAATGATTCTCCCTGAGATGCAGGACATCCTATACAATGCATTCCTTCATTTAATAAAATAGGAACTACTCCCATATTAATTTTTAAAATATCGCCGATAATCATATTCTTTGTAATCTGTGCCATGATAAGTTCTCCTTCTATCTATACAGTAGTAGTTTTTAAAGACCCTCTCCAAGGTCTTTCTGACAAACCAATTGTAATATTAACTCTTTTATAATTCAATACTTTCCATATATAATTGATATATTAAATGATATTTAACTAAATTCAATTCTATTTTTAGTATATAACCATTACATTTTTATAATTCACTAAATTAATATTAGTATGTTTCAGGTTCGTCGTATTCAACACCAAATGTCTCAACTGTGACCTTTTTCATCTTCTGTTCATTAACAGGTCTGTCCATCGCACCTGTCTTTGTTGTTGCTATTGCATCAACAACATCCATTCCTTCGATGATTTTTCCAAATGCAGCATACTGTCCATCCAAATGTGGTGCGGCTTCATGCATAATAAAGAACTGTGATCCTGCACTATCCGGATCCATTGCTCTAGCCATAGATAACACTCCCGGTGTATGCTTAAGGTCATTTGCAAAACCATTATAATTGAATTCACCCTGAATACTGTATCCCGGGCCACCCATTCCTGTTCCTTCAGGATCTCCACCTTGAATCATAAATCCTTCAATTACTCTATGAAAAATTATTCCATCATAGAAGCCTTTTTTTACAAGGCTGATAAAATTATTTACTGTATTAGGAGCAACTTCAGGATATAATTCAGCTTTCATTATATCTCCATTCTCCATCTCAATTGTTACTATTGGATTCTTGTCTGCCATTGTCTTTCCTCCGTTCATATTTTGTTCATACTAAATTAAATATACTTTCACATTGAAAACATCATTTTTTCACGATTTAACTTTAGTATATATATTGTAAACAAAAACAGTTGTTACTGATTTTGTTACTCGTTTTTTCATATTTTTTCATAATTTTGAATATGCATCAGGCATATTCGTGAATCGGCTAAGGAGTCGATTCTCCTCCCTTTTTTTATTAGAATAAATTTACCCGAGAGAGATACAAGTATTTGTATCTCTCTTTGGTTTTTCAATACAAAACTTTATCACATTAACATAAATGTTGCAATCTTTAAGAATAATACAAGTGAAATAGCATCCACGATTGTTGTAATAAACGGACTAGCCATTACTGCCGGATCAAATCCCAACTGATTTGCTAATATTGGAAGCATACATCCAACTAACTTAGCACACATTACCGTAATACACAGTGTAATACACACAGTAATATTTACCATTATAGCTTCGTGAGTAATTCCTGTTCCTAAAGCATTCATAATTAAAACTCTTATAAAATTAACTACCGCTAATGTTAAGCCGCACAAAACTGCAACTCTTATTTCTTTCCATATTACTTTAAATATATCTTTAAATTCTACTTCATTAAGAGATATTGCACGAATGATAGTTACTGATGCCTGTCCACCTGAGTTTCCACCGGTATCCATTAACATAGGTATAAAAGCAACTAATCCTGTAATTCCTGCAAGTTTTGCTTCAAAACTGTCTATTATTGTACCTGTAATTGTAGCTGATATCATTAATATAAGAAGCCATGGAATTCTTGATTTAAATGTTTCAAATATTCCCGTTCTAAAATATGACTTGTCAGATGGTAAAATAGCTGCCATCTTTTCCATATCTTCTGTTGCCTCTTCTTCAATAATTTCCAAAATATCATCGACTGTAATAATACCAACGAGTCTGTTTTCACTATCTACTACAGGCATTGCCATAAAGTCATATTTTTGGAATTGTCTGGCTACAGTTTCCTGATCATCTAACGTACTTACAGTAATCACATTTTCATCCATTATATCGCTTACAATAGCATCAGGATTGCCAAGAAGCAAAGTTCTAAGTGTTACCGATCCTACCAAATGCCTTTGCAAATCAAGTACGTAACAGGTATTGATTGTCTCCTTATCAATTCCTATTTTTCTAATTCTTTCTAACGCCTGCTTTACAGTAATGTTTTCCTTCAAGTCAGCAAATTCGACTGTCATAATACTACCGGCAGAATCTTCCGGATATTTTAACAAATGATTTATATCATTTCGTGTTTCATCCGAAGCCAATGCCAAAATTCTTCTTACAACACTCGCCGGCATTTCTTCCATCAAATCGGCAGCATCATCAGCAAACATGTTTTCAATAATGTTTGTTGTTTCTTTATCTGTAAGGGAATTAATTATATACTGCTCAATTTCTACAGGAAGATGAGCAAATACATCTGCCGCTATATCTTTGGGGAGCAATCGGAATACCCTTATAAATTCCTGTGTTGGCAGTTCTTCCTGAAGTTCTTCTAATACTTCAGCTATATCCGCCTCATTCATGTCAGCAAACTCTTTTTTTACTAGTACATATTTCTTATCTTCAATTAGTTCAATTACTTTTTTCACTAATTCATCTAACTCGTCTAACATGATGCTCCTCCTTTCTATTCTATATATTATTAAATTTAATACTGAAATTAAGTATGGAAAATTTAATTTTGCTATCTGTATTTCTTATTAATATAAGATTATGAATATCAAAATTTAGTACTTTTCTTTTTTATTCATTTTTAGTATTTACACGCCACTTAATTCTACAACAATTGTTTGTTCATTTCAACTAAGAAAGGCTTTACACTCCCCTATTTTACAATAATTTTCTTCAAAATTTACTAAATATTTTTATATAATTTTAATGCACTAACACGTTAAATTGACAAATTCTTTTAATTTCTTTAATATGATGCAAGAACCACTATAGAATCGAGGTATTTAATGGAAAGAGAAAAATTTAAATCGAGACTTGGCTTCATCCTTATTTCTGCTGGATGCGCCATTGGAATTGGCAATGTGTGGCGCTTTCCTTACGTTGTAGGTAATAATGGAGGCGGATGTTTCGTACTATTTTACATTTTGTTTTTAGTAATTTTAGGCTTACCTATTCTTACTATGGAATTTTCTGTCGGGCGTGCAAGTCAGCAAAGCATTTCACGTTCATTTAAGGCATTGGAAAAGAAAGGGCAATATTGGCATCTTCATGGATATGTTGGAATGGCTGGAAATTATATTTTAATGATGTTTTACACTACTGTTGCCGGATGGATGTTACGATACTTTTTCGACATGGCAAAAGGTGATTTTACAAACGCTACTACAGCAGATGTGCAGGCTCATTTTTCTGATATGCTTAATGTTCCATCAGAAATGATTTTCTGGACTGTAATTGTTATTATCCTTGGTTTCCTTGTATGCTCTTTAGGCTTACAAAATGGTGTTGAAAAAATATCAAAAACAATGATGATTGCACTTTTAATAATTATGGTAGTTTTAGCCATTAACAGTATTTTCCTTGATGGATCTGATAAAGGATTATATTTTTATCTTGTTCCTGATTTTAATAGAATAAAAGAAATCGGATTGGTAAATGTAATTGTTGCTGCTATGAATCAGGCATTCTTTACACTTAGTATAGGAATGGGTTCTATGGCAATTTTTGGAAGTTATTTGGGCAAGGACCGCAGCCTATTAGGTGAATCAATAAACATTGTCGCTTTAGACACTTTTGTAGCAATTGTATCAGGACTTATTATTTTTCCATCATGCTTTGCATTTGGAGTTAACCCAGATCAGGGACCTAGTCTTATTTTTGTTACTTTACCTAATATATTTATTCAAATGCCCGGCGGAAGAATATGGGGAAGCTGCTTCTTTATATTTATGGCATTTGCCGCTTTTTCAACTGTAATTGCAGTATTTGAAAACATTATGTCCTCATGCATGGATTTATGGGGATGGTCCAGAAAGAAAACAGCTATTGTAAATACTATTGTTATTATATTAGCATCTCTTCCTTGTATTTTAGGATTTAACCTGCTATCAGGTTTTCATCCTTTAGGTGATGGAACTAGTGTTTTAGATTTAGAAGATTTTATGATTAGTAATTTAATTCTTCCAATTGGTTCCCTGATTTACACTTTATTCTGTACAAGCAAATATGGATGGGGATGGGATAATTACATTGCTGAGGTTAATTTAGGCTCAGGACTTAAGGTTCCAAATAAAATACGTATTTATTGTAAATGGATTTTACCTTTGATAACTTTAATAATTATTGTAAACGGATTAATTTCTGTTTTCTTCAAATAAGGCTGAAAGGCCCTGATATATTTATTGAAATTTACGCTCGCGCTGCTTGCCACTCAAATCAAAAGTGCACCGGAAGTTTTCATTCTTTCGGTGCACTTTCGCTATTTATCATATTTAGTTTTTGATTTTAGTAGAATAAAATATCTCCATATGAAGGTACCGGCCATACTTCTTTGTCTACAATCATTTCAAGTTCATCTACAGGTTTTCTAAGTTCTGCCATTGCTGCCATTACTTCTGACTTGTAGCTTTCTGCCTTTTCCTGATTGTTATCAATGCTCTGAGCCTTAGCTGTTGCCTTCTTTAAGTCTTCTAATCCTGCTTTAGTTTCATTTAACTTAGCTGTTACAGCATTTAATAATTCTATCTGAGTTGAAGCATCTGCTCCTGCCTCTTTTACTGCAATTGCTGTATCAGCAAGTTCTTTTGTATAGTATACAACTGATGGGATAAACATCTTGCTTGCCATATCAATCATAGTTAAAGCTTCGATATTTCTTACTCCTGCATACTGTTCAAATAAGATTTCCTTACGAGCTTCAAGTTCTGCCTTAGACATAATATTGAATCTTTCATACATCTTAACTGTTGAATCAGCTACTAATGAAGGAATTGCATCTACGATAGACTTGCAGTTTGGAAGTCCTCTCTTTTCAGCTTCTACAGGCCATTCTGCTGAATAACCGTTTCCGTTGAAGATAATTCTTTCATGTTCTCTCATAAGTTTTACTGTATATTCTTCTACAGCTTTATCTAAATCTTCTGCACCTGTAAGAGCATCAATTGCATCTGCAAATGCTTCTGCCATCATTGCACTAAGTACTGTATTTGTATCACCAATTGAGTTTGATGAAGCAACCATTCTGAATTCGAATCTGTTACCTGTAAATGCAAATGGTGATGTTCTGTTTCTATCTGTAGGATCCTTTTCTAATACAGGAAGTTTGTTAATACCAAAATCAATTACACCTGAATGAAGGCTTGAAGTAGCTTTTCCATTCTTAATAATCTGATCTACTACATCTCCAACCTGATCTCCTAAATAAATAGAAATGATTGCAGGTGGTGCTTCATTTGCTCCTAATCTGTGATCGTTACCTGTGTTAGAAGCGGCTGTTCTAAGCAATACTGCATGTTTGTCAACTGCTGACATAAGGCATGCAAGTACTAACTGGAATACTTTATTATTTTCAGGTTCTTTACCTGGTTTGAATAAGTTAATTCCGTCATCTGTTGTAAGTGACCAGTTGTTGTGTTTACCTGAACCATTAATTCCATCAAATGGTTTTTCATGTAATAAACAAACTAATCCATACTTCTTAGCTGTCTTCTTTAATACGTTCATTACTAAGTAGTTATTATCTAATGCTACATTTGAAACTGAGAAAATAGGTGCAATTTCATGCTGACAAGGAGCAACTTCATTATGCTGTGTCTTTGCTGTGATTCCTAATTTCCATAACTGTTCATCAACGTCTGACATAAATTTCTTAACTTTTTCTCTAATATCACCAAAATACTGATCTGACATTTCCTGTCCTTTTGGAGGCATAGCACCGAAAAGTGTACGTCCTGAGAATTTAAGGTCAGGTCTCTGTTCATATAAATCTTCAGGAATTAAGAAATATTCCTGTTCAGGACCAACATATGAAAGAACTCTTCTTGATGTTGTATTTCCTAATAATCTTAAAAGTCTTATACCATATTTACTTACTGCATGCATTGCTTTAAGTAAAGGTGTCTTTGTATCAAGTGATTCACCTGTGTATGAGCAAAATGCTGTTGGAATGCAAAGTGTATCATCTTTTATGTAAGCAGGTGATGTAACATCCCATGCTGTATAACCTCTTGCTCCACATGTCTGTCTCAATCCACCTGATGGGAATGATGATGCATCAGGTTCTCCCATTAATAAATCTTTTCCTGTAAATGTATTATCAATCTTACCATCTGTTGGTAATGATGCGAAGGAATCATGTTTTTCAGCTCCTACTGAAATGATATATGGCTGGAATACATGTGTATAATGTGTAGCACCTTTTTCAACAGCCCATTCCTTCATAGCCTGTGCAACGATGTTTGCGATATCCATTGTGATATCTCCACCTTCGTGCATAATTTTCTTAATTTCATTGTAAGTTGCTTCAGGTAAACGATTCTTCATTACTGATTCATCGAATACATTCTGTCCAAATACTTCTGATACATTAACTCCCATAGTGTCTGTTCCTTTCTATACTTAACTATTTTTCATTCCGCTAATTTAAAAAGGCATTTACTCTGTCCACTCTATATGTCTTTAGCCTTGTAATAAAAAAAGGCTCTTCTCCAAATAATTCTTTGAAGAACGCCCTTGTTCTTAATCTCATTTAGCGGTGAGGTTTCCCTCGTCGATATATAAGTTACACTATTTCTTAATAAAAATCAATACCATTCCCTAAAATCCCTTATTTTTTTAAGTATTACTTAATAAAATTAAGTTAGCTTACACTAATCTACTACTTCTTCCCCTCTGTACATACATACAACCATTCTGTTACCATTGTTATCCACACAAGTAGAACATATCAAAATCTTGTCTGATACACCTGGCATTTTACTGTCATACTTGAAATTACTCTTGTCATAAGTCTTCTTAATCCATTTAGCAAACTCATCATCATCTTTAAAGCCAAACTTATATATATCTTCATTATCTGCCTTAGTTCTAAATGATGAAAATACGTGATAAATATAATGACGATGTCCCACATAAACATCAAATGTCTGATTTTTCTTGCAAAAATCTTCTTTTGAAAATTTCATTAAGTCGTGAAACATTGAACCATCCATCATGTTGTGTCCATACACAACACTCATTCTGGCATCAAGTCCTCCACAACGTGAATCCATAAAAATAGCTCCACCACCATTTGCCACTTTATCTGAACCTTTTACCAAGTAATAATCGTTATCACTATGCTGAACTATAGGGTACTGAATTCTTGTGCCATCAAGTTTAATATATCCTTTTGACTCATCATTATATTTTAACATTGCATCATAGTCCCATACCCATTTGGTTATTGTTCCCTGGTATTCTGCACTACTAGCTGTCTGAGCTGTATCTGACGTATCTGCCGTCTGTTCTGTACTCTGTATCTGATTAAACATTTCATCAACTGCACTATATTTTTCCTGAGCTGCTGTATAATCCAAATATGAATCCATCAATTCATATGATGCATATCCAAATGCTATACCGGCAACGGTAAATGCTATTACCCTCACTATGTTATATGCAATTCCTGATATTTTGTTTTTCTTATTTTCAGTATTTTCTTTCTTTTCAGTATTTTCTTTCTTTTCAGTATTTTCTTTCTTTTCAGTATTTTCTTTCTTTTCAGAATCAAATCCTATCCTTAATTCATCATCTATTTTATTATCTCTTATTTTGATATTATTTTCTATTTTATTATCTACAAATTCTTTTCTATTCATACAATAAAATACTCTTTTAAATCCTAAATATTATTAAAGGCTCCCGCTTCAAGCAGGAGCCCATTGTTACTAATATTATGTGCTTCCTAAAAATATATTTCAGGATGCCCGGTCTGTTATATGCCTATTCAAAAGCCTTTCCAACTGAACCGAATAATTCCATTTTTTCTTTTACTGTTGCTCTAATAGCTTCTGCACCTGGAGCAAGTAACTTACGAGGATCAAATCCTTTTCCTTCTAAGTCCTTTCCTGCTTCGATGTACTTTCTTGTTGCATCAGCAAATGATAACTGACATTCTGTATTAACGTTAATCTTAGATACACCAAGATCAATTGCTTTCTTAATCATATCTGCTGGGATACCTGTACCACCATGAAGAACTAATGGCATAATTCCTGTCTTCTGCTGAATTGCATCAAGAGTTTCAAAACTAAGTCCTTCCCAGTTTTCAGGATATTTTCCATGAATGTTACCGATACCTGCTGCAAGCATATCTACACCAAGATCAGCTACTGCCTTACATTCATCAGGGTCAGCACATTCGCCTCTTCCGATAACTCCATCTTCTTCACCACCAATTGAACCAACTTCTGCTTCAATTGACATATCCATATTATGAGCTACTGCTACTAATTCTTTTGTCTTAGCAATGTTCTCTTCAATTGGATAATGTGAACCATCAAACATAATAGATGTAAATCCTGCCTTAATACATTTATAACATCCTTCGTATGTTCCGTGATCTAAGTGAAGAGCTACAGGAACTGTAATTCCTAATTCTTCATCCATAGCCTTAACCATAGCAGCTACTGTCTTAAATCCTGTCATGTACTTTCCTGCACCTTCAGATACACCTAAAATAACAGGGCTCTTTAATTCTTCTGCTGTTAAAAGAATTGACTTTGTCCATTCAAGATTGTTGATGTTGAACTGTCCTACAGCATAATGACCTGCTTTTGCTTTTTCTAACATTTCTTTTGCTGAAACTAACATATTGTACCTCCGTATGTTTTATATTTATAGAGATTTTTTCTAACCGTGTTTATTATACCCCATTTTCAGAGTATTGCAAACATATTTCTTATTTAAAACCATTAGTTTTACTAATTTTACCCTGTGTTTTTTCTTATTTTACGGTAATTGATTTTATTTTACTCCATTTTCCAAATACTTTTTTGTTTTTTGAATCCAATTTATAGCCTCTTACCTTAACATAATAAGTCTTACCTGATTTCAAAAATGGAATAGTAATATTTTTTGAAGTTGTTGAAGTAACTTTTCCTTTTTTCAACTTTTTGTTTGTTCCATATTTTATCTGGTAACCCTTTGGACTATCTGCTTTTTTTCCTTTTATACTATATTTAGCATAAATAGTGCCTTTCTTTTTATTAACTAATTTTGTTAATTTAGGCTGCTTTACAGTTACCTTTGTCCATTTAGCTACTATAGTTGTATTCTGCCTTACTCTGTACTTTTCTGTTATTTCTTTTCCGTCACTTGTGTACCAGCCGTTAAATGTATATCTTTTTTTTGTTAAAACAGGCAAATCAAGTGTTTCTCCGTCATATGCATTAACATTTGACACAGTCTTCTTTCCATCTTTCATGGTTATCTGATATGTAGGAACCTGATTCTGTTCTGTCCATTTTGCCGAATTGGTTCCATTATCACTTGTTCTCTGATATGCTCTGACATAATCTACTTCCATTGTTGCCGGAAGTGTTCCTGCATCAGGTGCTACTCCCGGAAGATTTCCTCCAACTGCCATATTCAATAAGAAGTAATATGATTTCATTCCTTCGTCTTTTTTATCTGCTGTTGAAATATTTACTTTATAAAATTCAACATCATCTACAAAATAATGTATATATTCATTGTCCCATTCAACTGCATAAATGTGCCACTGCGTTTTGTCATACCAGTTATATCTTGAATATGAAGCATTCAACTGACCGGAAACATATTTGTTATCATATGGACTGTCATCTCCAACTCCTGCATTCCAATGGAAAGCTCCCTGTGCAAAGCTAATTGTATTCCACGCTTCCAAAATATCAATTTCTCCACACCATGGCCATCCTTTCTGATTAACTCCAAGCATCCAAAATGCCGGCCATACACCTTTTAATGATGGAAGTTTTATTCTTGCTTCCATTCTGCCATACTGAAAATCCTGTTTTCCAGCTGTTGTTATTCTACCTGATGTATAAGAATATGTAACTTTAGAATTTTTTGGATCAACTGTTTTTTCTTCAATTGCTGTTATTTTCAATGTTCCGTCTGAAACACTTACATTCTTTTCACTATCTGTATAATATTCTAATTCATTGTTTCCCCAGCCTGGATTTTTTCCGTCTGTTCCACTATTTCCAATATTATAATTCCAGTTATTCATATTAAGTGATGTTCCATTAAATTCATCACTCCATACAAGCTTATATGCTGTATTCTTTTTTTCTGCTGCATGAACATTTTTTACATTTGCCACCGGCATGCATGTAACAACCATCGCTATTGCTAGAGTTGTACCTATTACTTTGTTCATTAATTTTCTCATAATGTTCTCCTACTTTTAAATTGTACTTCTATGTTTTTATTTTGCTCTTAGCATAATTTTTATTATAGAACATATCAAAAGATTATTTTACTTTTCTTACTTTACTCCATTTTCCATATACTTTAGTACCATTCACTACTTTATAAGCTCTGACTCTAACATAATATTTCTTATTTGACTTTATTTTTTTGACAATTACAGTTGTTTTCTTTGTATTTATAGTTTTTACTTTTTTAAATTTAACATTCTGTGCCACATTCAACTGATAACCTGAAACTTTAGCTATCTTTTTAATTTTGATGACAGCTTTTCCTTTCTTCTTTACGGCTGACTTTATAACAGCTTTTTTTACTGAAGGCATAGTAGTTATATTATTATCTCTATTATTATCTCTATTATTATCTGTAATATCCTGTTCAACCTTATGTGGTACTGACCATTTTGCAGTCAACTCAATACTGCCTCTAACTCTCATAGTGTTAATTGCTTTCTGATTATCACTTGTATACCAGCCTTCAAAACCATTTTCTCCGGCATATACACTTGGGATTTCAAGAGTTTCACCATCATAACATGTAAATGTACTCATTACTTTATTTTCATCTTTAAATGTAACTGTATGTATAGGCACCTCGCCTTGTTCAGTCCATGTAGCTGTATTTCCACCCTGATCGCTTGTTTTCTGATAAGCTCTTACATAATCCACCTCCATTGTCGCAGGTAAAGTGTTATATGTAGGAGTTGTTCCCGGAAGATTTCCACCTACTGCCACATTTAAAAGGAAATAATAATACTTAGATGCTTCATCCTTTTTATCTGCACTTGTAACATCAACTGAAAAATATAATGTATCATCTACAAAATAATTTATTTTCTTATCATTCCATTCAACTGCATAAATATGCCACTGTGTTTTATCGTACCAATTATATGCTGTATACCTTGCATTAAGCTGTCTTGCAATATAATTTGGACTATATGCATTACTTTCTCCACCTGTATTCCAATGAAAAGCTCCCTGTGCGAAATTATCTGTATTCCATGCTTCTAAAATATCAATTTCCCCACACCATGGCCATCCTTTCTGATCAACTCCAAGCATCCAGAATGCCGGCCACACACCTTTTAATGATGGAAGTTTTATTCTTGCTTCCATACGTCCATATTTAAAAGTCTGTTTTCCTGCTGTCTTGATTCTTCCTGATGTATAATTATATCTATTAAATTTCTGTTCTAATGCTGTAATCTTTAATGTTCCATCAGATACATAGACATTATCTGTTCTGTTTGTGTAATACTCTTTTTCATTATTTCCCCAACCTGCATTTGATCCTCCATTTCCTAAATCATATGTCCAGTTGTCTGTATTAAGAGCTGTCCCATTAAATTCATCACTCCATACGAGTTTGTAATCACTTCCTGCAGTGTCTGCTTTAACCTCTGTTGTATTAAACTGAACTGCTGCACTAGTTAATACCATTGTAAATGCTAATGTTCCAGTTAATAATTTTTCTTTAAACCCTTTCATTCTTTATTTTCTCCTTTTCCTAATTTTATATTGTATGCTATCTGTAAATTTCATCAATTCAAAAATAGCCATTATACCAATTTAAATATACCACATAAAATTTGTCATAAAAAGTATTCACTTTAATTTAAAAGTACTCTTTTTTTAGTTTTTCTAAAAACGTTTTTACTTTTTCCTTCTTTTTAATTATTTTGCCTTATTTTATCAAACCTTTTATACACGTTATATTTTGAATTTTTATCAAAAAACGGATAAGTATTTTTTTATTTTAAACTTACCCATTTTTTCATTTTTAAAAAATATTTTTATTATATTTTTTAACTTTAATTGTCAAATTTATTAGGGAATAAATGTGATATATCAAGATAATCAGGTATTCCTCTTTGATATTTAACAACCGGCTCCCCTAAAATCAAGGGATATGCATAGTCTATAAATTCCTGTGTAACATTATTTCCACGTTCATTTATCCATTCTCTTGGTACATGCTTTACAAGTCCTGCTACATTTTCAACAGGAGTCTCACCCATATCTACTGAATAAGGCTCATTATCTTTTCTAATAGTTGTAACCATTATTCCTGTCTTTCCTGCAATTGCACATTCAACTGCATGTCTTCCTAATCTAAATGCTTCACCTATATCTGTAATTGATGACATATGAGCTGCACTTCTTTGTAAAATATTTATTTCAACTGAACGTACTTTTACCTGAATGCTTTCCTTCACAATATATTCAAGGCACTTCCCTGTTCCACTTAACTGACTGTGTCCAAATGTATCTTCAACAGCATTTGTCGCACTTATATAATTCCCATCTGCATCTTTTATTCCTTCTGAAACAGCAACTACAACGTTATTATATTTATCCATAGCAGCCTTTACATCTTCAATAAATTCATCTTTATTAAAAGCTACTTCCGGCAAATAAATAAGATGCGGTGCATCATTATATGTGTTTCTTGCCAATGCAGCTGCTCCTGTAAGCCACCCTGCATCTCTTCCCATAATTTCCACAATAGTAACACTATTAATTGGATATATGCTTGTATCATGACCTATTTCAAGTAATGTTGATGCAATATATTTAGCTGCTGAACCATATCCCGGAGTATGGTCTGTTACGCATAAGTCATTATCGATTGTCTTAGGAATTCCAATTATCTTAATATCACTTCCTATTGCTAATGCATATTTGCTTAATTTATCAACTGTATCCATAGAATCATTTCCACCAATATAGAAAAATGCATCTATTTCATATTCGGCAAATTTTTTAAAGATGTACGCATATGGTGTATCATCCTCTTTATAATCAGGCAACTGATAACGACATGACCCTAAATACATTGAAGGTGATTTTTTTAATAATTCTATAAACATAGGCGTTGTCTCAACTTTATGTGTCAAATCCATAAGTCTTGAATTTAAAAGCCCCTGAACTCCATTAATCGAACCATATACTTTATAAAATTTTTTACTATCAATAGCTCCCTGTATAACTCCTGCAAGACTTGCATTTATTGCTACTGTTGGTCCGCCCGACTGGGCAACTAAACAATTTCTCATAATTTCCTCCTAAAAAGTCAAACTATTTCTAGTATAAACGAATTTGTGACAAAAAACTATATCTATATTCAGAACTTTTTATTTTTATTTGCATAAAATACTAATGTAAACATTAGAAAGATGGTGTATAAATGAACTGCACAAACTGTAATATGCATTCTAACCAAATACCTCCCTGCAGATGTGGCAATCAGGCACGAATGAACAATATGTACCGTGGTCGCAACCAAATGCATGGAAATATGAATCAGCCTTGTTCTTTATGCAAAAATGCTGGTCCGGATAAAAAAGGCGATAAACATGATAAAGAAATGAATTCATGCCCTTGTCATAAAGATGGTTGTGACATAGGAACTGATCATGTTGATAAAATGAATCCGGCTATGGCATTTGTTCCATGGCAAAAATGGGGTGAACTTTTCGATATGTGTGATGCATTTGAATGCGGAACCATATTTAAAGATTTAAATAAACCATGGAGGGGTAGAAATGAAGAATAATGCAAATCGTTTAAAACTTATGAAAATAATTAATCAGGCAAGTTTTGCAATGGATGACGTAAAATTATTTTTAGATACTCATCCCAGTTGCTCTGAAGCGATTGAATATTATAAGAAAGTTAAAAAAATAAGAATGGATGCCGTAGATGAATATACAAGGGAATTTGGTCCCATTACAGCCTACGACGTTGATGTTAAGGATTATTGGAATTGGAACGATTCCCCTTTACCATGGGAAGGAGGTAATTGCTAATGTATAGTTATGAAAAAAGACTTCAGTACCCGGTAAATATAAAATTTAGGAACCCCAAAATTGCACAGGTAATAATATCTCAGTATGGCGGTCCTGACGGCGAAGCAGGCGCTGCAATGCGTTATATGTCACAAAAATATGCTATGTCTAATCCTAAAGTTGCAGGACTTTTAAACGATATCGCAACTGAAGAACTTGGACATTTAGAAATAGTTGGAACCATTGTTCATCAACTTACCAAGGATCTTCCTTGCAACGAGGTAGACACTGCAGGGTTCGAAAAGTACTACGTTGACCACACTTTAGGCGTATGGCCACAAGCTGCTGGAGGCATCCCATTTAATGCATGTGAATTTCAATCAAAAGGCGACCCAATTACTGATTTATTTGAAGATATGGCTGCTGAACAAAAAGCGAGAACTACTTATGACAATATTTTGACATTAGTTAAGGATAATGAGGTTGCTGACCCAATAAGATTTTTAAGAGCTAGGGAAATTGTTCATTTCCAACGTTTTGGTGAAGCTCTCAGAATGGTTTTAGATGATTTAAATAATAAAAAGAACTTCTATTTATACAATCCGGCTGGTTGCAAATAATAAACATGTATCATAATCATAAAGCTAAAAAAACCACTTCATTATGAAGTGGTTTTTAACTGGCCCACAAGGATTCGAACCTTGAAAATGCTGGAGTCAGAGTCCAGTGCCTTACCATTTGGCGATGGGCCATTGCTCTTGCAACGGAAATAATTTTATCATAAAGCAGTAACCTTTGCAAGCACTTTTTTACTTTTTTTATATTTTTTTAACTTTGCTCCATTTTCCATACACCTTTTTATTATTGCTTAAGGAAAATGCCCTTGCTTTTACATAGTATTTTTTCCCCTTTTTCACTAACTTTAACTTGTATGACAATTTAGAGCCAGACACCTTTTTGTTATTTTTAAACTTTTTATTTGTAGAATAACATAGCTGGTAACCTGATGCACTATCAATTTTCTTTAATTTTATTTTGGCTTTATTTCCATTAACTCTCTTAATACTTACAATCTTAGCCTTTTTTAATATATTTTTATTTTCTGTGCTATTTTGTGCAGCACATGTTTCAACATTATTTTTTATATTTTCTTTATCAGTTGTCTTTTCTGTCGCACTCGCTTTAGTTGTCGTTACTCGGGAAGATGTTGTTCCAAAAATATCTTCTCCATAATTGTCTCCTCCTGCTGCAAATACTGATGTAGACATTACAATTGTCAAAACCATTGTTATCAATAAAGTTTTCTTTTTCATCATTTTCCTCTTATTTTTCTCTTAATTTTTATTACTATGTTTTTTAACTTTCTCTTCCAAAAAGTTTTCCGCATTTTATCCACATAATTTAAATATTCTGCATTATCTGTTTTGTATGTTGCGCCATTTCTTTCAAATTCTTCCAAAACGCCCACAATCCAATCAAAAGGAACTTTTTCCTTATGGGTTCTATTATCGCCACAAATAATGTAATATTGCCTTTTCACAGCTATTATTCTATGTAGAACATACTCTCCTGTAGGTCGTTTATATAACGGAATATCATTCTCTTTTAAAATAGAATCAGTCGGAACAATTTTCACCAAATCTTTTTTATTATGTAACATTGGCATCATACTGTCTCCAACTACTGTCGCGACATAGAAACCTTTTTCTTTAATAATATCTTCTATTTTCTTATCTTCCATACTACAGTGTTCCATCCTTCATTGCATCATATGCAACAGCAGCTGCCTCCTTTGAAATATTACATCCCATTTCGTATATCGGAATCTCATTAACAATTTTATCAACATATTCTAATGTCTTGCTCATTGCCATAATATCTCTTGGTCTATACACCTGGTTCATAAGATGCTTAACTGCATTCTCCTTTGTTGCTTTTTCTATATGATTTTCCTTAGCCTGATGCAAGAAACAAATCCCGGCAAGTTTTGCTTTCATATTAGTTGATAAATGATGCTTTCCATCCCAAGGCGTACCATACGCATATATTCCATCTTCCCTAAATTTAATTAGCGGCTTGTCATCATTTATCATAGTCACTCTGTCTCCAAAGCAATCTCTCCATAATTTAGCATGAGTTGATTTTCCTGTTCCACTTGGAGCCGAAAACATATATGCCTTTCCATCAATTTCAAGCACACTTCCATGAACTAGAATAACCCCATAATCAATCGCTTTTTCACAAAACTTTCTATATAAAGCTATAAATTCCAAATAGGATTTAGGATAAGTCTGATCATCTTCTGACTGCATCTGTTCGAATTCCAAATCCTTGTCTGTAGCCTTTATTACAAACTCCGGTTTTGCTTTTTCAGCTAAATAATTAATACAATTATCATTAAAATAAACACCTCTTGTTTCTACTCCGACAGGAATATCTCCGAATTTATATACTTTCATCAAATCACCATACTTTCCCAAACCACCTACTACTATTGCTTATTATTTCCGCTGTCCTGCAAGATAATTTGCAAACTGTTGCGCTGTTCTTCCTGAGATACCACCATGGCTTAATTCCCACTTATTTGCTTCAGCCTTTATCTCTTCGTCGCTCATTGTAACTCCAGCTCTTCTGCATAATTCTACTGCAATGTTAAAGAATTCCTTCTGACTTGGTTTAGAATAATTAATTGTCACACCAAATCTGTTTACAAGAGAAAGTTTTTCTTCCATTGTATCTGATTTATGCATTCCGTTATCCACCTGGACATCGCTTCTGTCATTCCATGTTTCCTTAATCAAATGACGTCTGTTAGATGTTGCATATATTAATACATTTTCCGGTTTTGTTTCAACGCCACCTTCTATTACAGCTTTAAGGAATTTATATTCAATTTCAAATTCTTCAAATGACAAATCATCCATATAAATAATAAATTTATAATTTCTATTCTTAATACTTGCTATTACATTCGAAAGGTCTTTAAACTGATGTTTATAAATTTCAATCATTCTAAGACCCTTGTCATAATACTCATTAACAATAGCCTTTATACTTGTTGACTTTCCTGTTCCACTGTCACCAAATAAAAGACAGTTGTTTGCCTTTCTTCCTTGTACAAATGCTTCTGTATTATCCACAAGTTTCTTTTTCTGAATTTCATATCCTACAAGGTCATCCAATGCAACCTGTTCCATATTATTAATAGCATGAAATTGTAATTTGCCGTCATTGTCACTAATTCTAAATGCCTTATTAAGTCCAAACATTCCTACACCATAATCTTTGTAGAAATCAGTAACACATGTAAAAAATTCATCTTCATTTTTTGTGTTTTCCAATTTTTCACTTAACGCTCTAACCTTTTCGCTTACATTTTTATTGTACATTAATTCAGGTTTACCTATAGCCTTATAATTTTCAATTCTTGAAAAGCAATCAATTCCAAGTTCTTCTTCCATAGGTCCAAAATCATAATCAAACAATTTTTTGAACTGCTTAAAATCATTTTTTGCGAAATAATTTACACTTCCATCACTTGCTCCTACCTTTTCACAAGTCAAACTAAATGGATTTTCATTTGTAATAAGTAAATATGTAAGATAATTATGCCATAAATTCTTATCAAACGCATAATCTGTTGAAATTTCAAGAATTCTCTTTATCTGATGATATATTCTCGTAATAATCTCATCCTTCTTGTAATTCTCACCCTTATATTCTCTTATAATATTACTCAATTCCATTAATATCGAATCTTCCGGCATATTTCCGTAAATTAATAATTTTGAAACTATGTTGTGCATATCTATCGCCTCTTTTTATTATATTTTTAGTAACGTCAGAACCAAAAGTCTGAAACACACTTATTTCGGTTTTCCAGAATGTATTTACTTCCGGCTAATAACTTTGTTTCTGTTTTCTGAATATTATTTCTCCAGTTTCAGGATTCATTCCATCTACAATAGCTAATGATTCTAATTTAATTCCTTTATTTCTTATTATTTCTCCACCTTGCTGGAATCCTTTTTCAATAGCAATTCCAATTCCTTCAACTGTAGCACCCGCGTCTTCGACAAGCTGAATTAATCCCTGAAGTGCACATCCATTAGCAAGGAAATCATCAATAATTAATACATGATCTTCAGGTCCTATATATTTCTTTGAAACGATTACATCGTAAACTTTCTTATGAGTAAATGATTCTATTTTAGTTGAATATACTTCACCATCAATATTAATACTTTGTGCTTTTTTAGCAAATACGACCGGTACATTAAAATACTGTGCTACAATACAAGCAATTCCTATTCCTGAAGCTTCAATTGTTAACACCTTATTAATATTCTTGTCTGCAAATAATTTCTTCCATTCTTTTCCCATTTCATTAAATAATTCAATGTCCATCTGATGGTTTAAAAAATTATCAACTTTTAATACATTGCCTTCTTTAAGTATTCCATCTTTTCTGATTCTTTCCTCTAATAACTTCATATCATTCATCCTTATGATTATATTAAATTTCCATGATATCATATCACGAATTTTATCGTCTTTTGGACGCTTTATATCACTATAGCACAATTTTATATGCACTGCATCTAATAATTTAAAAGAGACCAATTGTTTTATAACGGTAATTCATTACCATTAAATACAATCAGTCTCTTATTTAATAGTTATTTAGTAAACTATCCAACTTAATCTTAGAGATTTCCGTGGAATGTTCTGCTAATAACATCATCCTGCTGTTCTTTTGTTAACTTGATGAAGTTTACAGCGTATCCTGATACACGGATTGTAAGCTGTGGATACTTTTCTGGATGCTGCTGAGCATCAAGTAATGTATCTCTAACTAATACGTTAACGTTAAGATGATATCCGCCTTCCTCTGCATATCCATCTATTAATGAAACTAAATTATCAATCTGTTTTGCACTTGCTGCCATTTTCTCTACCTCCTATTTGTTTTTCTCTTCTAATAATTTTATCCTGGATTCTCTAAATCCCTGTAACACTATTTTTCTAGCCGCTACAGCCATTTCTTTAGTAGCTGGCTCTATATCCTTTAATGGATAATCAATCCCAAGCTCTGCATACTTTGGTTTAGCCATATCATGATATGGTAAAATATCTAATGCCTTAACCATCTCAAGTTTTCCTATAAATAGACCTAACTTATAAAGATATTCTTTGTTCATTGTAATATGCGGAACCACAACATGTCTTATCCATATTGGAATCTTTTTATCATTAAGATATTTTGCAAATGCCAAAATATTATCATTTGGCTGTTTGCACAACTTTTTGTGTTCTTCCGGATCAATGTGTTTTATATCCAGCATAACCAAATCGGTTACTTCAAGTAATTTATCTACTTTTTTCAGATTTTCCGGATTATCAGGTCTAAATGTTACACCTGATGTATCCAGACAGGTATGAATTCCTTTTTTATGCGCTGCGGCAAACAGTTCCGTAAGAAAATCTATTTGTACCATTGGCTCACCGCCTGTAGCGGTGATACCTCCGGTTTTATAAAATGGTGCTTTCTTTTGGTATTCGTCAAGAAGCTCCTGAACAGTCATTTCTGTACCGCCCTCCATAGTCCATGTGTCCGGATTATGGCAATATGCACATCTCATTGGGCACCCTTTGAAGAACACTACAAATCTTACGCCAGGTCCATCTACTGTCCCACAGCTTTCAGTTGAATGAATTATTCCTGTTGTCATTCTGAATCATTTCCTTTTATTTTTTATTACTGCTGTAACTTGATAAGATCGTCGATATCAAGACCAAGTTCGTCAGCGTCAAGATCACCTGTGAATACGTCACAATCTTTTCCAAGAGCATCTGGGATGATTGTGAATGTATCTGAGATACCATCTCTAGCGTTTTCAAATGGAATCTTAGCTACAGATGCAAGTGATGAAACTGCACCATGAGTATCTCTTCCGTGAAGTGGGTTAGCACCTGGAGCGAATGGCTGTCCAGCTTTTCTTCCATCAGGTGTGTTACCTGTATTCTTACCATATGTTACGTTTGATGTAATTGTAAGAATTGACTGTGTTGGGATACTATCTCTATATGTGTAGTGCTGTCTTAAGTAGCCCATGAATTTGTCAACAATCATAACTGCAAGGCTATCTACTCTGTCATCATCGTTACCATATTTAGGGAAGTCACCTTCTACTTCATAATCTACTGCTAATCCGTCTTCATCTCTGATTACTTTAACCTTAGCATATTTCATAGCTGAAAGTGAATCTGCTACTACTGAAAGTCCGGCAACACCTGTTGCAAACCATCTCTTAACGTGAGCATCATGTAATGCCATCTGGATTCTTTCATATGAGTATTTATCATGCATGTAATGAATGATATTAAGAGCATTTACATATACTCCTGATAACCATTTCATCATATCTTCGTATCTTTCCATTACTTCATCATAATCAAGGTATTCTGATGTAATTGGTCTGTACTTAGGTCCTACCTGAACCTTAGTCTTTTCATCAACACCACCGTTGATAGCGTAAAGAAGACATTTAGCAAGATTTGCTCTAGCTCCGAAGAACTGCATTTCTTTACCAATTCTCATTGAAGATACACAACAAGCGATTCCGTAGTCATCACCATTGTATACTCTCATTAAGTCATCGTTTTCGTACTGCATTGATGAGTATTCAATTGAAAGCTTAGCACAGTATTTCTTGAATTCCTGTGGAAGTCTTGTTGACCAAAGTACTGTAAGGTTTGGTTCTGGAGCTGCACCTAAGTTTTCTAATGTATGAAGGTATCTGAATGATGTCTTTGTTACCATATGACGTCCGTCAATACCTACACCACCGATTGATTCTGTAACCCAAACTGGATCACCAGCGAAAATCTGGTTGTATTCAGGTGTTCTTGCGAACTTAACGCATCTTAACTTCATGATGAAGTGGTCAACGAATTCCTGAATCTGTTCTTCTGTAAATGTACCGTTTTCTAAGTCTCTCTGCGCATAGATATCGATGAATGTTGAAGTACGTCCAAGTGACATAGCTGCACCATTCTGTTCCTTAACTGCTGCTAAGTATGCTAAGTACATCCACTGAATAGCTTCCTGTACATTCTGAGCTGGTCTAGAAATATCGAATCCGTAAATCTTACCTAATTCTTTTAATTCCTTAAGAGCTCTAATCTGTTCTGAATATTCTTCTCTATCACGAATAACTTCCGGTCTCATTTCTGTAGGTGTAGCAGCCTTCTGAGCTTCCTTATCTACGATAAGTGTATCAACACCGTATAATGCAACTCTTCTGTAGTCACCAATGATACGTCCACGTCCGTAAGCATCAGGAAGACCTGTTACGATGTGGTTTGTTCTACATGTTCTGATTTCAGGTGTGTAAGCATCAAATACACCTGCGTTATGTGTCTTTCTATAGTTTGTGTAGAAATCTACAACTTCCGGATCTACTTCATAGCCGTTATCTGAGCAAGCTTTCATAGCCATACGGATACCACCGTTAACCTGAAGACCTCTCTTGAAAGGCTTATCTGTCTGGAAACCTACGATTGTTTCTTTATCTTTGTCTAAGTAACCTGCACCGTGTGATGTGATTGTCTGTACAACTTTTGTATCCATATCAAGAACACCACCAGCTTCTCTTTCCTTCTTCTGAAGATCAAGTACCTGATTCCATAAATCGGTTGTGTTCTGTGTTGGTCCTGCTAAGAAACTAGCATCACCATCATATGGTGTGTAGTTTTTCTGGATAAAATCTCTAACGTTGACTTCTGATGTCCATGCGCCATTGCTAAATCCTGTCCATTCTTCTCTCATTTTTGTTCTTCCTCCTAAAAATAAATATATAAAAGCTTGCGCTTTTCTAACATATTAGTGCTTTTATTAACAGTAACTCAATAAATCTTCTACTGTCTTCTTCTTCGGTACAGACGGTTTCTCATCCGGATATCCTACAGCAACTAAAGCCATTAAAAGCTGACCTTCAGGAACTCCAATTATATCACTGGCCTTATCTATATCATAAAGTCCCATAACAACCGTTCCTAATCCAAGGTCATTTGCCGCAAGGCAAAGAGTCTGTGTTGCAATACCATTGTCAAATGCCTGCCATGCATCCTTTCTAGATGTAGAAAAGCTTCCATCTCTTTCAAATCCTGAACGCTTGTCCACAATTAAAGTTGCTATAAGTAAAGGGGCTCCATTGATTATCTGAGCGTTGTGTTCTGCACAACATTCTGTTGCTAATCTTGCCTTAACTTCTTCATTAGTTATAGCAATGTACCTTGTTGTCTGAGTATTTTTCCATGAAGGTGCATATGATGCTGCCAATACAAGTTTCTCAATTGTTTCTTTACTTACTGAATCTGTCTTAAACTTTCTGACACTTCTTCTTGTTTTAATACATTCTAAAGTTTCCATCTATAAACCTCCATGTATGTTATTTTTATGGCAAAATGCGTTTTTTTTACTTGTTTCTTCTATAAAAAGTACAACAAAAACACATAATGTCTCCACTAATCGAGACTAATATATCACTTAATTATTTGTTTTGCAATGGTTTGATTCAAAAATATTCGACTAATTTTAATGTGGAATTTGATATATTTTAATACGAATTTTAGTCCTAAAATACGGTAACTTTATTAAAATCGTTTTTAACCAAAAAAAACCTACAAAACAACAGTTTTCCTGCTATTATTGTAGATTTTTTTAACTTTCGGCATTAAAATATGTCAATTTTTATTATTTCCAATCGTATTTTCTCAAATGTCCTTCCATTTGCATTCCTGCAAAATCATTCTGACGTAAAGCTTCATATAATACGATTGCTACTGAATTTGCAAGATTCAATGAACGAATCTGTGGATTCATTGGGATTCGTATTGCATGTTCCTGATTTTCAACTAATATTTCCTCAGGTATCCCTGCACTTTCTTTTCCAAACATGATGTAATCATTTTCTTCAAATTTAACATCACTATATCTGTTTGGTCCCTTAGTTGTTGCCATCCATATTTTCGCATTTGGATTTTTTTCCAAAAAGTCTTCATAGCTTTCATAGATTGTAACATCTAAATGTTCCCAATAATCCATTCCGGCTCTTTTAACTGATTTTTCATTAATTTTAAATCCCATAGGCTCTATTAAATGTAGTTTTGTTCCTGTGGCGCAACATGTTCTTCCTATGTTTCCTGTATTCTGTGGTATTTCAGGTTCTAATAAAACGATATTCATCTTTTCCCTCTTTCAATGCAAATTCTTCAAATTATGATTTGCTATTTTTTATTTATAAAAATATGAATTTGATAATTACTTATAACGTTACTTCCAATAAATTATTTACATTGTATTTTTATAATTACTGGCATTATAATTTTAATTTTTATATTGGAGTTTTTCAACAATTACTTATATCGCAACTTTTTCTAAATAATTATCATTTATTTTTGTTCCAGTTTTTTGACAAATTTTTCAACTCTGTCTAATGCAGTTTTTAGGCTATCAATAGAATATGCATAAGATATTCTTAAATATCCTTCCCCGCATTTTCCAAATGCATCGCCTGGAACTACAGCAACCTTTTCTTCCTGTAATAATCTGGTTGCGAATTCTTCTGATGTCATTCCAAATTTCTTAATGCTCGGGAATACATAAAATGCTCCATAAGGTTCAAAACATTCAAGGCCCATTTCTCTAAGTCTGTAAACAACAAATCTTCTTCTTTCATTATATGACTCACACATTCTTTCGACATCTCTGTCACCATTTTTCAAAGCTTCAACTGCTGCATACTGACTTACTGTCGGTGCACACATAATTGCAAATTGATGTAGTTTAATCATCTGCTCCATAATAACGTGCGGTGCACACGCATAGCCTAATCTCCATCCTGTCATAGCATAAGCCTTTGAAAATCCGTTTATGAGAACTGTTCTTTCTTTCATCCCTGGTATACATGCGATTGAAATATGCTTTTCTTTATATGAAAGTTCTGAATAAATTTCATCTGATAATACATATATATCTTTTTCAATGCAAACCTGAGCAATCTCTTCTAATTCATGCTTATCAAGAGTTGCTCCTGTTGGATTATTGGGAAATGGTAATACAAGCAATTTTGTTTTGTCTGTTATATGTTCTAGCAACAATTTTTTTGTTAATTTAAATTCGTCCTCTTCTTTTAAATCAATTGTTACAGGCACGCCATACGCTAACTGAACGCAAGGGACATATGATACAAAGCACGGTTGTGGAACTAACACCTCATCTCCCGGATTAATCATAGCTCTTATCGCTATGTCTATAGCCTCACTTCCACCTACTGTAACTACCACTTCTTTAGCAGGATCATATTGTAATCCTAATTTTCTATCAAGATAATTGCAAATTTCATTCCTCAAATCCATGAGTCCCGCATTAGATGTGTAAAATGTTCTTCCTTTTTCTAAGCTATAAATTCCTTCTTCACGAATATGCCATGGAGTGTCAAAATCCGGTTCTCCAACGCCAAGTGAAATAGCATCCTTCATTTCACTAACGATATCAAAAAACTTTCTTATTCCTGATGGTTGCATATTCATTGCTACATTTGATATTGGATTTTTCATTATGGCGTCACTAACATCCTTTCATCTTTATGTTCTTCCATCATTGTCACACCGTAATCTTTGTATTTTTTCAATACAAAATGTGTTGCTGTATTTAACACTTCATCTAAAGTAGATAATTTACTTGTAACAAACTGAGCAATTTCTTTCATTGTCTTTTCTTCTAATATTACTGTAAAATCAAATCCACCTGACATAAGATATACTGATTTTACTTCATCAAATTTACTGATTCTCTCAGCAATTTTATCAAACCCAATTCCTCTTTGCGGTGTTACCTTAACTTCTATAAGTGCTGATACTCTTTCATCATTTGTATTATCCCAGTTTATCAAAGTATAGTAACCTCTTATAATCCCCTCTTTTTCCATCTGTGCTATTTCATTTGCCACTTCAGCTTCTGTCTTTCCAACTAAAATAGCAATCTCTTTAATATCTATTCTGCTATTTTTTTCTAATAACCGAAGAATTTCTTCTCTCATATTCTACCTCTCCTTTTAGAATAACTTATATATTTCATCGCCTCTTTGAGGTTCCAGAAATCTTGTTTCATCTCCATTTATCAATACTCTGTTTTTATCGGATGTTATTATTCCTATAACGCTTGCGTTAATTCCTTTTTCTTCTAAAACATCTACAAGCCTTTCCCCATTATTTGTTACTATCAATAAAGAACCTGTACCATCAAGCATATAAGGATTAATATCAAATACTTCTGATACTTCAATTGTTTCCTGCCATACCGGAATCTTTTGTAATTCAATTTTCACTCCAAGACCACTTGCAGATGTAAGTTCCCATACTCCTGCAAAAACTCCTCCTGTAGAAATGTCATGTAAAGCAACCTCTCCGCATTCCAAGGCTATACGTGATTCGTCTTCAATTGAAATATAATTTATAATATCTTTACATTTATCAACATATGTATTTATGAATTTTTCTTTTAAAATATCCGTCTTAGCATTAGATATAAGTCCCGTTCCACCAACTGCTATGGATTTTGTCATAACAATCTGTTGTCCGGGCTTAACATCCTTCAAACAATTTACATTGTAGCACTTACTACCCATTATAGTAAACATAATTATAGGTTGATTTACATTAGCAGAAACAGTAGTATGACCTCCTGAAATCTGCACATTGTATTTGCCAAATACTTCATTAAGCTTTCTCATTAATTTGCCAAGCTGCTTTTCTTCATATTCTAATGGTAATGCAATTGAAACTTCTGCCGCAAGTGGAATTCCACCCTGCACATATATATTATTCATTCCCTTTGCTACATTAAACTCTATGCATCCGTCAAACCATGTTTCTATACAATTAGAAGACATTACAACCGTAACGTCTTCTAATTGTATTTCACAGGCGTCATTACTTAAATCTGCTCCTCTAACCACTTTAGCATTTCTGTTTTTTATATTTTTTAAAACAGAACGTTTTAAAGCGATTTCAGAAATCTTTCCTCTACGCATAAGCCACCGCCTATCATATATATTATTTTATTCTTCTGACTTCTTTGTTTCTTTAGCCTTAGCTGACGTTGTCTTTTCAGCCTTTTCATTTTTCTTTGTTGTTTCTTCTTTGTTATCTGAATCTGAGTCAGAATCATCTTTTTTATCTGTCGTTTCTTCTCCCTTTTTGTCTGCTTTCTTTGTTCCTCTTACAACTTTTCTTGGAGTCATTGCATAAGTGCTTGTGTGTAACAATTCCTTATCAACTTCTTCTCCATTCTCATATGTAACTTTCCAAAGCTTAGCAACATATCCCACATGACCATTTTCAGTTACTGATTCATAACTTGTAGGTTTTGAAGAATCCTTTGTAACCTTTGTTCCGATTGGTATTTCCTTAACTGTCTCACTTACATATTTTACTGAGCGACTACTGTCTCTTGTATCATGGCCATAAACTTTAAATGTCAATGTTCCACCTGCATTATATACAGACTGAATGTAAATAGGTGCATCCGTATTATTTTCAAATACTAAGTCTTTATAATCTCCTGCTAAAGCTGCATCCGCTGCCAATGGCACATAAGCTACTGACATTGAATGAGAATATCTTTCTACAACTTTAATTTCTGCTTCAAGCAATGCATTGTATAGTGTACTTGATACCTGACAAATACCACCGCCATAACTGTCTGCTACACCACCATCAACATATGTTCCTGCAGGATACCATCCATTTTCAGCTGTCCATGGTGCCAAATGTTCATTTAATGAATACTGCTCTCCCGGATATAAAAGAATTCCGTCTAATACTTCAGCTCCATGTTTAATATTGTTATTTCTATTATCATATGAAGTTCCTACAGAAAATGAAGTATAGTAACTTCCCATAGGTGTAGAAGAAACTTTTTTTAAATCTTCTGATGTATATTTAGGTTTAGACACCTTTGTTTCTGCTGTATATAAAATATCTGATTTGTTATCCCATTCCTTTGTTATGTAATCATATAAACCTGATACTGTTACATCATAATCAATAACGACACCATCCTGCTCAGGTATAACTTCAAACCCTGAAGAAGTAAGTTTTAAAGACGCATTCTTTGCTTCAACATTATAGCTGTCGCAAATTTTCTTTAAATTGTCTTTCATATTTTTTTCTTCAATTCCAAATTCAAGTTTGAGCTCAATTCCTTCATTTTTCAAATCAAGTCCGTCTTTATATCTCTTTATGACATTTCCTGATTTTCCAACTCCGACTGCTTCTTCAATTACTGACTTGTTTGTCCATTTATATCCTAAGTCACTTAAATTAGTTTTTACCTCTGTACCATTTACATCAATCTTAACCGGCACATTTGTTTTTTCTTTTACATAAGCTTTTACCTTAGTATTTGCTTCTTCTTCTGTCAAATCGCTTACGTCTATACTTTCAATTCTTACTCCACTTTTGATTACATCTTTATCTTTTGAATTTTTAGAAGATGCAGCTCCAAATGCAAATACTGACATTCCAAGTACAGCTGCAACTACTGTTATAACAGCAACGCTCTTCTTTATACTTTTCACTTGTTTTCCTCCTCTTAATCTGTATTGCCCCTCCCTTTGGTCGGCGGCTACTCGTCGAAAACATTTATAGAAAAATGAAATTCATTCATTTTGTTTTCTCTTCTATATTTACGGCATAACAGAAAATACTGTTGTCACTACCATTGCAAGTACAACTACTGCAATTATTACGCCTGAAATGATTCTCTGGTTTTTCTTCTTATTGAACATATCAAAAAAATTCATGTCAATTCTCCTTTATATACTTTTATAATTTGTAGGAATTTTTAATTTGCATATTTGCCCAGGTTGCATATGTTATCACCATTTTCTTAACTTTAGCAATGCAAATTCTTATAAATTCCATAATAGTTTTGCTTATAGACCTATATTATCACAGTATAACACAACACTATTTGTTCTCAAAGCCAAAAATTCTTCCCTTTTTGCTTATAATTTTGTCTATTTTTTTAGATGCTTCATTTTTGCTCAGTTTGTCGTATTCAATTTGCTCTTCTATACCATGATATGCCATTAAATCTTTTAAATATTTTATTTGTTTTGCCGTGGCAGGCTGTATTTTTTTTATTTTACACACAAGCGGCTGTGGTTCAAATACTTCCTTGTACTCTGCACCAAATTTGCCACACAAAATATTGTATAATTCAACCGTAACTGCAGCATCATTAAATGCACGATGATGATTTTCGTCAAGAATTCCAAAATATCTGCACAAATAATCCAGCGCCTTACTTTCTAATTCAGGCATAGTTTTTCTTGCAATCTTTAACGTATCAATTCCCCTTTTTTCCAATTTATAATTGTACGCCATGGCATTGCATTTTAGGAAACTATAATCAAACATTATATTATGCCCCATTATCACATCACCCTCTGCAAAGTCAATAAAGTCCTTAAGCACAATAGCTATCGTATCCTGCCCCTTTACCATATCATTTGTTATTCCTGTAAGATTAGTTATGTAATAAGGGATATTACATTCAGGGTCTATAAGACGTGAGAATGTGTCAACTATCTTTCCATCTTTAACCTTTACAGCACCTATTTCGATTATTTTATTTTCCATTGGTTTACATCCCGTGGTTTCAATATCCACACAGACATATTCATTAGTCATTATTCTCTCCAAACCTTTCAACTAAATTTGTAACATCAATTGTGTTTGCTTCGCTGTTTAACGCGTTTCTGTCTTTATAGTCAAATAAAATATATTTCGGATTTGACTGTGCTTCATAAATTCTTTCAAACACTTCTATATGAGTCATTTTTGCAATCTGCTTGCTATCATAATCCCTGTACGCAGGAATTACTTCATATATTTTCTCATTTCTGTAAATACTTTGCTTTTCCTTCTTAAAGTTATTAATATCTTTTGCAAATAACGGTCTTGTTTTTATATTCTCACGCAAATATACATCTAATGTTAATAATTCGTCAAACTTATTAATATCTATCGGTCTATTTTCTTCTTTTATTAATAATTCTGCAAATTTTCTTAACAATATATATCTTGCAATTCGCGAATGTTTTTCACCATTCATGCTGTTTGCTTTATAAAACGTGCCTAGCTCTTCATAAAATTCAAATGGAGTTTCAAACATTTTTTCTAAATACATAACTGAATTAGAAAATTGAAAACTATTATAGTATATTTCAACTACTTCTTCCACTTCCTTTAATTTAAGCACATCCTCATATGAAATCCATTTTGTCTCTAAAACCTCATACGGTGGATATGACAAGTACTTTATTCCATATTCCCCGCTCATAAGTTTCATATTTGAACCATAAAGTACTTTAAGAAATCCTAACTGCAATTGGTCAGGTTTCATCGCATAAACCTGATTAAAGGAATTTGCAAATGAATCATAATCTTCATAAGGCAATCCCGCAATCAAATCAAGATGTTGATGTACATTTCCAAATGATTTAATCTTAGCAACTTTTTCTCTTATTTTGTCTAAATTTGTCTTTCTGTTTATTGCTGAAATAGTCATCTCATTTACAGACTGCACTCCAATTTCTAACTGGATTAGTCCTGGACGCATATCTTTAATAATTTCTATTTCCTCATCTGTCATCAAATCTGCTGCAACTTCGAAATGAAAATTCGTTATTCCATTGTCATGTTCTTTTATAAACTTCCATATCTCTATTGCATGGTCTTTCTTGCAGTTAAATGTTCTGTCTACGAATTTTACCTGTGCGACTTTATTATCTATAAAGAACTTCAATTCTTCTTTTACTAAAGATAAATTTCTAAATCTTAATTTTTTATCTATCGATGAGAGGCAATAACTACAGGAAAATGGGCATCCACGGCTCGTCTCATAATACATTATTTTATTTTCAAACTGTTTTAAATCTTTGTACACAAATGGAATATCCGACATATCGAGCGGGCTTTCCAATTCATTTTCAATAATTTCACCGCTCGCACTTCTATAAACCATTCCCTTTATATTGGAAAGATTTGGTATCGGTCTATTCTCCTCTGACACAGCCGTAACAAAATTTGCAAATATTTTTTCTCCCTCTCCGCGCATAATTCCTTCTACTTCATTATTTTGTAAAAGAAATTCTTTAGCATTATACGAGACCTCAGGACCTCCCATATAAATCGGTACATTAGGCGCAACCTTTTTCATATTTTCAATTACATGCTTTGTCATTTGCAAATTCCATATATAACATGAAAATGCTAAAATATCAGCCTTTCTTTCATATAAATTTCTAAGTACTTCGTCCTCTGTCTGATTTATTGTATATTCTGCAATTTCTATTTCTATATTTTCATTTTTTGCATATTTTTCTGCATATGCTTTCAGGCTGTAAACTGCTAAATTTGAATGTATATATTTTGCATTTATTGCTACTAAAACTATATTCATTTTATTTCCTCTTTTAGATTATTATTTTTTTTAATACTGTAGAATTTTTAATCTCATTATTCTGACTGTGTAAAATTTAATATTATACGTTATGTATTCACAATCATTCCCAATATTTACATATTTTTATTTTATTCTCAATAGTGATTGTACACCAAAACAATTTATTATGTATAAATTATTTTAAAAAGGTGTTGCATAAAAATATTTTCATTGTTAAATTCAAAAAGAATTTTAAATTTTATCGGAGATAGTTATGAATATTAATGAATACAATTTAGTTTGGAATGATGAATTTGATTACGAAGGAAAATTAGATTCTAAAAAATGGAATTATGAAACCGGAAACTTTCAGTGGCCAAATCGTGAGCTTCAGGCCTATACTGACAGACTTGATAATGTTTTTGTGAAAGATGGTCATTTAACAATACGTTCTTTAAAGCAAAAGGATGGCGACCGAGAATACACATCAGGAAAAGTCAACACCTTAAATAAAGGAATGTGGACATATGGTTATTTTGAATTTCGTGCCAAAGTGCCAAGAGGTGTCGGCTCATGGCCCGCAATATGGATGATGCCATATATTAAGCCTCATAAATTACCTGACGGAATTCCTACAAGACATGATGGCCGCCCAGATTTCTTTAACATGAGCAAGGAGCAACGAGCTATTTTGCCTCCTATCCCTGAAAATGATCATTGGCCAAACTGTGGTGAAATTGATATTTTAGAACATATTGGAAGGTTAAAAAAGCATTTATTGTTCAGCCTTCATTCTAAAAATCACAATCATACACGTAAGGATGGCATTCAGTACACAACAAATGTAACTTTTGACGTTGATTTTTCAGATGATTTTCATGTCTATGCAATGGAATGGACTAAAGATTATATCGAATATTTCGTTGATGGCAAAAGCTACTGTCGTTACAACAAAGCTGATGACACAGACCAAAGCCATGATTCATGGCCGTTTGACAAGCCTTTTTATCTCATATTAAATACTGCTGTCGGCGGTGGGCTTGGCGGACCTGTAGATGATTCTAATATTCCTTTTGAATTTATTATTGATTATGTAAGAGTTTATCAGAAAAAATAATATAGTAACATCAAAAGAGCCCACATCAGCGATGATGTGGGTTCTTTTGATTAAGTATATTTAATATATTTCTTTTAAGAAATTCTACACGCATTTTTAGGCATAACAAAAGCGGGTGATGGGAATCGAACCCACGTATCTAGCTTGGAAGGCTAGTGTTCTACCATTGAACTACACCCGCGGAGTGCCCAGTTCCGGAATCGAACCAGAGACACGAGGATTTTCAGTCCTCTGCTCTACCAACTGAGCTAACTGGGCACATCACTTATTCATGATGCGCTTGCTTTGAGTCGCACTCGCGTGTTTTATAGTACAATAACCACACTCTTTTGTCAAGCGATTTTTTTTATTTAATTTTAACGTGAAGCGAAAAGTTTATTTCCACTTTGAAGTGGACAAAGTCGATTTTAGTCTTACACTTTTAATTTTAAAATGCCTGAAGTAAAAGGTCTAAGCCCACATTATTTTCCCATTTGCCAGAATGCAACTGCACTGGCTGCTGCTACATTTAATGAATCTACCCCATGAGACATCGGAATTTTTACAGTATAATCACAGTCTGCAATTGTTTCTTTAGCAAGTCCGTCCCCTTCTGTTCCAAGAACTATTGCAAGTTTTTCTTCTGCCAAAAGTTCCTCGTTATCAATTGATACCGAATCATCAGTTAATGCCATAGCGGCTGTCTTAAATCCTAATTCTTTAAGTCCACTTACTCCTTTTTCTTCGTTCAAAAAAGTCCACGGAATCTGAAATACAGTTCCCATACTTACTCTTATCGCTCTTCTATACAACGGATTACTACATCCATGAGTGAGCAAAACCGCATCCATGTTTAAAGCTGCTGCCGAACGAAAAATTGCTCCCACATTTGTTGGATTCATTACATTTTCAAGAACTGCTATACGCCTTGCTTTGCTACAAACTTCTGAAACATTAGGAAGTTGTGGGCGATGCATTGCACACAACATTCCTCTTGTTAATTTAAATCCTGTCAACTGTGTAAGCACTTCAAATGGCGCCGTATACACAGGAACTTCTCTACATCTGTCTATAATAGGTTTTGCTTCTCCATCAATATGCTTATGTTCAACAAGCATTGATATCGGCTCACATCCCGCATCCAACGCCCTTTCAACTACCTTTGGACTTTCTGCTATGAATATCCCTTTTTCAGGTTCATGCCTGTTAAGAAGCTGCCCTTCCGACATTCTTGCATAAATATCTAACTGCGGAGAATTAAAATCAGTTATCTCTATAATATTTGCCATAATGCTCCTTTTTCTAATAAGACTTTTTCTTTATTCGTAATCGGTTACAATTCTATAGATTGCAACTCATACTTATTTTTATAAGTCATAATAGCGATACTCAATTCTAATAAGACTTAACCTTTGTCCATAAACCGGCACAGAATTCTTTTAATTCAGTATCCTGATATTTAAATGTTTCATTTAACGGATTTGAAATATCAGGCGCACATGCTGAAATTCCTTCATATTCATCATCTCTAAAATATTCATAAACCGATTTTACTGCACTATCATATCCTATATATTCCGTATTCTGCTTTGCCACGTCCTCCCTTAGCATAAAATTAAGGAATTCATTAGCAAGTTTTGTATCTTTACACTGCTTAGTAATAACCATACTGTCATACCACACATTTGAGCCTTGCTCAGGGACAAAGAAATCCATATCTTCATTTTCTGACATAATATACGCTCCATCTCCTGAGTATACAACTGCCATTGCTTTATTGCCTGAAATCATATTGTCAATAACATCATCTCCGGCATAAACAGGATGCATAATTTCACGCTGGTCAACAAGCCAGTCATATGCTTTCTTTAGTTCATCATGATTTGAAGTATTCATTGAATAACCTAACACTTTCAATGCAACCATGAATGAATCTCTTTCTGAATCATACATATAAATATTGCCTGCATATTTTTTATTTTTTAAGATTTCCCAACCTTGTGCCAAATCTGCCTTATCTACAATATTTTTGTTATATAAAATTCCTACAGTTCCCCAATAGTAAGGCACTGTATATTTGTTTTCAGGATCATATTCATTCTCAAACAGATTACTGATAACATTATCCTTATTTGTTATTAAATCCCAATTAATCGGCTGAATTCTTTCTTCTTTTATAAGTCTTTCAACCATATAGTCAGACGGTACTAAAATGTCATACTCAGCTCCACTTAACAGTTTTGTATACATTGACTCATTTGAATCATATGTTTCGTAAACAACTTCACAGTCATATTCTTTTTCAAATTTAGTCAGAAGATTTGTATCCATATATTCTCCTGAATTAAACACTCTAAGTACCTGACGGTTTTGTTCTTTAACAAATCCATAAACACATCCGCCCGCAATTGCAATTGCCAATATAACTGAAAGCACCGGAGCAAATTTCTTCCACACTCCATGTCCCTTTGATGCAATTTCATTTGCCTCTCTGTGCTGTCTTTTTGCAATGGCAGGAATTACGTTTACAACAATCAAAATAATTACAACTGCTAAAATAAGAAGAGTTGACAGTGCATTAATTGTCGGATTTGTTCTTTTTGTCATGTTATAAACTACTATTGAAATGTTTTGGACACCATTTCCCGTTACAAAATATGAAACTACAAAGTCATCAAGTGACATTGTAAATGCAAGTAGCATTCCAGCATAAATTCCAGGCTTTAACATTGGAATTATAACCTTTGTAAGTGCTTGAAAAGGTGTTGCTCCTAAATCCATTGCAGCATTTGCAAGGTTGTGATCCATTCGTCTTACCTTAGGATAAACACTTGTTATTACATATGGCGTACAAAATGCGATATGTGCAAGCAACATTGTCAAATATCCTCTACCTAATTTAATAGAAGAAAATAAAATCATCAGACCTATAGCCGTAACAATATCAGGATTCATAATAGGAAGGTCATTTACGCTAAGAACCCATTCTTTAAGAACCTTTCTACTTCTTGAAAGTCCGATTGAAGTAATTGTCCCAAGAACAGTTGATACCAATGTTGAAATTATGGCAATACTGATTGAAACATAAACAGCCGAAATAATATCTCTGTCCGTAATTAATTTTTCATACCATCTAAATGAAAATCCTGTAAAATGAGTAAGTGACTTCGATGAGTTAAATGAAAATAACATTGTAATTGCAATTGGCAAATAGAAAAATATAAAACACAACG
This sequence comes from Eubacterium sp. AF19-12LB, assembly GCF_003479125.1. Taxonomy (NCBI): domain Bacteria; kingdom Bacillati; phylum Bacillota; class Clostridia; order Eubacteriales; family Eubacteriaceae; genus Eubacterium; species Eubacterium sp. AF19-12LB. The sequence continues at coordinate 321,050 of NZ_QUGP01000001.1, read as the reverse complement.
CAATATATAACTTTGGTCCTATTGAAACTTTCTTATTCATCTATTCACCTCCTGCTTCCTCAGAGTCAATCTTTTTCATTAATCTGATTAATCCTAATATAATAATTGCAAGGATAATAGAAATCGCACTTCCGAAATTCCAGTCTCCAACTGATATAAACTGATTTTCAATTAAATTTCCAATAAGTACATACTGACGTCCACCTAGTAAAGATGGAATTACGAAACTTGATATTGAAAGTAAAAACACCATCGTTACACCACTTATAACACCCGGAATCGAAAGTTTAAAAATAACTTTTGTAAAAGTTTGAAATCTATTTGCTCCTAAATCATTTGCTGCCTCTACTAAGGAATAATCCATTTTGGCAAGAGATGTATGGATTGGAATTACCATAAACGGAAGCAAGTCACATACTAATCCCATTACAACTGAAAAATCTGTATACATCATTGTTACAGGATTTATTCCTAAAACCTTTAATAACGAATTTACAATTCCATTGTCTGATAGCAAACTAATCCATGCATAAGTTCTAAGCAAAGTATTAATCCACATAGGAATTGTAACCAGCAAAATTAAAATATCCTGAACACTCTCGTCAAATTTTGCAATAATATATGCCATCGGATATGCAAACACCACACAAATTCCTGTAGTAATCAATCCCATCTTAAGAGATTTTATAAATACATTTAAATATACAGGATCTGATATTTTCTTAAAATTGTCTAATGTAAAATGTATGGTCAACACGGAATTGTCGCCTGCCGTAACTGAATACAACACAATCAATAACAGCGGCACAACAATAAGCAAAAATGACCAGAACACATACGGTTTTATTAAATTTTTATAATGTCCCATTTCTTCCTCCTGTAAAACATGTAATGCCCCCGCCCTTCGGTCGGTGGCTATTCGTCGGAAACATTTATAGAAAATGAACTTCGTTCATTTTGTTTCCTCCTATTAATAATCCATCTTATACATAACCTGAATGTCAAATGGGTCAATTGTCATTCCAACCTTAAGCCCCACTTCATAATCATCTGTTGTATGAACTTTATAATTTCTATATTTTGTTTCAACAAGATACTCATAGTGAACTCCCATAAATACCTTTGAAATAATTGTGCCTACAAGCTGTGCCTCTTCGGGTTTTACAATATCCATATCTTCAGGACGAAGAACTACTTCAATTTCTTCATTATCTTTAAACCCTTTATCAACGCACTCCCATTCAATATCATCAAATTTTACCAGACAATCCTTAAGCATATTTCCTTCTATAATATTTGACTCGCCAATAAAATTTGCAACAAATCTGTTTTCAGGTTCGTTGTAAATGTCCATAGGCGTACCAATCTGCTGGATAACACCATCATTTAAAACAACAATCGTGTCGGACATTGACAACGCTTCTTCCTGGTCATGAGTTACAAATACGAAAGTAATTCCTACTTCTTTCTGAATCTTTTTTAGTTCAATCTGCATGTCCTTTCTTAATTTTGCATCAAGCGCTCCAAGTGGTTCATCAAGAAGCAAAACTTTAGGTTCATTTACAAGAGCTCTTGCTATGGCAACTCTTTGCTGCTGTCCACCTGAAAGTCTTGTAACATCTCTCTTTTCAAATCCTTCAAGTCCAACTAAAGCTAAAATATTTTTAACTTTTTTATCTATTACGTCCTTATCCATTTTTTTCAAATTAAGACCAAAAGCCACATTATCATATACATTTAAAAATGGAAAAAGAGCATATTTCTGAAATACCGTATTTATTTCTCTTTTATATGGCGGAACCTTTGCAATATCTTTACCATTAAACAATACCTCTCCATTGTCTGCCGATTCAAATCCGCCTAAAATTCTAAGAAGTGTTGTCTTTCCGCATCCACTAGGTCCAAGCAATGTCAAAAATTCATTTTCATATATATTTAAATCTATTCCTTTTAAAACCTGCTGGTCATCGAATGTCTTTGTTATTCCTTTTAATTCAATAATCTTATTACTCACTGTACATCCTCCAATCTTTTTAATAGTTCCAATTTTTTACAATTGTATACGTTAATCAACACACCTATAAATTTATGGTAGTTCTTAGTCGTCATTATAAATCAAGTGATAAACTTACCATTATTGTTTCGATATTTTTAGAAACTCGGTGGTGAACTTACCCATATTATTGTTGCACCTTTTTTCGATTCTATATGATGGCTATATTTTGCCTCATAATAAAATGACTCGCCTTTTTTTGCCTTATAAATCTTTCCACCTATATGAATTTCCACGCTTCCCTTTAATACGTATCCAAATTCTTCTCCCTCATGAGGATTGTCCGGATACGTCGAACCTCCCTGTTCTAATGTAAGAAGAATCGGTTCCATCGTATTCTTTTGGGCATTAGGGATTATCCACTGTATGGAATTCTTTAATTCACTATCATTTTTTTCAAAATAATCCTCTTTTGAAAAAACTATCTGCTCATCCTTCGTATCATTAAAAAAATCTTTTAAATCCGTTCCCAGGCACTGCAAAATATCTGTCAATGTTGCAATTGATGGAGATGTAAGATTGTTTTCAACCTGAGAAATAAACCCCTTAGAAAGTTCTGCCCTGTCAGCCAGTTCTTCCTGCGTTAATCCCCTCTCCATTCTCAATTCTTTTATCTTAAATCCTATATCCATTATTTTTTCCTTTATTTTCAAATACTAACCTTAAAGTTTAGTAAAACTAAACCCAGATACACTATACAAAATCGCATTTTTATTGTCAATATTTTTGATAACACATTTTTGTAAAATGATGTATACTAATAATGTTAATAAAAATTAAAGATACAATGATTTAAATAAGATAGAAGGGATTTTTAATATGACATTTACATATGAGCGAAAAGCAAATTATTATGAAACTGATATGATGGGAGTTGTTCATCATTCAAATTACTTAAGATATTTTGAAGAAGCCCGAATTGCTTTTATGGATTCCTTAGGTATACCTTATAAAGAATTAGAAGAGAATGGTATTATGTCACCTGTTCTTAGTGTTCAATGTGAATACAAGCGTATGGTTCAGTTTGGCGAAACAATGCTTATTAAGGTTAGCCTTATCGAATACAATGGCATTCGTATGAAATTAAATTATGAAATAGTTGATAAAAAATCCGGCAAAGTAACAACTCGAGGCATTACAAGCCATTGCTTTTTAAGTAAAAACGGAAGACCTGTTTCATTAAAAAACAACATGACTGAATACCATGAGAAATTCTTAGAGTGTTTAGATAAAGTATCTGATAATCAGTAAACAAAGAATATCATGAAAATATTCTATCAGACATTTTTAAGAACTGAACAATCTGTTCATTAACAGACTTTATTATATTAGGAAACAACAAAGGCAAAGGAAAATTTTCCCTTGCCTTTATTTTATGGTTATCATTTCTATAAACAATATTTACCTTCCCTGCTCTTCTATTTTTTTAGCCAAATCTTCTAAATATTCCCATCTGTTCATCTTTTCCATTAAAAGAGTTTCTGTTTCTTCTTTAGAATCTATCAATTCTTTTAGTTTTACAGAATTAGTAGCATTTTTGTTCATTTCATCATCTAATTTTTCAAGTTTTTCTTCTAATTTAGATATGTCATCTTCTATGGTTTCATATTCTCTCTGCTCATTGTAAGAGAATTTCAATTTTTTATTTCTATTTTTATAGTCTGGCTTACCATTTTTATCTTCTGAAGAATTTTTTGACTTTGAATTTGAAAAAATATTTTCTTCCGGTGTTTCATTTTCCTTCTTTTTATTAATGTAATCTGTGTAACCACCTTCATACTGACGAATCACACCATTTCCTTCAAATGAAAATATTCTTCTTACAACTCTGTCGAGGAAATATCTGTCATGAGAAACAGTAATTACAATTCCATCAAAACTATCTAAATAATCTTCTAATATTGTCATTGTTTCTATATCCAAATCATTTGTAGGTTCGTCTAAAATAAGAACATTTGGTGCTTCCATAAGAACTCTTAAAAGATTTAGTCTTCTTCTCTCGCCACCTGATAATTTGCCAATCTTACTGTACTGTTGTGATGATGGGAACAAGAATCTTTCAAGCATAACTGATGCCGAAACAAGCCCTTCTTCAGTTCTGACAAATTCAGCAGTATTTTTAATGTAATCAATAACTCTGTCTTCAGAATCCATATAAGCAATTCCCGCATCTTTGTCATTTTCAATTTCCTGAGTATAATAACCCATCTTAATTGTCTGTCCAATATTAATATTTCCACTGTCAGGCTTAATTCGGCCATCAATAATCTTCATCAAAGTTGTTTTTCCGCATCCATTCTTTCCTACAAATCCGACTCTGTCACCTTTCAGGAAATTGTATGTAAAATCTTTGATTAACACATTGTCTCCGTAAGCCTTAGAAATATTTTCAATTTCGATGGTTGTTCTTCCCATTCTGGACTTTATACTGCTAAGTTCAATTTTTTCATCCTCTACTATTCCCTGCTGATTTTTCAAATTTTCATATCTTTGAATATGAGCTTTCTGCTTCGTAGACCTTGCTCTTGCACCTCTTTGCATCCACTCAATTTCTTTTCTTAAAATACTCTGACGTTTACGTTCGCTGGCTTTGTCACTCGCTTCTCTTTCTGCCTTACGTTGCAAATATCCTGAATATTTCTCCTGATAACTGTAAATCTTTCCTTTATCAAGTTCGATTATTCTATTTGTTACACTATCTAAAAAATATCTGTCATGAGTTACCATTACAAGAGCGCCTTTAAATGCCTTAAGCTGATTTTCAAGCCACTCAGCCATTGTGCTATCTAAATGGTTTGTAGGTTCATCTAAAATTAAAATATCACATGGTGTAAGCAACACCGAAACCAAAGCCAGTCTTTTTCTCTGTCCTCCTGACAATTCTCCTGTTTTCTGTTCAAAATCCGTTATTCCTAAACGTGTCATCATACTTTTAGCTTCTATAAGTTCATTTTCATTTGCATGATGATGTACCATATTCTGTACACTTTCTATGACCGTATCCTCATCATTAAACTTAGGATTCTGTGGCAAATAGTGAATCATTAAATTCGATGCCTTAATTACTTTTCCTTCATCCGGCTCTTCTATTCCTGCCATTATTTTTAATAATGTAGATTTTCCTGTTCCATTTATGCCAATAACACCTACTTTGTCTCCTTCATGAAGATAAAAGCTTGCTTTATCAAATAATTTTCTTTCCGTAAAAGAATGTGTTATATTTTCAACTGATAATATATTCAAATTAATGCCTCTTTTCATTATTCTAATTATTTCAAATTTCAATAATTTTTACAAAAAAATGAAATTTTTATATATTTTAGTAAATTTTTTTATTTTTTACTTTCTTTTTATTTATTCTATATATTTGTTAGAAAAAATTTTTAACCATTTTTGCTCAGAATGCCCATTTATACGGCAAAACCTTTTTAAATTTTAACAAAACAAACTATTCATTGCAACTTATTTATCTTTCTTTATCCTATTCTTAAATATGTTAAAAGACTGTGTCCTACTCTTGACATTTTTTGAATTTTAAGGCATTATTAATAGGCGTAATATTTTTGTAATAAATTTACGACTTTTCGTAATAATTATTCGTAATTAATTATATAATAATTGGAGGTTAGTTTTGAAACGTAAAATTTACAGTTCTTTAGTTTTTACTTTTATGTTTGCAGCAGTAGGACTTGTAACAGTACACGCTGATGATTCAGTTTCAATACCTGATACTAATACAGTAGCAACTGAAACATCAACAGCTTCAGAAGTAGAAACATCAACAGAAAATTCATACAACAATATAACTAGTACAGATAACACAGACAATACATTAGATATTAATAAATCAGTTAAAGTTAACAAGAAAATCAAATTACAGAAATCATTAAATCTTGATTCTGAATCAGTAAAAGATATGACTTTTACAGCTGATGACTCAACTGTAGTTAAGGTTTCAAAGGCAGGTACTGTTACCGGTCTTAAGACAGGTTCAACAACTGTTACTGTTACTTCTGACACAGATGATTCAGTATATGCCACTGTTAATCTTGATGTTAAGAGCAGTTACACAGCAAGTCAGTTAAGATATATGTCATCTATCATTTACAGTGAAGCATGTGGAGAACCATATGCTGGAAAGAAAGCTGTTGGTATTGTAGTTGCTAACAGGATAAAATCAAGTCTCTTCCCTAACACAATTAAAGGTGTTCTTTATCAGAGACGACAGTTCACTCCTGCAAGAAACGGTTCACTTAACAGATCTTTAGCATTATATGATAGCGGAAGAATGGATCCTGACTGTATTGCAGCAGCTAAGGAAGCATTAAATGGTGATAAGACAGTTATTTACAAGAACTCAACTATCAACATGACAAAGACATTATTCTTTAGCAGATATATTTACAGAAGTAAATTTAGAATTGCACATCATATGTTTAAATAATTTATATAAAAAAGCTTAGACCTTAAAGGCCTAAGCTTTTTTTATTAGTGCCACTCCGACAGCAGCAATTATTCCCTCAGTTACAGTCATTGCCAGCCATACACCTGTCATTTTCCATAGAAAACTCATTATAAACGCCATTGGAATTATAACCACAAACCCTCTGCCAAAAGATATTATATATGAAGGAATTACTTTTTCTCTTGCAGCAAAATAAGTAGCCATCACAATATTCATTCCAATAAATAAAATTGAAGTAAAGTATAAATACATTCCTTTAACTGCTATAGCCTGAAGCTGCATATTTCCTTCGCCATTAAATATAGAAGTAATTGGATTTGCAAATAACAAAATAACTGCATATATTACTATAGAAATCAAAGTTACAGCAGTAATTGCATATTTAAATAACTGTTTCTGCATCTTCTTGTCATTTTTCCCATATGCCGCACTAAACAAAGGTTGGCTTCCCTGTGCTACACCTGTGTAAATTGAAATCACTACAAGGGCTAAATTTGCAATAACACCATATGCTGCCACCCCTACATTTCCCTGTAAGCCTAATATAATTATATTAAACACAAAAATCACTATGCCTGATGACATTTCTGCAACAAACGAAGGAATTCCAAGCATTATGATTGATTTAATAAATGACGCTCTTATTTTTGCTACTTTAAATTTAATGTTGCTATTCTCTGAAACAATATGTCCCGATAACACCATAAGTCCCATAATCGGCGAAAATCCAGTTGCAAGGACAGCTCCAAACATTCCCATGCTAAATTTAATTACCAATAAATAATCTAAAATAATATTGCCAAAACTACCTACTAACATTGCTATCATAGAAAGTCTGGGATTTCCATCATTTCTAACAAATGCATTCATTACATTATTTAATACAAATGCCGGACCAAACATGAGAAGAACTTTTAAATAAATAGATGTCATATGGTAAACCTGTTTATTTGCCCCCAACAGCGTTGCTATATTTCCCGAAAAAATAATCCCTGTTAAGAAAAATATTATTCCAATAACGATTGCCATAAACACTGTATTCATAAAACTTTCATTATACTTCTTATTTCCCTGATTTTTCATTATTGCATATTTAGTAGCTCCACCTATTCCAAGCATTAACCCACTTCCGTTAATAACGCTGTAAACCGGCAGTGCCAAATTTAGAGCCGCAAGTCCATTTGCACCTAGTCCAAATGATATAAAGAAAGTATCTGCTAATATATAGCATGACAACCCTATCATTCCTAAAACATTAAAAACTGTATATTTAATAAATTCTTTTAAGTTTCTGTTCATTATTCCCTCTTTCTATTTTAAAAATATTGTTTAGCATTTCATTATTCTTTTATTACACAAATTCTGCCGTCCACTATTTTCTTCTGTTATTTATTGCAAAAAAATCGCCGGCATTCATATCTTCTAAGACCTAACGATACGAATTCCGGCGTTATCCGCTCCTACCCGGTGGCAGTTAATTTATATACTTTTCTTCTGAAAAAAGTAACATATAATTTTATATTTGTCAATTAGCATAAATGTTACAATATCCAAAAAATTTTTCTTATTATAAATAAATTTTTATGAGTCATTGCAACTTAAAATATGATATATTGCATTTTCATCAAGTACTTGTATGAACCACTCTTTTCATTCACTATATATTCCATTTTCAATTGTTACAAACCGTAACAAATTAATTCGATTTTTTTCGTTTTTGTTCTCATTTTTTATTATTTATTACGGTTTGTCATATTATTCCTTTAAGAAAACCCTTGACAAAAACTGTTTTTTAAGGCATTATTAATAAACGTAACAAATTTGTAACATTTGTAAAATATAAGCGTAACATTTGGAGGTAGTTGTGAAATTAAAGATTTATAGTTTACTAATGATAGCATTTATGCTTATTGCATCAAGCATTACAATGGTAAACGCAGATATTAATTCAACAAACAAATCACAGATAAGTATTACGAAGACAGTTAAGGTAAATAAGACATACAAGATAAAGAAACTTTTAAAAAGCAATGGTAATAATGTTGATTACTATTCTTTTAAATCAAGCAACAAGAAAGTTGCCAAGGTTTCAAAGAAAGGTACTGTTACCGGTTTAAAGGCCGGCAAGGCAACAATTACAATAACAAGTAAAGTTAATGGTTCAACTTACGGAACAGTTAATATAATAGTTAAGAATCGTTACAACAGCAGTGATTTAAGAATGCTTTCTTCAATTATTTACAGTGAATCAGGCAATCAGGTTTATGCCGGTAAGAAAGCTGTAGGAATTGTAGTTATGAACAGAGTAAGATCTACTCTCTTCCCTAACACAGTTAGTGGAGTTGTTTACCAGAGTGGACAGTTTACTCCTGCAAGAAATGGTTCTCTTAGCAGATCATTATCATTATATGACAGCGGTAATTTAAATTCTGACTGCATTAAAGCTGCTAAAGATGTTTTAAATGGAGACAATACAGTTTCATACAATAGTAAAACTATTGATATGAGCAGTTACTTATATTTCAGTGGTTATGTACCAGGATGCAGATTACAGATACAGAATCACCAGTTTAAATAAAATTGAATAATATTACCGGAATAATCCGGCAGTAATATACTTATCTAAGAAGAGGCAGTTGCTTTAGTGATTTAATCACAGACGCAACTGCCTCTTCTATATTTAATCTATAATTATTCCTCTATCTTTTTCTGTATCATAGCATCTGTACTCCAGTTGAATCGATTTATCTTCTGAATCTGCATATACAGTTGTTCTACTAGCTGTTGCCGCAAAAACACTTGCACTCATTACACATACTAATAAAGCAGTGAAACAATTTCCCCATTTGCATCTTCTTTTTCTCATCTCTGTGTCCTCCTCTTTCCTTTAAATATAAAAGCGATAGAATTAATGATATTATCTCAACTTGTGTTGTGGATTCATATCAGAACTCTATCGCTTTTATTATTTATGCTTCTTTTTCAATTATCTTTGTTAATAATAGTGTTAAATAACTTCCCACTAATAAAACTATTGTCCATACCTGATCCCACCAATAAAACATAATAGCTGCAATTACTATGTTAACAATTACGGCAACTATTATTGTGATTGTATTATTCTTAATATTTTTGCTTAATACATAAATATTATATCCAATAATCAATCCTAAGACTATGTAAATAATAATCTCTTTTCCTATTCCTTCCCATGCCTTATAAGACATTGAAACTTCCTTATTAACAAGTCTCACCAGATAGTTTGCCAAGATACATGCTAGTGTTGCAATTGCACTTGTAATTCCCGCCAAATACTTTTTCATATCGCTCCTCCTATAAATTGTATTGTCCCTTTGATATATACATATATTATTCTCTAATACTTTGTGTGTCAATATATTGTTTACCGTTATATTTAATTTGATATAATATGTTCTGTTTATTCATAAATTTTAAGAGCCAAAAAAAGGCACAACTCATGAATTTAATTCTATGGGCTATGCCTTTTCGCATTATCTTAATTTATTTAATTATTTACCCTTTTACGCTCTGTTCTGGGCATCTACTAAGTTTTCGCTGTTATACATATGTCTTAACTTAGGTTTTTCAATCTTACCTGTTGGATTTCTAGGTACATCCGCAAAAATAATTTTTCTAGGTCTCTTGTAACGTGGAAGTTCCTTACAGAAATTATTAATATCTTCTTCTGTTGTTGCTACACCTGGTTTTAATTCAATAATTGCAGCTGATATTTCACCTAATCTTGTATCAGCAATACCTATTACAGCTACATCTTTTATATCAGGATGTTTGCTTAAGAAATTCTCTATCTGAACCGGATAAATATTTTCACCACCGGAAATAATAACGTCTTTCTTTCTGTCTACAAGGTATATAAATCCCTCACTGTCCTGCTCAGCCATATCTCCTGTGTATAACCAACCATCTTTAAGCGTTTCTGCTGTTGCCTTAGGGTCGTTGTAATAACATTCCATTACACCAGGTCCTTTAAGGATTAATTCACCAACATCTCCCTGCTTAACTTCTACACCATTTTCATCCACAATCTTAACTTTCCATCCATATCCCGGAACACCGATTGCACCAACATGGTCAATATTTTCGACTCCTAAATGTACAGCACCAGGTCCAATTGATTCACTAAGACCGTAGTTAGTGTCATACTGATGATGAGGGAAAATTGTTTTCCATTTTTTAATTAAGCTCTGTGGAACCGGCTGTGCACCAATATGCATAAGTCTCCACTGGTCTAATTTATAATCTTCAAGCTTAACATCGCCTTTTTCTATTGCAAGCAAAATATCCTGAGCCCATGGTACCAAAAGCCATACAATTGTACACTGCTCATTTGACACTGTTTCAAGAATAGTCTTTGGTGTAACACCTTTAAGCAATACTGCCTTGCCTCCCACAAGAAAACTTCCAAGCCAGTGCATTTTTGCGCCTGTATGGTAAAGTGGAGGAATGCAAAGAAATACATCATCCTTAGTCTGTCCATGATGTTTCTGTTCAACTTTTGCTGCATGCATTAAACTTCTGTGTTTATGTAAAATAGCTTTAGGGAAACCTGTTGTTCCAGATGAAAAGTAAATTGCCGCATAATCATCATCTGTTAATTTAATGTCAGGTGAATAGCTTGGGCAATTTGCTGCTAACTTATCATAATCTTCAGCAAATGTTGGGCAGTCACCACCTACATAGAATAAAATTCTCTTTTCATCAATTTCATCAACGATTTCTTCTACACGGCCTGTAAATTCAGGTCCAAATACTAATACATCTACTTCTGCAAGTTCAACACAGTATTTTATTTCGTCTGCTGCGTATCTGAAATTTAATGGGACAGCCAAAGCTCCTGCCTTTAAAATTCCAAAATAAATTGGAAGCCATTCTAAGCAGTTCATTAAAAGAATTGCTACTTTGTCGCCTTTCTTAATTCCTCTGCTAATGAGCAGATTTGCAAAACGGTTTGCTTTTTCGTTAAATACGTGCCATGTAATTTCTCTTCTATACTGACACATTGGATTGGATTCGATTAATTCGTAATCTCTCCATGTTACTCTTTTCTTTTCCTGCAAGTCCGGATTAATTTCTACTAAGCAGACATCTTTTCCGTATTCTTTTGCGTTCTTCTCTAAAATCTCTGTGATTGGCATTTCTCTACCTCATTAAAATTCAAATAGTTTTTTTGCATTTTCCCCTAATATAAGGTTCAATGCTTTTTCAGGCATTCCAAATTCTTTTAATCTTTCAAGTGTATATCCCTGATCAGACCACGGACTGTCTGTTGCAAATAAAATTTTATCTGCACCATGTTTTTCAACAATTCTTAAAAATTGTTCTTTTTCTAAGTGGGGAATACCTTTTTCAAAAGAAAAAGCCGTGTCAAAATAGACATTTTTTCCCACTAATTTTTCTTCTACCTCATCCCATAAATTCCATCCACCCATATGAGCAAGGACTAATTTTTTAGGATTAACTTTGTTTAGTACATTAAGCACCATATCAGGTGTACAGTGAATCTTTTCCGGAAGACCTATATCTTCTCCCGCGTGTGTTACAATTACAAGACCAAGTTCATCTGCATATTTAAAAATTCTAAGATATCTTGGGTCATCAAATTCAACCTTTTGATAGTCAGGATGAACCTTAATTCCTTTTAATCCTTTTTTCTTAATGTCATCTAATATATCTTTATAATCTTCATTGTCAGGATGTATTGCGCCTAATGAAAATACGCCTGTTTCCTTTGTTTTTTCATTAGTTTGTGCCGCAAATTCATTAATACTTGCAGACTGTTCAGGTTTTGTTGCCACAGGAACAACCACAGAAATATCGACACCGTTTTTCTTTGTAGATTCACTAAGTGCATCTCTTGTTCCTGCCACCTTTATCTTCACATTCCAATCATGTTTATCGACAATACTCTTCTCCATTCCGGCTAATGCTCTGGCGGCAATTCTATCCGGAAAAGTGTGTGTATGTGTATCAATTATCACAACTGCACCTTCTTTATTGTTTATTTTTATTATGCTAATTCGTATCCTTTTTCAAATGCAGCAATATTAATGTCTACTGTCTTTGGTGGAACTGTTGCTTTTATAACTTCAATCCATTTATCTTTTTCAAAATCCATATGTTTTGCAGCAACGCCTAAAATAATTACATTAAATACTCTTGAATTTCCAAGTTTTAATGCTTCATCCATTGCATTTACTGCGATTACTTTATGTTTTTTGCTAAGATTTTCAATAATGTTTTCAGGATATTCTGCTAATCCTGTAACTACTGTCATAGGGTCAATTCTCTGGTCATTTACGATAATTACACCGTCTTTTTTAAGAAAATGTGCATATCTTAATGCTTCAAGACGTTCAAATGCGATTAATACATCTGCCTGACCTTCTTCAACAATTGGTTCAGCTACCTTTTCTCCATATCTTACAAATGTAACAACGCTTCCTCCACGCTGTGCCATCCCATGAACTTCTGAAAGTTTTACATCATATCCGCTTTCAATTGTGATTCCACCTAAAACTCTACTTGTGAGAAGTGTACCCTGTCCGCCTACACCAACAATCATAATATTCTTTGTATCTGCCATTATTTGTCACCTCTCTCTTTTAATCCAATTGCATCGAATTTACAATTCTGCATACATAATCCACAACCGTTACACATTGTTGCATCAATTGAAACTGTTCCGTCTTCATTCTTTGTAATTGCAGGACATCCCGGTACGAGACACATTCCGCACTTCTTACATTTTTCAGGAATTGTATAACATTTGCCCTTTGGTACAAATGACTTAAGTAATGCACATGGTGACTGAGAAATAATAACAGAAACTTCATCTCTTGCAACTTCTGTCTTAATTACTTCTTCCAATTTCTTAATATCAAATGCATCTACAACTTCTACATGCTTTACACCGATTGCATGACACAAATCTACTAAATCAATAGCGTATGTTGGTTCACCATTTAACATTTTTCCTGTTGCTGAGTGATCCTGATGACCTGTCATACCTGTTGTTGAGTTATCTAAAATCATAACTGTTCCTGTTGCCTGATTGTAAACCATGTTCATAAGTGAATTAACACCTGTATGTAAAAATGTTGAATCACCAATTACTGCAACCCAGTTCTTTATGAAATCTTTTCCTTTAGCTTTTTCAATACCGTGAAGTGTTGAAATACTTGCACCCATACAAACTGTTGTATCTACTACATTTAAAGGATTTACAGCTCCTAATGTGTAGCATCCGATATCACCTGCTGCATGAATTTTTAATTTCTTTAATACTGAGAATGTACTTCTATGAGGACATCCCGGACAAAGAATTGGTGGTCTTGCCGGTGCCTGTGCAGGTGTATCTAAATCTAAATCTTCTTTTAAGATTGCTTTTCTAAGCATATTTGCACTGTATTCACCCTGTACTGTAAAAATTTCTTTTCCAATACATTTGATTCCATGAGCCTTAACCTGTTCTTCTATTACAGGCTCTAATTCTTCTATAACATATAATGTGTCTACCTTTGATGCAAATTCTTCGATCAGTTTCATAGGAAGTGGATTTACCAATCCTAACTTAAGAACTGATGCATTAGGTAATACTTCTTTTACATACTGATATACGATACCACTTGTAATAACACCAATCTTTGTATCGTTGTATTCAACTTTATTAATGTCTAATGTACATGCATCTTCTGCCATTCTCTTTAAACGTTCTTCTACAAAAATATGACGCTTAATTGCATTTCCCGGCATCATAACATTTTTTGCTACATTTCTTTCATATGGCTTATCTTCTATTTCCTGTCTTTCTTCAAGATTAACAATTCCCTGTGAATGTGAAAGTCTTGTTGTTGAACGAAGAATTACAGGAGTGTCATATTTTTCTGAAAGTTCATACGCTCTCTTTGTAAATACTCTTGCTTCTTCACTGTCTGATGGTTCTACAACAGGAACCATTGCTGCTCTTGCAACCATTCTCGAATCCTGTTCGTTCTGTGAACTGTACATTCCGGGGTCATCTGCTGCAACTAAAACCATACCACCATTAACACCGATATAAGATACTGTGTATAATGGGTCAGATGCAACGTTTACACCAACGTGTTTCATCATACACATTGAACGAACTCCTGCCATAGATGCACCAATTGCAACTTCTGTTGCTACTTTTTCATTCGGTGCCCACTCAGCTTTAATCCCCGGGTATTTAACAACATTTTCACTAATTTCTGTACTTGGTGTGCCAGGATAAGCTGAAGTAACTTTAACTCCTGCTTCATATGCTCCTCTGGCAATCGCCTCGTTACCTAACATAATTTTTTTACTCAAAATATGTAACCTGCCTTTCGTCATTATGTATAAAACTGATAGTGCAATACAAATGCACTTCATATTATTTTGTATTTAGCATAATTTACTGCTTTTTTGCTTTAAACTCATAAAGTAAATTATACCTAATTAGGATATATTCGTCAATGAATGTAGAGATGTATTTTGGGGGATATTTATATAGTGGGAAGGCAGGGTTTGTATTGAAGATTTATGTTGTGTGGTTTGGGGGATTTGTTTATCATCTGTAATCAATAGAATTTATACTAATAAAACCGTTATTTTTTACAGAATATTATATAAAAATCAGTCAAAATCCGTAATTTAGTTTACATAATTTATTTTTACATTTTAATATAAAAGGCAAGGATTTTTCTGTCCTTGCCTTTTACTGTTAAATATTAATATACAATTCCAAACGTCTTTTCTTAGAATGGGAAACCAAAACTTGATGAGCTAACATCTGAAGAATATTCGTTCATCATAATATTAAATGTAGTCAATGATAATTTTGCCATAATTGTAGCTAATTTTTCACCTGAATAAATTGCACCTATTGGGATATTGTAATCTGTAAATGTGGCTGCATTGTCATCAGACATCAAATTTTTATATAAAATTCCATTTCCATACATTACACTATCTCCATCAAAAAATTTAACTTCACAAGTCGAAGCCGTAGCATCATTTAGTTCTATCGTTGTCATTATGTTTCCTGATAACTCAACCAATGTAATTTTATCATATGTAGAACTATAAGCTAATCTGCAAAAAAATTGATTTCCATTATAATAATTTACTTTTCCTATCCAATAATAAGTTCCGTCCGAGCTACTATAATCA
Organism: Eubacterium sp. AF19-12LB; assembly: GCF_003479125.1. Classification (NCBI taxonomy): domain Bacteria; kingdom Bacillati; phylum Bacillota; class Clostridia; order Eubacteriales; family Eubacteriaceae; genus Eubacterium; species Eubacterium sp. AF19-12LB. Next base: position 305,319 of record NZ_QUGP01000001.1, on the reverse strand, counting down.
ACTGTTCCATTTGTTAAACAAATATTTTTTACTTTTTCTTTTGCTGATATTTGCGGTGTAGGAGTCGGTGTTGGTGCTGATGTCGGTGCTGATGGTTGTGTTTGTGTCCGATTTGTGATTGATGTATTAGTATCCGATAATTTAGTTTTTTTTCTTTTAACTTTCACTTTACATAAAAGGACAAAATTACTAGCTGTAGCACAAATAGTTACTGTTCCTTGTTTTTTTGCTGTTACTTTACCTTTTTTATTAACAGTTGCAATTCTTTTGTCCTCTGAAAACCATTTTACTTTTTCCTTGTAATTTTTTATCTTAAGGTTAAAAGTTTTTCCTACATATATTGTTACTTTTTTCTTGTTCAGTTTTGGCCTTACTGACGCACTAACATCTGTTGTATTAATTACTGTCAATACCATTAAAAGAGCCATTAACATACATAATATTTTCTTTAATTTATTCATCTTTCTTTCTCCTCTTTAAGATAAAATTATATCTTATATCTATTTTCAAACATAAATTACTGTTTAAAAATGCCATAGAAGTTAAGATTTTACTACTCCTATGGCATCTTAAGTTATATTAAATTGTATTTACAAATACTAATCTATAATTTCCTGGTTTTAAATCTGTGCTAATATAAGTGTATGCATCTACAAAATTTTCTCCAATACTTACTCCTGGTGAATAAACTGTTCCACTTTCAACAACATTATTATTCATATCATATAATTTCCAACCTACGTCTACAGCTGAACTGTGTTTTGTTCCATTAGAATCATATGTCTTCGTTCCTGAAACATATAATTTTACTGAAAAATCATTATCATATTTAAAATAGCTTTTTTCAATACGAACATTTGATATTGTACAACTTGTATCGATTCTTCCACTATAAGTGTAATCATTATAGGAACATGGAACACTAGGTAATTGAATGTTTAACTCTGGTTCTATCTCAACTGCCGGTGTTGTTGATGGTGTCGTTGATGGTGTCGTTGTAGCAGTTGTTTTTGATGATTTTTTGTTTTTAACCTTTATCTTACATGTAAGATAATCATTACCTACCTCAGCATAAACATATGTTATTCCAGAACTTTTTGCTTTAACTTTTCCCTTTTTACTTACTTTTGCAATACTATTATCATCTATATACCATTTTACTTTTCCTTTATAGTTTTTCACTTTAAGCTGACATGTTTTTCCTACATACATTGTTACTTTCTTTTTGTTTAATTTAGGCTTTGCTGCTGCACTTACATCTGACACATTAATTACTGTAAGTACCATTAATAAAGCCATAAACATACATAATATTTTCTTTAACTGTTTCATTGTTTCTTCCTCCTGTTTACCTTAAATCTTTTGCCTATAGTTCCTTATTTTTCTACTCAATCCGTACAAATTATTTAAATGATTTGTTATGCATATTATATCACTAAAATTTTTTATTTTTTTCACATACTGACCCCTATCATATACAGCAAAAAAGCACCCTGAAAGCTACATTTTCACTTCCAGGGCGCCCCTTATTTGATGGCAATCAATTTCTTGTTTAGGATTATGTTTCATATATTTTTGAGTTCAAATTTGCACATCTAATTTATGATTTATATGTTTTTTAATAAACTTTATGGTTCAAAATATTTGCCTATGATTTCTTTATTTCCGTTAGGGAATTTCAATATGACATTCATATTATATTTTGTGCCTTTTTCATTATACTTTTTGTACAATTTAAAATTCTTGCCTATTTCATTTGTTGTTTTAATTTTTATTTTTTTGTTTGTCTTTTTCAAATGTTTTCCATACAAATCACAAACATAATTTTGTTCTGATTTTTTATAATTGTATTCTCCAAAATCAACTTCTTCTTTATCTAAACCGGAAAAATAGATTTTCTTTCCTTTTACCACAGGCTGGGTTCCTTCTGCCAATTTAATTATCTTACCTGTTTTTGCATTTATTCTGACAATATAGCTTCCCTCATTATATGCAGTCCCTGTTGACTGGTTCCACTCTCCGTATAACCAATCACCTTTGTGTGCTACGACTGTTACTCCCCATGTACTGGATCCGTCTCCTAATTTTAGTGAATTGAGTTTAACAGCATCGCCACTTTCGACATCGTATTTCATCAATCCGCGATGTGGAAGATTAAAATAAATTTCATTTTCTGTCTTATATCCTGAATTGTTAATTTTTCCTGTCAGAGCATTGGCTGTAACTACCACAGGAATTGTTGTTGCACATAACATAAGTGCTAAAAAGAATACCATTAATTTCTTTTTCATAAATAATCCCTTCTTTCCTATTCAACTACACTCTTAAAATCAAAATCCTCGTATTTTTTCTGCGTTGGCTTTTGCGTTGGTTTTTGTGTCGGTTTTTGAGTTGGTTTTTGTGTTACATTATTCTGTTTTGGAGCACTCGTTGTTTCCTGAACCCGTGCCTTAGTTGTCTGCTGCTTTTTCTTTTTTGCTTTCTTTGTAATCTCTACTACTGTCATATCTTCAGGATTTTGATTATTATTTATCTGTCCTGCTCCCAGCTCAGGATTTTGATTATTATCAATCTGTCCTGCTCCTGATTCAGAATTTTGATTTGGGTTTGCTTGATTTACTTCGGATTCAGTGTTTAAATTTTCATCCAGCTGTGATTGATTTGCATTTAAAGTCTCCATCGCTGATTCTTCGTTTTCTTTTAATGCTTTGCTCTGACTTTCATTCGCCTGTTCTGATGTTTCGGCCGTTGCTAATGACTTATCATTATTTTGTCTGTCCAAAAACATTTTCCCTGAAAATAAAGCTACTACGATTATACAAATCACGCAAACCGAACCTGCAATTACTAATTTTCTTTTTTGCAAATTACCAGTTTTATCTTCTTCTCTTTTTTCAAAAACAGTAATTCCCTGTTCGATAAAACTAACAGTGCTTTCGCTATCTCCGTTTAAATCCTGCACAAGCCTTCGTTCTTTATCATTTTCAACCCAATCATCTGTAGCAACCCTTGGTTCAAATCCTATCTTTGTTTCCAACTCTTTCTGCATTAAATTCGATTTGGCATCTAATAAATCTTTAGACAACTCTTTGGCACTACTATATCTTTTAGCGCGCTCCGAAATTGCCTTTTTTATTATATTTGCAACACATTCAGGTGCACAAACAGGACTTTCTACCTCTTCATAATTCATTCTCTTATAAAATGCCTTATCCGAATCCTCCTGTGTGTACTCATTTGGAAAATTAGGATAATACGGAAATCTTAATTTGTTGAACAGATAGTAAAGCAGAATTCCAAGAGAATAATTATCTACTGAACTATCATATTTATTTTTTCCTATGTAAACCTCAGGTGCTATATAATTTGGTGTTCCTTTGATTGTCTTTGTCATAGTTGCATTATTTATATTTTTAGATACACCGAAATCACCTATTTTAAATACTCCATACTTAGATACAAATATGTTACTTAATTTAATATCTCTGTGAATTATTCCGTTTTTATGGCAAATGTCCAAAGCATCAGCTACTCCGATTCCTATATCTAATGCATTTTCCACTGTTATGTTGTTATTTTGCATCCATTTGTCAAGTGGAGTCAAAAATTCCATAAGAATGTATATGTTGTATTTATATTCTCCAACCTTTTCGACATCACTTTCATAGTACGAAACAATATTGTGGTTGTCTTTTTCAGAAATCATGGAAAACACACGAATTTCATTTACAACTCTGTCTAATTCTTTATGAAAATATGTATCGGCTTTTTCCTTATCGCCACCCATTGAATTTAATATTTCTATATATTCATTGTCTCTTGGCAAAGTGATGACTTTCAAGGCTCTTGTTACATTACCTACAATGTTGTTTCTTTCAACTTTGTAGACATCACCAAATCCACCTGCACCTATTCTCTCTATAACATTATATCCAAGTATCGTTCTGCCTATAATAGAGTCCATATTTATCTCCTGTAGTTACTTTCTCAGCCTTTTAATTTTATAACATTCGACCATTTGCTATATACTTTCCTGCCATTTTTTTTATAATAAAATGTCCTTGCCTTAAATTTATATTTTACTCCCTTAATTAAAGATTTATTTGAGCTTGTTATTCCTACTGCTCCTTTTTTGTTTTTACTTTTCTTTAATTTTGTTGTCGTATTTATCTTTCTATATTTCTTATATTTTCCATAGCCGTTTTTCATGTAAACATCTATACCTGTACTTTTATCAGATATAATTCCCCAATATATCTGCCAGTTTCTTCGCTTCTTTTTTATGCTTATTTTAGGTTTGTTAAGTTTTGTATTTCTACCGCTTGTAGTTTTACTTTTATTTATAGTTTGTCCGTTGTTATCAGCCGCAAGACTTTCTATCGGCTTTAAACTGCCTTCCACATCAGCCGACTGAAACTTTTCATCATTTGAAAAATTAGCAACAACCCTGTACCAATATTTCTGTCCCGCTTCAACATCCTCATCTATCAAATATGGCTCATAAGTTATACCCATTAGCTTATAAAATCCATCTTTTTCTTTAGCTCTGTAAACATAATAAGACTTTACTGCTCCTAAATCATCCCATTCAACCTTAAGACCTGTATTGTTAGAAGTATTTTCTATTTTATTTATTAACGATGTTTCCGGTGGTATATAAGGTCTGGATACCCTAATCAACTTACTGGCTACCATTTTTTTGCCATCTATCCCTTCCGCAATAACTTCTATCGTATAGTCTCCTGCTTAAGAAAATCTTTCAATTGGAAGCTTACCTATCATTGTTAGAGTATTTCTACCTAATTTCACTGTATCTTCAAATTCTCCATTTATCCATATTTCACAATTAGTAGTCTCATTATTAATTACATTAGCACAAAACGTTATTATTACTACCGGCTGTCGATATTGATCCCCATAATACATATTAAAATGATGCATATGAACATATTCGCCAAATTCATTTCCCTTGTAATATACACATGACTCAGGTATATGTGTATATCTATTTTTTTTGGAATCAGGATTCACATATTGAATATCTTCATAATTATATTTTTTGTAATAGTATTCGCTCTTTCCCTGCTCAAAATCTGTATGATTATATATATACTCTAAATCACTTACCGCAGCACTACATTTAGCACTAACTCCTAATGAAATTATAATTGCAAATGCACATGCCATAAGATAAAATACGACTTTGTTGTTTGATATTTTATGTCTGAAAACCAATTCGTTATTCTTCATTTGTTATCCTTCCAAAAACAATTGCAAAATTCCATTTTCTTCATCTTCCATATCTAAGGATTCCAATGCATCTTTTATATAAAATTCTACGTCTTCTCTTATTTCCTCAGATTCTCTAAGTCCTGTCAATTCCATAAGAAGACTTTCGCATTTATTTTTCATTTCTGGATTTTCTGTATATTGTGCCGCAATAGACATATGATTCATCTGGTAATATGGATTTGCAATATCAATATTTGCTAATACATATAATATTATACACTCTATCTTATCTTTAGGACATAGTTTTTCCATATTTGCATAATTTAAAAGTTGATTTATTTCGGGTCCTGTCATATTCAATTTTATTCCAAGTGCTATAAGCCTGTTTCTGTTTGGCACCTCTCCCCAGTTCTTTAAATTTGAAATCATCTTTTCAAATCCTTTGTCCAAATTTTCATCTTTAACAAGACTATGGTAAGAACCGCCTACACTTTCAGCCTTAACATATGATTCAATATAATCTATCAGTTTATAGTAACTATTAAAAAACTCTACTTCATTTTTTCTAATGAAATCAAAAAGTTCTTCATCATCTGACATATTTATTATTATTTGCTCAACATCTATTGTTTTATTTTTTGAATCATTTAAATATCTTCTTTTATTTTTTGTTTTTAATACATCCAGGAATTTTTCCTTCATATTCAAATAAGTTTCATACGCATTTACATTTTCGTCCTTAGGATAATGAGATATGACGTAAATGCAGATTGCATCTTCTAATGATTTAGAATACAGTTTAGGATATTTCCCATATCTCTGTAAAATAAAATTAATTTCCTGAAAATTGTATCTTAATCCCATTCCAAATTTTATAAAACTTTCTCTGGATTTTGGCACTTTGTTACTTTTTGCCCATGATTTAATAGTATTTTTGCTAAATCCACATATTTTACCTAATTTTTCGTAAGATAGGCCATTACTTAACATTACATTATTTACATAATCTCTCCAATTCGAGTAGTACGGACTGTATTTATTAATTATTTCTTTTAATTCATCAGCCTCTTCACAGTTAATGACTTTAAAATACATTTCTGTAGTATTTACATGTTTCATTTTTTCTTCCTTTTTCCTGCCCATGAAAAATTGCAAGCTCTCTTTTTTTGTAAATTTTATTTATAAATTCTCTTTTTCACGAATTCTCTTATACATTCTTTCAGCTACTTCATTTCCTTTATTCATTGCTTTTTTATACCAGAATTTTGCATTTTCCATATTTATTTCTTTATTTGTCTGATATAAAATTCCTAAATTTAAACACGCGACGTCATCACCTTGTTTTGCTGACATTTTTAATAATTCTTCTGCTTTTCTTTTGTCTTTTTCTACACCGTTCCCATTTTGATAAAGATAAGCAAGATTATTAAGTGCCTTTGTATATTTCTTTTTTGCCGACTTTCTATACCATTTTACAGCTTCATTTATATTTTGAGGTACGCCACGTCCATTTTCATATAAATAACCAATTATAAATTCTGATTCTTTATTTCCATTATTTGCTTTTTTTATATTCTCTTTATATATTTTTTTATCTTTCTCATTTTTACGCTTATGTCTCTCAATATATTCAAGGCATTCCTTACGTAAATTTTCTATCTTCTGTTCCTGGATTTTTATACCGAACTTTATGTTCATACCATTTGCTACTTGTTTAAAAATAGTAACAATTTCGTATGCTTCATTATTTGTTTTTACTTCATTATTTATTAAATCAAACAGTAATATTTTTCCCTGTCCGGCTTCATTAACACAAATTTCTTCATTATTTATGTAAATATTAAATCCGGGATATTTTTTTATTATATATTCTACACTTTCAGTTACGTTTTCCATTAAATTACATAACCAAATTTTCTTTTCTTCTTCCGTATTGTCAGACAAATTTATATTTTCATCTAAAGCCATTTCAATCAATGTTGTAATCTTTTCTGTTTCAATAACTATTATCTGTCCTTCATTAAGCTTTTCTGTTGTCCATTGGTTGCACTTTACCAAATATTCTGTTTTTTTACTATCCTCGCATATTTTTTCTATTGTATCTTTTAAATATGCTTTTTCTTTTTCTAAATAAATTGCGATAAGGGACATTTCCATATTCTGCTTATATTCTATTGTATAAACTACCGTTGAATTATTCCACAATGTCTGTTCAACCAATTTCTGTCCGTTATTTTGTGTATAATTTTTTATCTTTTCATCTAAAATACGTTGTACGTTCATTAATGTCCCCTTTCCTATGTTTATTATATCATTTAATTATTCTTCTATATTTAAGTTACATTTTGCAGATCCTATCATTTCTCCCGTAGCTTCATTATATACTTTCACTGTAATTTCTGAATCTTTCTTATCAAATTTATCCCAACTTACATATAAGTTTGATTTATTTCTTGCCCTGTCGCTTAAATCATATTTTTTGCCCTCATCTTTTTCGCCATTCCATTGAGCTGTATATGTAATGTTGAATGCAGATTCACTTTCAGAACTTATTAATACATGGCAATATAACTTTCCACCCTTTTCTATATTCACTGTGGACTCTTCTTCTGTTCCTTCCTCTGAATTGTTAAAGTATACTTTTGCTTCACGTTTTTCCTGCATATCTGCATATAGTTCTACGCTATCTTTATAATTTAATTCTGATAATTTTTTTGCATATTTAAGTGTAAGTTTCGCTTCTTTATCTTTTGATTTAATGTATTTATACATTGCACTATTAATCATATCTTCTGAATTTTTATAGTAATTTGCTTTTTCAAATCGTTCTATTGATTTTTCATATTGCTTGTTATCATAGTTACGTTTTCCCATAGAATAATTAATTGCATCTTTTTCAAGAGCAAAAATTATTGCAAAAAATATAACTAATACAACACTTCCAATCGCTACAAACTTTTTTAATCTTTTTCTATTCTTTTTCTTTCTTATTTTTGCTTCTTCATCTCTCTTTTTCTGTTCTTCTAATTCTTTTTCCTTTTTCTGCTCTAGTTCCTCTTTGTACTGTTTTCCTTTTTCAAGTAAATCACTCTCATTTAAATTAATCTCGTTCCATTGTTTTGACTTTTTACATTTATAACATGTATCAACATCATTTAATAAATATGCACCACAAACACATTGTCTTATGCCTTCATATTCAACCGGTGCACACTTTAGATAATTAAGATTCATATATTTCTTTTGTTCAACAATTTGTAAGTACTCCAATGCTTCCGGGCATAATATATCTGATAATCTTTTTGACTTAAATACATCATGAAATTTTGCTTCTTTATCTTCATTTTCCCATTTATCTTTATTGCGAAAGAATACTTTTGTACATACTATTTCGACTTCCCTAACATTTTTATTTTCAAAATGTATAGCATTCCGTGCTCCAAATTGTTGTCCCTTAGCTACATTCAAATCTAAATACTGACATTCTTTTAATTCTTCGACCTTATTATGTTCAATATCATAACCATCTATATCAAAATAAGCAGCAATTATAGTATCTTCGCTAATATTTCTTAGTTTTAACTGTGCAAGCACTTTTCCTGTTGCATCATCTTTTGTTAATGCATATTTCTCTAACATTAAAGGACAATTTGATTGGATAAGTTTTTCTTTTGTAAATAAAATATTATATCTTCCCATATTTCCACCTCTTTCACAATTTTCCTCATTTATTAGTTTTTTCCATTTTCTTTATTAATACTATATCAGATAATTTTTTCGATTTTTTCACAAACTGACCCCTCCATTTTTTATTTAAACAATAAAATAATCCGGAATTAAATTGCTTACATTGCATTTATAATCCCGAATCACTTCTTGTTATATTGTTACCCTATATCTGTGGTAATTCTTCATCTTCTATAACATATGTATCATCACCACTATTACCATTACCACTTCCATTTCTTAAATGTAAATCCGGAAGTGCAATCACATACAGGTAACCAATAATATTTAAGAAAAAGCACAACCATAATATAAAATGTTTTTCTCCATGTCCTTTCATTTTTGCCACTTTGTAAAACAATTCAGAAATTTTATAGCTAACAAATAGCATTATTATTGGAATTATCAAACCAAATACTATCATAATTATTTCCTCCTCTTTCTATCATTTATAATGATTAAAAAATTTTATTTTTAATACAGGTAACTGTACTCTCCCTTAACCTTGCAACTTGCAGATCCAAGTAATTCACCTGTATCATTATTGTATACTCTTACGGTGACAGTCGAATTTACATCATCTAAATCGTCCCAGTAAACATAGTAACTAGATCCATCACTTACTTTTCCGCTAAATTTATCTTTTTTGCTTACACTTTCTCCACTCCACTGAGTAGTATATGACATTTTAAATTTTGATTTTTCTGTTTCTCCACCACTTACATCTACATGACAATACAAGTAATCATAATAACCTATACTTACTGATGATTGTTTTTTTTCACTATATCTGGAATCATTAAAATATATTTTAACTTTCCACTTTGTCATATTTTTGTATATTTGAGCACTATCCCTATAGTTAAGCTTCTTTAATGACTTTATATATGCTAATGTAGTTTCTGTCCTTTTACATTTCTTTGACTTAACATACTTATACATTGATTTGTTTACCATATCTTGTGAATTGCCATACCCATTAGCTTGTTGATATTGTTCAACAGCTTTTTGATATTGTTTCCTATCGTAATAATTCTTTCCACATTCATAATAAATCTGATTAAGTTTATCAGCAGTGTCACTGTATCCTGGACATTTCTCAAAATATTGCATTGCCTTAAAATATTTTTTTTGATTTAACAAATCCGTTCCAACTGCATAAACAGTTTCATTATATAGATTTGCACCATTTTCATTCCTATCTTTAATTAATTCAAGAATATCAATTTTTAATTCAATATCTTCCCCTGTATAGTTTGTAAGGTTTATACCCAAATCAACTAAATCATTATATTCTTTTTCATCTTTTACTCCATCCCAGTCTATTTTTTTATAAATATCTTTGGCTCCTTTTATATCGCCCTGAGCTATCAGTTCATTAACTCCGTCTGTAATGGCTTTCGATTTTTTATCACTTGTTTTATATATTGAAATTGCTTCTTTATATTTCTTTTCCCTGCACAGTTTATCGCCATAAATATCATAAGCTTTTCCATCATAAATTTCTTTTGAATCTTTATATCCCTTTATATGGCTTAAAATTTCTCTACCTTTCTCAATTTTTCCTTTATTTATATATTCAATTGCCTGTTTATATTGTTTAGAAGGAATAATAATTCTGCTATTTACCAGATTAATCGTAACTACAACCATAGCTATAACAGCTACAACAACTCCAGTTATCTTTGCTCTATTTATAAATTTTTTATTCCTTTCCCTCTCTGCTTCTTTTTCTTTTTTTATTTTTTCATTTATTAAATCTTGATTGAGATTTTCTTTAAACCACTCTTTTTCTCTATGGCATATATAACATCTCTGTACATTCTGCATTAAATATGCTCCACATACACATTGTCTTATTCCATTCTCTTCATCTTCTATCGGTACACATTTAAAAAAGCTATTATTGCCATACTTTTGCAACTCTTTTCTGTCAATATAATCAATTGCCGCTCTACTTAAAATTGGATATAATCTTTTTGATTTAAAAACATCATGATATACTGCATCAAAATTTGGATTTTCCCACTTATCTCCATCATCAAAAAAGACTTTGGTACATACAATTTCAATATTTCTTATGCTTTTATTTTTAAAATATATTGCCTTATCATTTCCAAATTGTACCCCTGTTGCTATTCTCAAATCTAAAAATTGATACTCTTCTATTTCTTCTACTTTATTTTGTTCAATATCATATCCGACAAGAGTAAAATAAGCTGCAACAACTGTCTTCTCACCTATGTTTCGCAGTTTTAACTGAGCCAACATTCTTCCATTTGCTTCATCCTTTGTTAATGCGTATCGGTCAAGCATTAACGGGCAATTGGATTGTACTAGTCTTTCTTTTGTGTAAATAATATTATATCTACCCATATTCTCACCTCTTTTAACAAATTTACCCTGATTATTAGTTTTTTCCGCTTTCTTTACTAATACTATACCAGATAATTTTTTCATTTTTTTCACAAACTGACCCCTGCATTTTTCTTACATATTTGCAAAAAAATATCCGGATTTAGATTGCTTTATTCGCACCTCTAATTCCGGATTTTTCGTTGTATAATATTCTTTTAAGTTTTGTATGTTAAATAATAATTATATCAGGTTAATCACTCTTACATATAATGTTTCGCCCTTTACTCTATAATTTTATACTCTTTCATTAATTTGTTCTGATACTCAATATCTTTAGCAGATTTTTCTAAATCGTCATATCTTTTTTCTGCTAATAATATAGTGTTAAGTTTGTTTATATTCTCCTGACCCTTTGCCTCTCCAGCCTTCAATCCCTCTCTATATTTCAGATTCATCTCCATCTGTAACGACATATACTCTCGCCTCCATCTCGTATTTTTTCTGACTGCAATTACCTTTTCATCAATTTGTTTTGTCAAATCACTTTCCGGTTCTTTGCCATCAAAATATTCCAATAATGATTTCAGTTCTTTATTTATGCCTTTTTTATCCCCTTTTGTGTTTAAAAATATCTTATGCGTTCCATCATTAAGTTTAATTCCACAATCATCTATACATAAGTTTTCAAACTCATAAATACATTTGTTCTTTCCAAAGAAATCAAATGTACAAATAAATATGACATAACTTTCTTTAAGTATATCATATGGCTCACCTTTTTCAATCATGTTTAGATCTATAACTCCCTGATAATATCTTGATCTTTTTGGTAATTCTTTATACGCTGTTGTCTGCATTTCAAGATTAAACACTGTATTATTATCATCCTCAACATATATATCTAATCTTATTCCTTTTGATTTTATTGTCATCTGAATTGTTTCTTCATAATCTACATATTCTATATCCCTTATTTTTATATTCAATATACTTTCTAATAATGGCTTGCATAATCTCTTATCACTCATCACTTTTGCAAAAAAATCCCCATAAAATTCAATTATGCTTTTAAATCGCACAATCAAATTTTATGGGGATTTTAAAGGTTTATATACATATCAAACTATGCAAATTTTTCACCTGTTAATAATTCATATGCTTCTTTATATTTAGCAACTGTCTTTTCAACAACTTCATCCGGAAGAAGTAAATCATTGTCAGGGTTAGCTTTTAACCAGTCTCTTACGTACTGCTTATCAAATGAAGGCTGTCCCTGTCCCGGTTTATATCCTTCGAGTGGCCAGAAACGTGAGCTGTCAGGTGTTAACATTTCATCACCAATTACTACGTTTCCATTTTCATCTAAACCAAATTCAAATTTAGTATCTGCAATAATGATTCCTTTGCTTAAAGCATATTCTGCACATTTCTTATATAAAGCAATTGTGCAATCCTTAATCTTTTCTGCATATTCTGCACCTTTTCCAGGATATGCTTTTTCTAATACTTCTACACTCTGTTCAAATGAAATATTTTCATCATGGAGTCCGATTTCTGCCTTTGTACTTGGTGTATAAATTGGTTCAGGCAACTTATCTGATTCTACAAGACCTTCAGGAAGTTTTATTCCGCAAACTGTTCCATTTTCCTTGTAACTTGCCCAACCACTTCCTGTAATGTATCCACGAACGATACATTCGATTGGAAGCATTTCTAACTTCTTACACATCATACTTCTGCCAGCAAATTTGTCATTCTGGAAAAATTCCGGCATATCTTTAACATCTGTTGATACCATATGATTAGGAACAACATCCTTTGTATAATCAAACCAAAATTTTGACATCTGTGTTAAAACCGCACCCTTGTCTGTAATCTTGTTCTTTAAGATGTCATCAAATGCTGAGATTCTGTCTGTTGCAACAATAATCATATTGTCTCCATTATCGTAAATCTCACGTACTTTTCCTTCTTTTACCGGTTTAAATTCCTGCATTATTGTACTCCTCCATTTTCTTCTGCCCTTGTGTTGTTGAACAGTTTATTCTATTTTATGTATCTAAGCTTACGCTCACCATAAAATTATAAACAGAGATTTTATGTAAGTCAATGACTAAAGACTTTCTATATTTTCAATTTACCTGAATTCTCAAAAATTATTTTTATATTTTTATTAATCCAAAGCATCCTTTACCGGAACTTCTACCTTTTCTTCAAAGCATTCAAATAATTTATCTGTTTCTTCTTTTTTCATCTTAGGTGTTATTAAACTTATAACAGGTACAAGGATTAAACTTACAAGCATTGTAAATGCACCTGCATTAATTGGTGACTGTATGTAGCCCCAAATCATATTTGTCACAGTAACTATGATGCTGAAAATAAAACTTGCCCATACAGAAGCCTTTGTAACTTTCTTCCAATATAATCCATACATAAATGGCGCAAGGAATGCTCCTGCTAAAGCTCCCCATGAGTAACCCATAAGCTGAGCAATATTAGGAATACTATCTTTATTTAATGCGATAATTACTGAAATTGCTACAAATACTACTACGAAAATTTTCATAAGTAATACCTGTTTCTTTTCTGCCGTTTTCTTTAATACCGTTGTTCCCAAAAAGTCAATTGTAATTGTTGAACTTGATGTAAGTACCAATGAGGAAAGTGTTGACATTGAAGCTGATAATACTAACACAATTACAATACCTATTAATATATCAGGAAGTGTTGAAAGCATTGTAGGAATAATTGAATCATATCCACCGGTTGCAATATCAATTTTATCAGAGAATAATCTTCCAAATCCTCCTAAGAAATAACATCCACCTGAAACAACTACTGCAAAAGCAGTTGAAACTATCATACCTGTCTTGATTGATTTTTCACTTTTAATTGCGTAAAATTTACCAACCATCTGAGGAAGTCCCCATGTTCCTAATGAAGTTAAAATAATTACTCCTAAAAGATTTAATGGGTCAGGTCCAAAAAATGATGCAAAAATTCCGTCACCTGCAACTTTAATTACATCTCCCTCTACAGGCACCTGCGCTGCAAGTTTTGACAATGAACTGTAAAATCCACCCTGTCCGTTTAATACTGAATAAATAACTGCACAAATACCAAACAACATTACAATCCCCTGAATAAAGTCATTAATTGCTGTTGCCATATATCCACCAAGAATAACATAAAGTCCTGTAAGCACTGCCATAATAATAACAACTGTGCTATATGGTATGTCAAATGCCATTCCAAATAGTCTTGAAAGGCCATTATATACAGATGCTGTATATGGGATTAAAAATACAAATGTAATAACACTGGCTGCTATTTTAAGTGCATCACTGTTATATCTTTTTCCAAAATAATCAGGCATTGTCTTAGCATCTATATGCTGAGTCATAACTCTTGTTCTTCTACCTAATACAAACCATGCTAACAAACTACCAAGTATGGCATTACCAAGTCCAATCCATGTAGAAGCAATACCGTACTTCCAACCAAACTGTCCTGCATATCCTACAAAAACAACTGCTGAAAAATACGATGTTCCATATGCAAATGCTGTAATCCATGGTCCTGCAGATCTTGAACCCAATACAAACCCGTTAACATCTGTGGCATGCTTTCTTGTATACACACCAATTCCAATCATGACTGCAAAAAATACAATCAATAATAAAACTTTAACTAACATTTTGTTCCTCCACTTTTAGTTACATACCTTTATCGTCGCTTTAAACCGTTACGCTTTAAAGCATTAAAGTTATTATCACATAACATCCTCTTTTTGTCAATAAAAAATCCCCGAAAAAGATTTGGTTATTGCCTCCTCTTTTTCGAAGATTTCATATTTATTTTAAGGATTTATTCAACTAATTATTAAAGCTTGGATTAAAATTAAAAATGAATATTACTAACTATATTATGGTTAGTATTTACTTTTCCTCATCTTTAATTATTCTTGATACTCTTCTTCTCACAATATCTTTTTCAATAGGTTCCATCATCAAATCAACAACGCCTCCCTGAATTGCTATCTTACACTGCTCGATATTGCTTTCCTTGCAAACTGCAATCTTAGGAATACCTGCTATATCCTTATTCTTATCTAAATAATCCATAATTAATTTTCCATCATCTTCATCATTTGATAAATCCGCAATTATAATCCTAATTTCGCGCTGTTGCTTTATAACTTTATCTATTTCATCTGACGAAATAACTTCAATTACATTATATTTACTACTGATTGCCTTATCTATCACATGACATATGGTTCGGCTTTTACTATATACAATAACGCTTTCTCTTTTTTCTTCATAAGTACCATAATCATCCACGCCATATTCATGGTAACATGCTTTACCATATTTCTTTGCTTCTGCTAAAGCTTTATCAGCTCTGTCAAATAATTCTTTATAATCATTTGTTCCATTATCAGCAAATGCTAATCCGACACTTACAGTAGTTCTTCCTTTAATCACTGTACTTTTCTTTACTTTAAATATTCTAATTATATCTCTTGCCTTTCTTCTGGCAATCTCTTTATCCGGAATATCATTTAAAAATACAACAAATTCATCTCCGCCAATTCGACCTATTATGTCTTCTTTTCTAAAGTTATCCTTCAATATTCTCGATACTCGTCTTATTGCATGGTCACCAATCAAATGTCCTTCACTGTCATTTATATATTTAAAATCATCCATATCAACAACAATAATTGCACCTATATGATTCTTATGTTCATAAAGCCGGTTATTAATTTTATTAACAGTTGTCATCTTATTATATAACCCTGTCATCTGATCAAGTTCGGAAAGTTCTGACAATTCTCTGTTTTTCTTTTGTATTTCTGCGTATTTTCTTGTAGCAATCAAAACATTGCTTACACGTGCCTTAATTACTTCCCTTACAAGCGGCTTTGTTATGTAATCATCTGCTCCATTTTTAAAAGCTTCGATTAAATTTGCTGAATCATTGTTAACTGTAACAATAATAACAGGAATATCTGCAAATCTTTGATCTAACTTTCTTTCCTTAAGAATATCCACACCTGTCATATCAGGTAACCAGTTATCCAATAATACAATATCAATATTATATTTGTACTCTTTTAAAATTCTAAAGCACTCTTCTCCACTTTGCGCCTCCAGAATCATAAAATCTTCTGCAAAATAATTAGCAATGATATTTCTATCAATCTCATTGTCATCTACAATAAGCATTGTATCCATTATTTAATTTACCTCCCCTATTTATCGAACTTATCTCTTCTCCTATATTTGGTTTTTCCCAAATGAAATAAAAAATCCGACACTCTTCCCTACAAAGTGCCGGTTTCTCTCTCATAAATAGTTTTATCTTCTAACTACATATAAAAATTGTGTTCAGTAATAATGTCTTCCCCAAAACATTTTGTTATATATGATAGTAGTGTATTATGTAAGCTTATTTAAAGCTATTTTCATTAATCTTACCACTTAAATAAAAACATTACAATACGCATTTTTATGAAAGTGTTATTATTTTAGAAACGTTTTTATTATTTTTTATTTTATTAATAATTAACAGTCATATTTTTTCATTATATAAATTTAATTAATTATCCTTATACTAACATCATTAATTTTATTATCTATTTTCTTTCCATAAATTCCTAATATATTAAATTGTCAGTAGTTACTTTTCTTTTTTTAACAATTAAAAACACCGATATATTAACATCTAAAGATTAAATTCCTAATCTTATTAACATATCGGTGTTCTTATTAATTTTCAAATTCTATCATAAATTTGCTTTTATTATAAAATCTGTTTTATTTTTTTGTTTTAACTGTCTTAACTGACCAATCGCCATAAACTTCTGTTCCGCAGTAATTTGTCTTTGCGGCTCTTACCCTTACGAAGTACTTTGTGCCCTTCTTTAAGTTCTTAATAGTGTATCTCACTTTCTTAGCTGTAGCACTTGTTTTCTTCTTGAAGTTCTTATTTGTAGACCACTGAATCTGGTAATTCTTAGCCTGAGCTGCCTTTTTAAATTTTAAAGTAGCTGTTGCCTTTTTACCTTTTACTTTATTTGCCTTAAGACTCTTAACTTTAACTTTTCCTACCTGGTTAAGTTTCTGTACTGTTGCTTTAACTGCATCAGATGTTACTGTAGAATCTGTTGTTGCAAATACTATCATATTTGTTGTTGCTAAGTTAATAACAAAATTAGCTTTGTTTGGGTTAGCAGGATCAATTGTTCCTGTTGTTGATGTAATTGCTGCAGGGAACTCAATGCTAAAGTTAAGTGTAATAGCTGATGTGTCGATTCCCATAGCTGAGTACATAGCAACTGACTCACTCTGTGCCAAACTTACTTCACTGTATAATGTAGTGCTTGTTACATAAGCATCACTTGATAATGCTTCTTTTACTACTTCACCAATCTTATCAACTGTTGATGAGTAAGTTTCTGTTGCTTCGTAAAATTCCTTGCCATCTTTTGTTACAACTTTCATTTCTTTTCCATCAGAAATATCTGAAGTTGTCAGTCCTGATGAAGTTAACCATGTATCCATGCTTGCTTTATCAATATCTACTGTAGCTACTGCAGATGCTGTTCCATCTGAATTAATCTTTACATTAGCATTTTCTGTCATACACCCTGTAAACATAACTGTTACTGCTGCTGTTACCGCTAAAACTTTTACCTTTGTTGATCTCATATATTTCTCTCCTCCTATAATACTGTAATGCCCCCTCCCTTCGGTCAGCGGCTGGTCGGCGAAAATATTTTAAGAAACGAACTTCGTTCGTTTTATTTTCGCCTCTTTATTTGTTACTTATTATTGTATCATATTATATAATGATTACAACTTAAGAATCTCTTATTTTTCCCAATTATTTGCTGTTTCTGAACTGAACAGGAGTCATTCCATATTTTTTCTTAAACAATCTGTTAAAATGTTCAACATTCTGATAACCAACATTTTCTGCAATTGCTTCAACAGTCATGCTTCCACTCTTAAGTAAAGCTCTTGCCTTTTTCATTCTTACATTTTTAACAATATCACCAAATGTATTTCCTGATTTTTCTTTAATGTACTTTGATAAATATGGTTTTGACAAATGGAATTCATCAGCCAATTCATCTAAAGTTACTGTCAAATAATTTGTATGAATATAATTCATTATTTCATTTAATCTGTCATCCTTACAGGCATTTACTCCTACTTCACTTTCTAACTGATTCACTGCAACTGTCAAAGCCTGAATTGATGACTTAATAATATCAGCATCAATTCCAACACCCCAGAACATCTTACCATTATGACTGATTCCTACATATGATACAGCCTTTGATGATGAACCTCTTGATAATGAATGTTCTTCATATACTGACAATTCATAACTTATGTTAAAGTACTGCTTAAATGCATTACTTACGGCATCAAGTCTTCCGTTTCCTGTGCTCTTGATAACTCTGACTTTGTCATCATATGCAATTGTAACCTCAGCTATAATTCCGTCTTTCTGTTGGAAATGACATTCAGGTACGCTGAATACTGTATTATTTGTAATGTATTTATCTTCAAATATCTGGTATACCCAATTTGGTGATAATTCTTTATGCTCTTTATCTGAAACATCCTTAACTGTGTATCCGACTTCTTCCTTCATTCCATCCGGTAAATCCATACCAAAATTCTGTTTTAAGATGTAGCTTACGCCACCCTTTCCTGACTGGCTGTTAATTCTGATTACATCTGAATCGTATGCTCTTCCAACATCCTTAGGATCAATTGGTAAATATGGAACATTCCATTTTTCTGTATGACCTGCTTCTCTGTATGCCATTCCTTTTGAAATAGCATCCTGATGTGAACCTGAAAATGCAGTAAATACCAAATCACCTGCATATGGCTGACGTGGAGAAACTTTCATTCTTGTTAATTTTTCGTATGTTTCGCAAATATGTGGCATATCACTGAAATCAAGTTTTGGATCAACTCCATGTGAGAACATATTCATTGCTAATGTAATAATATCAACATTACCTGTTCTTTCACCATTTCCAAATAAAGTTCCTTCAATTCTGTCAGCACCTGCTAATAACCCTAATTCGGCATCTGAAACACCACATCCTCTGTCATTATGTGGATGTAATGAAATAGTAACTGCATCACGATATTTCAAATTCTTGTGCATATATTCAATCTGAGTTGCAAATACATGTGGTAAAGAATTTTCAACTGTTGCAGGAAGGTTTATTATAACTTTATTGTCAGGCTGTGGCTGCCATACATCTAATACAGCATTACATACTTCCAATGCATAGTCTACTTCTGTTCCTGTAAAACTTTCAGGACTATATTCAAATGAGAAGTTTCCATCTACTTCATCAGCTAATTCTTTTAATAATTTTGCTCCATCTACGGCAATCTTTTTAATCTGTTCTTTTGACTTCTTAAATACCTGCTCACGCTGTGCAACTGATGTAGAGTTATACAAATGAATTACTGCATGCTTACATCCTTTTACAGCTTCAAAAGTTTTCTTAATAATATGCTCTCTTGCCTGTGTTAATACCTGAACTGTAACATCATCAGGAATCATGTTTCTTTCTATTAAGGCTCTCATAAAATTGTATTCTGTTTCTGATGCAGCCGGGAATCCAACTTCGATTTCTTTAAAGCCCACTTTAACTAACATCTGAAAGAATTCTAATTTTTCTTCCAAGCTCATTGGTTCAATTAAAGCCTGATTTCCATCTCTTAAATCAACACTACACCAAATTGGTGCTTTTTCAATCTTTTCTTTCTTAACCCAATCAAATGTTGGTGTAGGTGGCATAAAATACTGTTTCTCATATTTTGTACAATCCATCATAGTTCTTACTCCTTCTAACCTTTAATAAATATATGTAACTTGCATCTAAATCTGTACCTTGATGTTTTTTAATTGATTTATTTTACTTTATTACATTAATGTAGCAAATTGCCCTATAACGTAAAAAAGCTCTATAATATCAAAAGATATTATAGAGACGAATCATCGCGGTACCACTCTACTTCATGTATAGACATGCCCTTACTGGATGCTCATGACATCCGCTCCCTTTAACGGTGGAATCCGTCCTGACCTACTAATACGTTCAGCCGGCTGCTCTAAGGCGAGTTCATTATATCACTCCTACTGTCTCACATCAACCGACAGCTTTCTGAAAGTCGCTCAATAATTACTGTTCCTCTTCTATGCATTTGTTTATGTTTTAACTGTGATAATAATAACATATGCAAATCTAGAATTAAAGTGACATTTTTAATCATTTTTATTGATATTTTTTAATATTTTGTATTTTATTTATCAATTTAGTTGATTTTTCTTTTTTATAACAATAAAAAACGCGTGCCTTCAAGTACGCTAACAATAAAGAAAGCTACCAACTTTAAATTGATAGCTTTCTTTATTATATAAATATATTTTTTAACCTAATACAATTATGATATTCAGCCTACTTTTAATTTAAATTTCTGAACATCTTTTTCACTGTCAACCTTTTCAATTGTTGCTCCAAGTCCTCTTAACTTGTCAGAGAAGTGTTCATAACCTCTCTTAATGTAAACAATATCTTCAACAGTTGTAAATCCTTCTGCTGCAAGTCCGGCAATTACTAACGCTGCTCCTGCTCTTAAGTCAGGTGCACAAACCGGTGCTCCTGTAAGACCATTTACGCCCATTATTAAAGCTGTATTGCCTTCAACTTTAATTCTTGCACCCATTCTGTTAAGTTCATCTACATATTTAAATCTGTTTTCAAAAATGCTTTCTGTTACTGTGCTGCTACCATTGGCCATTGCAAGTACAACTGCCATCTGTGGCTGCATATCTGTTGGGAATCCCGGATATGGTAACGTCTTAATCTGAGTATTTCTAATAAATTCTCCACCTTTAACTCTTACCGCATCATCGTATTCTGTTATTACGCAACCCATTTCAATAAGCTTAGCTGAAATGCATTCCAAATGTTTAGGAATAACATTCTTTACAAGAACACTTCCGCCTGTTGCTGCTGCTGCACACATAAATGTTCCTGCTTCAATCTGATCAGGAATTGTAGAATAAACTGTTCCGTGTAACTTCTCTACACCTTCAATTCTAATCTTATCTGTTCCTGCACCTCTGATATTAGCTCCCATACTGTTAAGCATATTAGCTACATCTACAACGTGAGGCTCTTTAGCTGCATTTTCAATAATTGTCTTACCTTGAGCCATTGAAGCTGCAAGCATAACATTAATTGTTGCTCCTACTGATACAACGTCAAGGAATATATGATTTCCTAATAACTTCTCTGCTCTGGCATCTACCATGCCATGTTCTGTATCAACTTCTGCACCTAAAGCTCTAAATCCTTTTATATGCTGATCTATTGGTCTGCTTCCTATGTCACATCCACCTGGAAGAGCTACTTCGGCCTTATTAAATTTACCAAGTAACGCTCCAATTAAATAATAAGAAGCTCTTATTTTCTTCATCTGTTCATATTCAACTACACATGATGTAATTGTGTCACCTTTTATCTTAACGCAGTGTCTGTCTACTCTATCGACTGTGGCACCAATGTTAGCAATTGCATCAATCAAATGATTAATATCACTAACGTCAGGTAAATTATCTATTGTCACTTCTTCATCAGTCATAATAGCCGCTGCTAATAAACCTAAAGCTGCGTTCTTAGCACCACTTATCTCCACTTCTCCATTGAGTGGTGTTCCGCCTTTTATAATATAACGTTCCATTATGCACCTCGGGTATTTATGTATATAATTGAGTTGTAAAAACTCAAAGCAAAAACCGACCGAAATAGTTTATCATCTAATTCACTAATTCGGTCTAACTTTAAAATTCTATTTATTTCTATCTATTATGTCACTTGTATGAGAATTAAATTCTAATACAATTATCCTTTGCTTCTTTACGCATAGACTAATTATAACACATTATCGCTCTTTGTAAACCGATTAATTCATACATTTTCACAATTTATTATATGTTTTTTTGTTGAAAATGTTACCTATTTAAGAAAATTAAGTGGATTTACATGCTTATCATTTTGTATTACTTCAAAGTGAAGATGCGGACCTGTACTGTCTCCGGTATTTCCACTAAGTCCTATTATCCTTCCCTGTTCAACCGTATCACCTAAATTAATTAAGATTTTACTTAAATGAGCGTATCTGGTTTTTAGTCCATTTCCATGATTTACCAGTATATTATATCCATAACTGTCACTTAAATATGCTTTTTCTACTGTACCATCTGCTGCCGCACATACGCTTGTTCCAACTTCAACTGCCCAGTCGTGTCCCAAATGTGTGGTTCTTCTGTCAACCACGTCTCCAAATACTGAAGTTGTCACTCCACCACTTACAGGTTTTCTAAGTTGTATCACAGTATTTGATACATTCTGTACTGAATTATCATCAGTTTGGTTTATTTCATTATTTGCTGTCCTTCTCAAATAATCTTTATTTATTGTATTTTTTAAAGACTCCTTATTTGCTGTATCTTCCAAATAGTCAGCTTTTTCACCTTTTATAGAAGATATTTTTGTATTGCAAATTTCTTTAACTGCGCCATCACTTTCTTTATGATTTTTAGCTAAATGTGTATCTGAGGTATCATTTGCCTGAATAACTTTTATAGTTTTATCATTTTCTAAAATCATAAAACTATATGCCCATGTTTCCATTATCATTTGAGAAAAATTAAACAGGATTATCATAAGTATTAAAATTCCTGCCACAACATATGATACTGCATGGCATTTGTTTATATACTTACTATTCATTTTTAATTGTAAACGCCTCCAAATAAATTGTTATTTTGTTCACATGCTACCAGGCTCAAAAGTTCTAAGCCTACATGAGTTTGTTCATAAGTAAGTGAATTATCTTATTATTCGCCTTTGTATTAACAAATTATTTTATTCACATTCGTTTTTTCCTATTTTTACATCTGCCCTATTTTTCGCCTTTGTACTCTTTTATTTTTTCTAATGTTAACTGCACAGTTTCTTCTACATTTATGTTACTTTCATTTACCACTACATCTGCATATTTTTCATAAAGGGGTACTCTTTCGTTAAATAAATCATCAAGCGCCTGTCCATCACGCAAAACTACGCCTCTGTTTTTCAAATTGCCAAGTCTCTTTTTTAGGTTTGCCAAATCAAGCTCTAAATATACAACAGTTGCAATTTCTGACAAATGTTCCATTGCTTCCCTGCCGTACACTACGCTTCCGCCTGTTGAAATAATGGCTTTTTTAGGATTTAATGATTTATTTACATCATTTTCTACCTGAATAAATCCATCTATTCCTTTTTCAGCTATTATTTCTTTAAGCAATTTATTTTCTCTATCCTGAATTACCAAATCAGCATCTATAAACTGGTATCCCATCAACTTTGCAAGTATTACTCCTACTGTACTTTTTCCTACTCCCGGCATTCCTATTAAAACAATATTTTCCTTCATTTTCAGTCCTTTCTCTATTTGTTGCTATTTAATACTTTATCAATTTTATAATTTTTTGCTACTGCTTACACTTTGTAAAATTAGCTATTAGTATTTAATGTTTCTTTATTTTATCTTTATTTAAAAGACTTGCCCTTGACACGGCATCTTCTCCATATTTTTCTTTTATTGCATCTAATGCCTTATCAAGTTTTTTCATTTTTTCTCTGGACGGTTGAACCTTTTGTGATTGTTTTTCATTCATAAGCTCAAATATTGACATTTGCTCCGGCTCATCTTCTCCTACAAGATTCGCTGTTCTTATTCCTAAAAGTCTTACCGGCTTTCCTGTCCAAATATCCTTAAATAACTGTTTTGCATTTTCGTATATTTCATTTTCTACATTTGTAGCATTATACAAACTTGTCTGATGAGACATTTTTGAAAAATCATTATACTTTATCTCAATGGCAATTGTTTTTGCTTTTTGTCCGGACTCTCTCAATCGTCCGCTTACCTTTACAGCCAACTGTAATAATACTAAATTTATATCATCTATTTTGTCTAAATCTGTTGGAAGTGTTGTAGAATTTCCAATTCCTTTCAAATCTTCTTTTGTAGCATTTACTTTTGAATCATCAATTCCATTTGCATACTCCCACAAAATTTTCCCGTGTTTTTTCAAATGTGATTCCACTATATTAACAGGTGTATTTGCTAACTGACCTATTGTATGGATTCCTAATTTATTTAAAACTTCCACACTTGATTTGCCTACCATAAATAGTTCACCAACCGGAAGGGGCCACATTTTTGTTTTTATTTCTTCCGGAAACAATGTATGTATTTTATTTGGCTTTTCAAAATCTGATGCCATTTTTGCTAATACTTTTTTAGAAGAAATTCCTATGTTTACTGTAAATCCTAATTCATTTTGAATTCTGTTTTTTATAACCTCTGCTGCTGTCATGTATGAACTGAATTTATTTTGAATTCCCGTGTAATCAAAATAACATTCATCAACACTTACCTGTTCAATATCTGAAGTATACTCTTTTAATATGGAAATAAATTTTCTGCTTTGTTCATGATAATACTCATGTTCTGGTGGTATTATCATAATATCAGGGCATTTTTTTAATGCATCAGCCACCGGCTCACCTGTTTTTATTCCATATTTCTGAGCTGATATTGATTTTGCAAGGACTATTCCATGACGTTTTTCTCTGTCACCACCTATGATAGCCGGAATTGTTCTTACATCTACATCATTGCCTTCCTTTAGCAGTTTTACTGCAGTCCAACTTAAAAATGCTGAATTTACATCAATATGAAATATAATTTGTTCCATACACTGCCACCTGCCTTTTTCCTAGTAGCTTTTCCTAAATATCTATGCTTTTGCATTTTTCGACTTTTTATCTCTTATTTTCTAATCTTTTCTTTTTATTTGCAGAATTTTTTCTCTTTTTCTTCATTACGCTATAACCAAATCTTCCAAGATTTTGACCTAAACTATAATAATGTCCATGAGAATATACTATTGGATTTGCTTTTTCTAATTGGAATCTTCCATCCTTATCCATATATTCTTTGTCTGCGTGTACTGCTAATACATTTGCAATAAACATGTCATGAGAACCACATTCTTTTACATCAACAACTTTGCACTCAATGTTCACCGGACTTTCTTTTATTAATGGAGCCTTTACATACTGTGCCTTTTCTTTTGTCAAATGTGCTTCTTTAAATTTATCGACATCTCTTCCTGATTTAACTCCACAATAATCTGTTGCATACGCCAAATCTTTTGTAGTCAGATTTATTACAAATTCTCCTGTTTCTTTTATCATCTTATACGAATGTCGCGATGGTCGTATTGATACATAAGCCATCGCCGGATTTGTACATATTGTGCCTGTCCATGCAACTGTCAGTACATTGTCATTACCTTCGTTATCACTTACCGTTACCAAAACTGCAGGCAAAGGAAATATCATATTCCCCGGTTTCCAAATTTCTTTTGACATTAATCTTCTCCCTTTTCTTTTTGATTTTTATTTTTGACTTTTATATCTGTAAGGGTTAATGTTTGATCTTCATTTAATGTATAGGTTAAAGTCATTTTTGTTTTACATGAACCACCTATACTGTAAACATAACTTGTATAAATAGCAGTATCTGTAGAAGACACGTATGTATAAGTAAAATCATATGTAACAGTAAATGTATTGTCATTATTATACACACTCTGATGTTTCATTTCTCCTGGTTCAAATGAAACTACTGAATATTTATCAATGTTCTTTGTTTCTGGCCAATATAATACTTCTTCTGTTTCTTTTAAATATTTATCAACCTTTTTCTGAAGTTTTTTATCATTTGCGAAATATGCTTTTAACTCTTTATTATTGCCTTTTTTCTCCCTTGCATTAACATAAAACTGAGTAATCATATTGTCTGCATTTGCCTTTATTTTTTCTTCAAATTCTAAATTTGCATGATATGCTGTAGCGTCGAAATTAATTGTAGTTCCTTCCTGAAGAATTTCAGGTTTTAAATCTATCTGACTATATCTGTTTATCGCATTTGCGTCATATGCTCCGTAAAGTATTTTATCAAAATGATATGTATCTGTATTTGTATTCGCGTCTGTCGTGACCTTAGCCATGTCTTTTGTTACGACTTCTCCATTTATATATAAAGCATCTCCTGTCGGCACAACAAAATTTACGTTTTTTACAAGCATTTTTGATATATCTACTTTATAATCAGGAATAATCTGCATTCCATGTTTTACTTCATCAAATACCAATTTTATTGTCTGGTTAGTTTCTGTTGTTTCATTATTACATATAATATCTACTGTCTTTTTGCCATTTTCTTTATATGGCTCAGAAATTTCATATGAATCAATTACAATAGATTCTCTTATCTTTTTCACTCTGTCTGTGTATGCAGTTTTGTTTATATATGTATTCTTTGGCTGATTTACAAGACCATATATTGTATCATAATCCTGAGCTAAAAATGCTTTGAAATATGCAACTGCCTCATCAGTAGGATTAGATTCATAATTTACATATGACAATCCTGCGCCTATTACTGCACATACTGTCAAAAATAAAAGTGCTCCTATCAGTCTTACTATATTGGAATTTATTATTTTTTTAATCATTTCAATCCACCTTCCCGTTTCAAAATAATGTTACCTATTATCCTTGATTTTTGCAAGGCTTTTATGTATCATTTATGTATCAAAATTGCTTTTACTTTACAAAAAGCGGATTGGAGAATTCATGGACAAAAAATTACTTTTTAATGATGCTTTGTCTTCTTTAATAGAATTTGCGGCAGCTAATGCAAACCATGTGTCTACTGAAGACATTCATACTTTTTTCAATGACATAATAGAAGATGAAAAGCAATACGAATTTATATATAAGTACTTACAGGAAAGTAAAATAAAAATTGATGGAATGGATTATATTGTTTCTGAAGAAGTGACTATTGATCCTAAGGAAGAAGAGGCTAAGGAATTAGAGACCGTAAAAGCAGCTGAAAGTAAAGTTGTAGAAACTGAAGCTGAACTTGCTTTTATTGAAATGTATAAAAAGGATTTAGAAGCTATTGATGAAATATCAGAAGCCGAGCTTGCTAACTTACTTGATTTGCTTGCAAACGGAGACCTTTCTGTTACTAATAAAATTGTTGAATCTCAACTTTCAAAAGTAGCTGGCATTGCAAATGAATTTCGTGGGCAGGGTGTAACTTATGGTGATTTAATTCAGGAAGCAAATATCGGATTAATGATAGCTCTTTCTGAATTTAATGGTTCTTCAGATGAATTTGCAGCTTATGTTGATGATGCCATCAGAAATACATTAACTCTTGTCATCAATGACCAAATTAACGAAGACCGTGTTGGCGAACATCTGGCTAACCGTATGAATGAATTAGATGAAATTTCCAGAGACCTTACTGAATTGCTTGGTCGTGCTCCAACTTTTGAAGAGTTGGCTAAGAAAATGGGCATAACTGAAGATGAAGTTGAAACTATTGTAAAAACTTCTCTTAATGTTTTAAATGCCGGTGATTCTCAGGATGCAGAAGCTATCAATAAAGCGTCTTCTGAATTAAACGCTACAGAAGCTAATAATTCTGATTTAAATGATTTGGGCTTAAATGATTTTGAATCTTCTATATTAAATAACTCTGTATCAAATGACTTTGGAACATCTTCTCCATTAATTAATAATACTGACGAAGAATTTGAATCTTCTGAAACAGATTTAGGTGACCCATTAGAATGGAAGATAAATAAAAAATAGTATTTTGGAATGCAAAAAATATGATTTTAAAATAGAAAAAACAACGGATGATTTTAAGAAATATTAAAATCATCCGTTGTTTTTCACACTATTTTCCTTTTCTTTTTTTTACGCACTCCGCTAAAAGATATTCAATCTGGCCATTTATTGAGCGGAAATCATCTTCTGCCCATGCTGCAATCTCTTCCCATAATGAAGGGGACAGTCTTAACAACACCTGTTTCTTTGCCTTTTCTTTTTCTTTTAGTTTTTTTTCTTTTGTTAATATTTCTTTTTCCATATTAGAAATATTTTCTAAACGTTTTTGGAGCTCAAGTTCTTTTTTATTAAGTTGTTCTTCCTTATCCATACCGGCTCCTTTCACTGTTTTTTCAATATATATAGTTTCAAATAGTCATAACTTTTTTAATTTATTTTAGCACAATTGTTTGACTTATTTTAACATTATTATCTGATGAATTAATTTTCAATTTATTATTTTCTATTTTTATTAATAAATACTTCCGCTGTTCACAATTGGTTGTGCTTCTTTATTTCCACATAACACAACTAAAAGATTACTTACCATAGCAGCTTTTCTTTCTTCATCAAGCACCACAATTTCTTCTTCTCCAAGTTGGTCAATTGCCATTTTAACCATACTTACTGCGCCTTCAACAATTTTCTGTCTTGCTGCAATAATTGCCGTTGCCTGTTGTCTCTGAAGCATTGCTGCAGCTATTTCTTCTGCATATGACAAATGAGTTATTCTAACTTCCATAATTTCTATTCCGGCATCTTCAACCTTTTTCTGTAACTCTACTTCCATACTATCTGCAATTTCCTGGCTGCTTCCACGTAGAGTCTTTTCGTTATCATCCTCATTTTCATCTGATATTATATCATAAGGATACAATCTTGAAATATTTCTTATTACAGAATCACACTGAGTTGATAAAAATTTCATATAATTATCAACATTTAAAACTGCTTTTGTAGGGTCAATTATCTTGCAAATAACCACCGCTCCGATAATTATCGGATTTCCTAAAGCATCATTCACTTTCTGTTTCTCATTATTTAATGTTATAACCTTAGTTGATATTTTCTTTTTTGTAACTCCGGCAACTTTTGCTGAGCTGTTACCATTAGCATCAGAAGAAATTTCAAAGATATTTCCTGTTGTTTCTTCGTTAGGAACTACTGCACTACAAAATGGATTTATAAAATAAAATCCTGCACTTTTAATTGTGCCATAATATTCACCAAAAAGAGTAAATACCATTGCTTCATTAGGATTAACTGATTTTAGTCCACATGACAGAACAATAGATACAATTAATAACGCTAAACTAACAACAAATAAACCGATTCCTAATCCAAATATCACGTCATTAACATCTTCATAGTTTATTGCAAAAACTAATCCTAGTACAAACGTCACAACTGTTGCTACATATCCAAGTATATTGGCAAATAACATTGCGAATCCATTTTTCTTAGTAATTTCCCTTTCCTTTACATTACTTAACTTTACATTTTCATCCATAACTTTATCCTCCTAAGTATTAAAGCGATATTATTTTGATATTACTTTAATACTTATTCTTTTCTTTGTCAATGATAAAATTTATAATACACAAATTCTGATAATTTACTTTTTCCCTCCTATGGTCTATGTGAATAAACTTTAATAAAATTTATTCACAAGACAAAAGTATTTTCTGCATTGTAGCATATGCTCTAATCAAAAAAGACCAAACAGTGTGCTGATATGTACCCAGAATTCTGGACACATATCATGCATGCATACTGTTCAGTCTTTTTTCTTATACTTATTCTTTTATTGTAATTGATTGCTTTTTAATTCTATACTAAATTTTATTATAGGTTTATTTTTCTCATACCTCTTTTGCTACTACTTCTATATTTAAATGTATTTTATTGTAACGCCAGACAAATTTGCTGATCCCTTAATAACAACTGTCACGCTTTCAGCATCTGTTGGTGCTTTTGTACCTTCTTCGTCGTAGCCGCCAAATGAACAATTTAACTCATTTTCTACAATCCAGTTAGCCGGAATATAAATTTCCACTCCTCCAAATGAATTCTTTATTTCTATTTCAAGTCTCTTACTTGGCACTTTTGCCTTATCTAAATAAATTGACATTCCTGAAAATTCATTTCTTACATATACTTTTTTTAAATTATTTGAAGTAATGTATTTAACAGTTCCTGCAAATTTTGATTCGCATATTACTACTTCTCCGCTATCCTGCTCTACATTGACATTTTCATCAAAATATTTTCCTTCATTACTACTATTATTGCTGTAATAATGATTTCCACCTGAGTAATCTTTTTTCCATTTTTTATTTTTCTTTCCAAATATCATGCTTATTCCAATACTTCCTAACAATGCTGCAAACAGAATCGGCCATGGAGTTATACTTTCAATGTGAAGTTGCTCTGACCAGACAATTGCTAAAAAAGCAAGCGAGAATAATATTGTTGTTACCTGTAATCTTACGATTCCATCTAATAATGCAGCACCAAAAAGTACTGTAAAAATTATACTCCAGACACCCACGCCTTCAATCAGACCCAGACCATTAACTACAATTAATGCAGCCATTATTATAAATATCATTCCCCAGTAAATATTGTTTTTTTTCATCACATATTCCTCATTTCTTCTAATTTTTCTTTTAACGGCTTGTAATATGCCCTTGAAACATATACATGTTTAGGCGTTCCTTCAAATTCAATTAAACTTGACGCTGTCAGATTTCTTGTAATCGCATACACTTTCTTTACATTTAAAATTGCTGACTTTGATATTCTGCTAAAGTACCATGGTAATATTTTCTCCAATTCGTATAATTTACTGCCTGTTAAAAATATCTCATTTGCTGTATGAGCCATAACCTGATTGTTATCAGTTTCAAAAAAAAGAATTTCACCAACATCTATATAAAATTCTTTTTCACCCTGTTTAAGCTCAATTTTAAGACTCTGGTTTTCCATCGCTGAGATAGTTTTCTGAATATTAATTATATTCTCATTCAGTTCGTGGCAATTTATTATTACCTGTTCCTCTATGCAGTTTTCATCCACATTTACGATTACTTTCATATCTGACTCCTTATGTGATGATTATATTTGCAAATTATGTGGATGTAAATAGATTTTATGTAAGTGGTATTTTATTAGCAGTAAGTGGTAAATACCAGTCTGTGAACGTTATTTGCAAACAAATTTAGGAGCCGATGGATAACCACCGGCCCCTTTAATGAGATTAAGTAAAATATATTTTAAGAACAGAGTTCCTAAATATCCATTATATTGTTGAGTATTTACTCATTTGAAAGTGCTGCAATACCTGTGTCACCTGTTCTGACTCTCATTACATCTTCTACATCTGTTACGAAAATCTTACCATCGCCAACACCGCCTGTATAAAGAGCTTTTCTAGCTGCTGCTACTACAAGATTAGGATCAACTGTTGATACAACAATTTCAACTTTAACCTTTGGAAGAAGGTTCATGCTCATCTTAACACCTCTGTAAACACCACTCTTTCCCTGTTCAACACCACAGCCCATTGCCTGGATAACTGTCATACCTGTTACACCGATAGCTGCCATTGTGTCTTTAAGGGTTCCAAATTTATCTTCATTACAAATAACTGTAATCTTTGTATATTTTCCAGTTGGTTTTGCTTCACCAATTGATAATGTAGCAGGTTCAAGATTTGCTACATCTACTGCTCCTACGCTTTCACCCATGTATGAAGGTGTTGTAGGAAGGAAGTCTGCATATGCTGATGCAAGACCATGTTCTGATATATCCATACCAATAATTTCTTCTTCTGCTGTTGTTCTAATTCCAATTGTATGTTTAATAAGCTGGAATACAATTGTCATCATGATTGCTGCGTATACATCAATAGCAACAATACCTAAAATCTGAATTCCTAATAATTTTGCTCCACCACCGTAGAATAAACCTGCGTAATAAGAACCATCTGCAAATGCCTGAACTGTGTCGCCTTTACCTGTTGCAAATAAGCCTACTGCAATTGTTCCCCAAACACCGTTTGCCCAGTGAACACCAACTGCCCCAACAGGGTCATCAATGTGTAACTTCTTATCAAGTACTTCTACTACTACATCTACTAAAATACCTGCAACTGCACCAATTACTAAAGCACCAATTGTATCAACTGAAGCACAACCTGCTGTAATTGCTACCAAACCTGCAAGTGATGCATTTAAGCACATACCTACATCAGGTTTTCCATCTTTAATCCAAGTAAATATCATACATACAACTGTTGCTGTTGCAGGAGCGATTGTTGTATTCATAAAGATTGATGCAAGACTGTCTGTGTTTGTTGCAGCTGCACCGTTAAATCCATACCATCCAAACCAAAGGATGAAACATCCAAGAGCTCCAAGTGTTATTGAATGTCCACCGATAGCATTTGAAATAATTGTTCCATCTGCTTTCTTTGTGTATTTACCAATTCTGGCTCCAAGAATAATTGCTCCGACTAAAGCTGCCATACCACCTACTGAGTGGATTACTGCTGAACCTGCGAAATCTACGAAATGTAATTTCTGTAACCATCCGTTTCCGCCGTAGTTCCAAACCCAACCTGCTTCAATAGGATATACAATCAAACTGATTGCTGCTGAGTAAACACAATAAGCACTGAATTTTGTTCTTTCAGCCATAGCTCCTGAAACAATTGTTGCTGCTGTTGCACAGAATACTAACTGGAATACGAACTGTGACCAATTGAAGTTGCTGTAATTTGTGAAGATGTCAAGATTTGGAATACCAATGATTCCCATTACATAATCTTCTGACATCATAAGTCCAAAACCTAAAACAATGTACATTATAGTACCGATACAAAAATCCATCAGGTTCTTCATGATAATGTTACCTGCATTCTTTGCTCTGGTAAATCCTGTTTCAACCATTGCGAAACCGGCCTGCATAAAGAATACTAAACTTGCACCAATTAAGAACCAAATTGCAAAACTACTACTTGTAGCTGCCTCCAAAATTTCATTTGCGTCCATAACTAATTCCTCCATTCTTTTTTCATTGTCCTAAAGATTTTACTTAAGAAAGCATTTTTAAAGGGGAAACACTTTCCAAGTTTTGAGAATTTTTTCTTCTCATTTGTAATCATCCGGTAAATATTAATTACTGTATAATTACTAATACAAAAAAAATACAAGGGCACTGACTTCTTTCGTCTGCGCCCTTGCATTTCTTATCATGCAATGTATTCTAGCAAATGATTTTTTAAATTTCAACTAAAAATCGATTTTGCTTATTTTATAATACAAATCCTTTTGTATTTTAAATTGACATTTAATTATTTTAATTTGACGTTTATTTTATTCATATATTCCTTAAAAAATTTAATGTCAATTGCATCTTTTACATTATTTCTTTAATTGATTTATATACGCCTTCGCCATCTAAACCAAATTCTTTTAACAACTCAACAGCCGGTCCTGAATGTCCATAAACATCCTGAACACCAATTTTTGTAACAGGTGTAGGACATTTTGCACTTAAGCAGTCACAAACTGCACTTCCAAGTCCACCAATAACTGAATGTTCTTCAACAGTTACTACTTTACCTGTAGCCTTTGCTGATTCTACAATTAACTCTTCATCTAATGGCTTAATTGTATGAATATTAATTACTGTAGCTTCAATTCCATCATGTGACAATTTTTCTGCTGCTTCCAAAGCTGAAGATACCATAAGTCCTGTTGCAACAATTGTAAGGTCCTTACCTTCACGCATTGTTACACCCTTGCCTACTTCAAACTTGTAATCTTCTTTATTTAATACAGGTGCAGCCAAACGTCCAAATCTTAAATAAACAGGTCCGTCAATTTCATATGCTGCCTTTACTGCCGCTCTTGCTTCTACATCATCACATGGATTAATAACTGTCATTCCAGGGATTGTTCTCATTAAAGCAATATCTTCATTACACTGATGTGTAGCTCCATCTTCACCTACAGAAATACCTGCATGTGTAGCTCCTATTTTTACATTAAGATGTGGATATCCAATTTCATTTCTAATCTGTTCGTAAGCCCTTCCTGCTGCAAACATAGCAAATGTACTTGCAAAAGGAACTTTACCTGTTGTTGAAAGTCCTGCTGCAATCCCCATCATATTTGCTTCTGCAATACCACAGTCAAAGAATTTGTCAGGGTTTGCTTTTTTGAAAATGCCTGTCTTTGTAGCTGCTGCTAAATCAGCGTCTAATACTACTACGTTATCATGCTCTTTAGCTAATTCTACAAGTGCATTACCATAGCTTTCTCTTGTTGCTATCTTCTTTACTTCTGACATAATGCTTCACCTGCTTTCTCTAATTCTTCCATTGCCTGTTCAAACTGCTCATCATTTGGAGCTGCACCATGCCATGAAGCCTGGTTTTCCATAAACGAAACGCCTTTTCCTTTAATACTCTTCATAATAATTGCTGTAGGCATTCCTTTTGTTTCTCTTGCTTCCTTTAAAGCTGCTCTAATTTCATCAAAATTATGAGCATCTATATTAATTACATGGAAATTAAATGCTTCAAATTTCTTATCAATTGGGTATGGTGAACATACATCTTCAATTGTTCCATCAATCTGAAGGTTATTATTATCGACAATAACAGTAAGGTTATCTAACTTCTTTGCTCCTGCAAACATAGCTGCTTCCCAAATCTGTCCTTCCTGAATTTCGCCATCACCTGTAACTGCAAATACTCTGTAATCTTTGTTATCAATCTTTGCGCCTAAAGCCATTCCTACTGCTGCAGAAACACCCTGTCCTAATGAACCTGCTGACATATCAACACCCGGTGTATGCTTCATATCGGGATGTCCCTGTAAATAAGAACCGATATGTCTTAAAGTTGTTAAATCTTCCTTAGGGAAGAATCCTTTTTCTGCTAACACTGCATATAAAGCAGGTGCAACGTGACCTTTTGATAAAACTAATCTGTCTCTGTCTTCCATCTTAGGATTTTTAGGGTCAACATTCATTTCTTCGAAATACAAAAATGTTAACATGTCGGCTACTGATAATGATCCACCCGGATGTCCTGATTTTGCGCTGTGTACGCCTTTAATAACACCTTTACGCACTTCATTTGCTATTTTTTCAAGCTGTAAATTTTCCATTTTAATTCCTTTCTTTTATTTAATATTAAAATCTGCTTCTTTTAATATCTGCAAATCGTCTTTATCTTTTGTTTTAAAAATACCAACGATTTTTCTGCCTAATTTATGTTTTGCCCTTTTTATGGCTGCATCTAATATTTGTTCAACATCCTTCTGACTGATTTCTTTCTTTGTTCCATACCAGTCATCTATAGCTTTAAATAATGCAAGCATTCCCATCTCGTTGATATTAAAGCCGTTATCTTTAGCATATTGAACACCATAAGCTACCCATTCTTTTACATTATAAGTCTTAATAAGAATAGGATAATCAAAAATCTGTTTTAACTCTTCATTCTCATCAAACATATCTGCCATTGCATCAGTTTCTCCTTCAAGAACTATCAACATGTCATTTGTATAAAGTTTAGCAGACTTAATTATCTCATCTATTTGCTCACTATTCAAATCTGTAGCTTTTTCTACAATTAAATCGCTTCCCATAAGTTTGTTTAATGCAGCTGTAAATCCTCTTCGGTTTAATACCTCCGCATTTACTTTAGCAATTCTTCTTCCGGTTCTGCCTCTCTTTGCATTAACCATCTTGATTATATCAATAGCCAATGTAGTTTTTCCACTTTTTTCATCACCACTGATTGCTATGTTTCCATTAGAAGAATTTCCATCAGGCACAAATTCTTTGACTAATTTTTCAATTGTGTATTTTATTGTATCGTCCAATCCTTCAATGTTTGTATAATTTGCAAACACCTTCATATCTTCATCTGTTACAATTTTTGTTCCTGAATTATCTTTTTCTTCTTTTGTTTCAGATTCTTTCTCTGCTGATTTCTGTTCTGTTTCCTGTTCTGAACCTTTACCTTCTTCTACTGCATCTGATTCCTGCTCTGCAGGTTCAACTTCTTCTGGCTCTGATTCAACATAATCTTCTGATTTATCTAATGATCCTTTTAATTTACTATCTTCTACTTCATCATTATCATCCAGCCCATCAACTGATTCTGAATCTTCTTTAGAATCCGCAACATCCGTCAAATCACTTAACTCTAATGCATCCTCATCGCTCAAATCAGGTAAATCGAGATTTGGAATTTCTATCTTAGGTATATCAAGTTCCGGTATGCTTATCTCCGGCATGCTTTCAATTTCCTGCGCAATCTTATCCATTTCGGCTGATACTTCAGGCATTTCAACATTTTCCATATCTGATTTTTTTGTTTCTTCCGGCTCGTCTTTAGTTAAATTTTCTGATGAATCTTCAACTTCTTCCACGTCATCAATTGTTTCATAATCTTCTATTGTTTCCGCAAATTCGTTTTCGGATTCATCAGTACTATTTATTTCAAACTCCTCTGTTGATTCGTTTTCTAATTCATCAACAGGTTTGTTTTCCGTTTTTCCTAGCGATTCCATTTCCGGCTCTGTTGATTCAACTGCGTCTTCATCAATTGTATCACTTTCCGACTCACCAACTGTTTCTTCTAAAGGTTCATCCAGCAATTCAGGCTCTTCAGAAATTATATTTTCCTCCGCCTCTTTTACCAAATCACTGATACTCTTAGGTCTTTCTAATTCCATTGTTTTATCAATGTCTGAAATTAAAATTGACTCTCTTCGTTCTCTTTCAAGTTCTTCAGCAGGCATATCTCTGAAATCAATAATATCATTGTTAAATATTTCCTCTAAATCTGCTGATAATTCACTTAAACGCTTTTTAGGTAATTTTTCTGTAACAACCTCAGGCTCTTCATATTCTGGCAACTCCTCAGGCTCACCTTCAATATTCATCATTCTTTCGGAATCTATAATATTATTTAATTCTTCAAGTTCTTCCTTTTCATATTGAATAGTTTCCTCTATGTCGTAATTTACCAAATCTTCTTCCGGCAACTGATTCCCTAATACTGAATCATCTGTACCACTAATTATCTCAGGCATATCGAATTCCAAATCCAATGTTGGTACATTTGTCTGTTCTGACTCAGCTGCCTTTTCCAATTCCTCTTCGATATTTGGTATTGCTTTTGTTTCACCTGCGACTTCTTCATCTTCCAAAGCTTCAATGTCGATGTTTGGTATTACTTTTGTTTCACCTACGGCTTCTTCATTACCTAAAGTATCCATATCGGTATTCGGTGTTGCTTTTGTTTCACCTGCAGTTTCTGTATCTTCCAAAGCTTCAATATCAAAATTTGGAATTTCATTTGTTTCAGGTGATTTTTCAATATTATCTGTTTTTTCAAAATCAATCGGATCCAATGTTATTTCTGTCATCTCATTATCCATATTTGGAATTGAAGATGTATGCTTTTCTAATTGAACCGTATCTGAAATATCATTTGAACTTACATTAATTCTTTTTTCATTATGTCTTTCAGGAGCAGCAGACTGGTTTACTATTTCATTTAAATCCATTGTTCCAAATGAAATTTCACCTGTCTGGAATTTAATTTCCTCTTCTATAACATCGGTATCAACATCAGGAACAAATACATCTGCTGCCGCTTCTGCTGCAAATGATTCAAGTCCACGTTGAACCATATCTAATTCTTTTTCGTGGTCTGCACCAAGTTCCTTATCATGAGTAGGATTTTCAAATTCTGATACACCGGCATGCTGTATCTCTTTTCCCTGATTACTTATCTCAATTTCATCAAAATACTGCTCATTATCATAGTTATATGTCTCAGTATCTTCGATTTCCTGTTCATTTCCTTCTTCATCTATACCAAGACCTTCATGTATCGACTGAATTCTCTTATAGTCAGGATTTATTTTTTCAAAATCTTCTTCTGTTTTTTCGACAATATTTTCTGCCTCATCTAAGGCCTTAACTGCCTTTTCAACTGTGTCCGCCTTAAGAATTCCCCTATCCTGAAGTTTATGTAAAACTTCTTCTATTGATAATTGTCCTGTATTCTGCTTTTTAACTATCTGATCTTCTTCATCATCAGTTATGCTTTCGTTATTTGAAGCATTATCTTCTTCGCTAAGACTTTTTTCATCAGAATCATTTTCTTGTATAGCATCAACATTCTCTTTACCATCCAAAATAGTTTCCGCTTCTTTATCGACATTGTTTTCTGTAGAATCGCTTTCAACAGCTATTTTTTCAACATCCAACTTGCCATCGCTTTCATCTGTCGCTTCTTTAGCTGAATAATCTGACTTTTCTTTAGAACTTTCTTCAATATTAGCTTCATCGACTATAAACTCATTTTCTTTTGATTCCAAGTTTTCTTCTGATTCCAAATTTTTGTTCACTTCTGGATTCTCCTCTGATTCTGAATTTTCTTCTGATTCTAACTCCAATTCGTCTTTTTCAAATTCATCTTCAAAAGTAATCTCATGCATTTCAGGATCATTTTGCTTTACAAATATCTCCTGTACATCAGGATTGTTCTGCTGTGCAAACAGTTCTTTTTGTTCCGATTCACCTTCGGCTTTCTTTTCGTCATTTGACTTGTGAATACTTTCTATAACAGGATGTTTAAGCTTTCTGATACTTTCTTTAAAATTATCCTTTCTTATCATAAATGGAATGCTTGGTCTCTCGTCAATAACCTCATCAGCTATCTTTACCGACACTGATTCTTTCTCTTTATCTTCAGAGATGGCATTATCTATTGATAAGTTATCTTCTATGTCTCCTGCCTGTTTGTTTTCTTTTCTCTCATCTTTTTCTATCTTTTGTAAAGGCTTTCTGCCTAATCTATAATTGTCATATCTCTCCTGCTGAAGCTTTGTAAGTGGTCTGTAAAGTTTTTTTAACTCCATAGCCTTATTTACATATTTTCCTTCAGCAAACCATAAGCTTATTTCATCGCACATATCAACGCAGTTTTCTTCATCTCCTGCTTCATGATATAACTTAGCTAATTCATAAGCCCATTTTTCCTCCATGTCTTCCTGAATATACTTTTCAAGGATTTCTATTAGTTTTCCAATTGGAACCTTCTTTGCTTTCTGCATTTCATACTGCAATATATATTTATCATTGTCCCTAGGTGCAAGTTCAACAAAGTCCTGATAAAACTCTTCTGCTTCATCAAACTGCTGTAATTTTGCTGACAACAAACACAACCTATAAGCCAAATGTCTTCCTGTATTTGTATTTTCATAAGCAATAATCAAAGCCTGCTTTGCCTTATCATACTGCTTTGCCATTTCGTATGCATCTGCTATTAGGGATAAAATGTCATTTGCTTTTTCTCTTCTATAATCAAGAGAGTCTGCGATTTGCACTGCTCTTTCGTAATCTTTATTACGAACAGCTACTCTCATTTCTTCTATTTTAAAGTTATACTCATTTCTATCCATTTTGATAAACACCTTTCATTCATCCGCCGTTGCGAATTATGACTTAATCTAAATCTGCACTCTTCCCTGTAACGCTCTCAGTAACGTAACGTTATCAATACATTCTAAATCTCCACCTACCGGTACTCCACTGGCAATTCGACTT
Organism: Eubacterium sp. AF19-12LB; assembly: GCF_003479125.1. Taxonomy (NCBI): domain Bacteria; kingdom Bacillati; phylum Bacillota; class Clostridia; order Eubacteriales; family Eubacteriaceae; genus Eubacterium; species Eubacterium sp. AF19-12LB. The sequence continues at coordinate 265,493 of NZ_QUGP01000001.1, read as the reverse complement.
ATCTTTATCCCTAAAGGTTTAACGACTTTGCTTATGTACATCGCCGTTGCTTCACCTTCAACGCTGGAATTTGTAGCAATTATAACTTCATCTACATCATCTTTTAATCTTTCAAATAATTCTTTAAGTTTTATATCATTCTGTCCAATTCCCATTAAAGGATTTATGGCACCATGTAATACATGGTATACCCCTTTATATTCTCCTACTTTTTCATAGGCTGCCATATCTTTTGTGTTTTCTACAACCATAATTGTTTTATGGTCTCTGTCTTTACTTGCGCAAATAGGACAAATGTCCTGATCTGTCAAAGTAAAACACTTTTTACAATATTTTACATTTTTCTTAGCATCAATAATTGATTGGGATAACTCTTCCACCTGTTCCTGTGGCATATCTAATATATAAAATGCAAGTCTTGACGCTGTCTTAGCGCCAATTCCCGGAAGTATGGAAAGTTCCTCAATCAACTTTGATATATATCCACTGTAATAATCCAATGTCTACTCCTTAAAATAATCCGCCAAGACCGCCTGTTATTTTAGACATCTGCTGTGTTGTATTTTCTTCTACAGTTCTGATTGCCTCATTTACTGCAGCCATAATTAAATCTTCTAACATTTCAATGTCATCAGGGTCTACAACTTCTTCATCAATTTTTACTTTTGTAATTTCTTTCTTACCTGTAATTGTCACTTCAACTGCACCGCCTCCGGCTGTAGTTGTAAATTCCTGGCTTTCAAGATTTGCCTGAGCTTCTTCCATCTGCTTCTGCATCTTCTGAGCCTGCTTCATTAAATTGTTCATATTCTGTGGCATTCCGCCACCTGGAAATCCTCCACGTCTTGCCATGTTAAAAATCCTCCTCTTCAATATCCATGTTTATTCTTGAGATTACTTCCTGATATACATCTGCAAAATTCTGATTATCTTCAAGCATTTGTACTTCAACTGTAACTTCTTTCTTTATCTGTTCGCTAATAATTGTATTTAGCATTTCTATGACTTCCGGCTTATTACACTGATTATAACCTACTGCACCATGTTTAAATACAACAAGTAATATGTTGTCACCTTTCACACTAAATCTTGCGTCTTTAAAATATGCTCTAAAGTGTGTTGGCAAATGTTTTTGTACCATTCCCCAATTATCAGCAACTTCCTGCACATCCTTTGGTATCGCCTTATCAAATTTCTTTTTAGGTTGTGACTGCCTCTCCGGTGTGGCACTTTGCGTTGTTGTAGGGCTTACTGCAACAACACCATTTTCTAATTTATTTTCAATTAAAGCCATTCTGTTTAATAAGGAACTTACATCCGTATCCATTGCCGGTTTATTAAGCTTTATAAGAGCTATTTCTATTAAAACTCTTTTCTGTGAAGAATATTTTATCTGATTTGACAAATCCGAAAAAACTCTTATGTATCTCATAAGAACTTCGGTCTCAACCATCTGCGCTTCTTCTTTTAATGCCTGGATTCTGTCTGCGGATGCGTCAATTACATCCTCAACATTATCTGATGTCTGAACTAATAATAAATTTCTCATATACCAGATAAAATCATTTACAAACTGTCCAAGTTCTCTTCCCTGCATTATCATATCATCCAATATATGCAGACTACCAACAACATCTCCATTTATAATGCCTCTGATAAGTTTGCTGAACACTTCTGTGTCTACAGCACCTAACACTTCAAGTACATTATCATAGGTAAGTGTTTGTCCTAAATAAAAAGCAATACACTGATCCAAAAGACTTAACGCATCTCTCATAGAACCATCTGCTGCCTTTGCAACATATCTGATTGCCTTATCTTCAACTGTAACCTGTTCCTTCTCCATCAATTCTGAAAGTCTGTCTGCTATCGTATCTATAGTGATTCTCTTAAAATCATATCGCTGACATCTTGAAAGAATTGTTATAGGAATCTTATGTGGTTCGGTAGTTGCAAGCACAAAAATAACATATGCCGGTGGTTCTTCTAATGTCTTTAATAACGCATTAAACGCTCCTATAGACAGCATATGTACTTCATCAATAATATAAACCTTATATTTTCCATCCGCTGGTGAGTACTGAATTTCTTCTCTAATTTGTCTGATATTATCAACACCATTATTAGAAGCCGCATCGATTTCAACTACATTCATTGAACTTCCTGCTGCAATAGCTTTGCATGATGCACATTCATTACATGGGCTTCCATTTACCGGATGTTCACAATTAACTGCTTTCGCAAATATCTTTGCAATACTTGTCTTACCTGTTCCTCGTGTTCCACAAAAAAGATATGCATGGCCTATTCTATTAGCTTCAATCTGGTTCTGTAAAGTTTTAACAATATGATCTTGTCCCTTTACTTCGTCAAACGTTGCCGGTCTAAACTTTCTATATAAAGCTGTATATGACATTAGCCCGCTCCTTCCTGTGTCTATTTTAAATCTAAAAAATATGCTTAGTATTTATAAAAATGTTTTCATTCCTATAAATGGGCATACCTTTGGATTCATTATATAATATTTTGGAACAAAAATAAATCCCAAATATTAGAATATATCCAATATTTGGGACTATTTTTCATTCTATTTTCCATAAACTCTTAAGGCTAAATCCTGATTAATCAATTTGTTGTTAATTTTTGTTTTTAATGATGCATTATTTTTTATAACTCCTATATTAACATTACATGTTTCAGACACGCCTGCTACTGAAATTCTTACTTCATATTTATTCCCCGGAGTCACTTTAACATCATCTAAGTCAAACATTTGCCATCCATCAACTATTCCGCTAATCGGAACTACACTACTATAAATACATTTTTTATCCTTTTGAGAATATAAATCCACCATATAATATCCATCTCTTATATCCCCGTTTATTGTTATATATGTTGAAATTTTAACCAATTTTTTCACCTTAGGTACAAAACATTCCGACACTCTCTTTCCATTTATTGATGTAATACCTTTTAATTCTTCATTATTTGGCACTATCATATTATTGTCATAATTCAGTTTTTCAAGAGCCTTTTCGTAATAATCATTTCGCACCCATACATTTGCTTCACTTTTTCCAATCTGAGTATAATTCTGTAATATATAATTTCTCAAAGATGCGGCATAATCTACATATTTATATCCCCATATATCCATATCCTCAGCGTTAACAATTACTCTTGTTTTATTTTTTTCCAAATCATTAATTACATCCTGTTGAAACTCTTCCATAAACCACGGATGAATATGTACTAACCTTGTTGCCGGCATTCTATTATATGCATTGTAATCATTATATTCATTAAAACCAACCAAAAATATCTTTTCATTCTTTTTAGTTAATGCATTTATATATTTTGCCGTATCAGAAGTTTCTACATATTTAATATTGTTATTATATTCGCTCACTTCATTAAGAGCTGATGTAATCGGTACAATCATAAGAAATGTTAGCATTATTATTGTCACTTTTCGAACGTTCCAAACTTCAAATAACAAATACGCTAACATAAATCCCGTCATTGCCAAATACGGTGTTGCATGCATATTTTCATCTGATGACCATATACCAAAACTTCTATTTCCCATTGCTATAATGGTAACAAACATAAGTATTCCATATATTTTCCCTTTTCGACTCATTTCTATGCAAAAAAGAATATTAACTACTACATACGCCAAAATTATTGCACTTGAATAAAGCGATACTGTTAATTGTTGAACTGCCTTCCATATCATATTTCCATATCCAAAAAACGGATCAATAACCGTTTTAAATATTCCTGAGAAATTAACATATTTTCCGTACACTTCCTGATTAAATTTATATGCCTGGTAAAACCATTCTTCTACTGAATTAGTTTTTAATAAATAAACCATCCATATTATAAAAGGAATTGCTATTATCACACTGGTTCTTATAATCTCATTCATTATATTTTTTTTATTTTCACTACTTTTTAATTGTTCAATATAAATTATGATAAATATAAGTGCCATAAAAAATATTGTCCATACCGCAGTCATAGCACAGGCAATTGCTAACCATGTGCTAATTGAAATAAAAATTGCTGAACTTAATTTTAATTTTTTTGTTTTAAAAAATAAAAATAATTCACATATAAGCACCATAAACGCGATAATTTCTATCTGTTCAGCCAACACTGTATGTCCTTTAGAAATACTGAACATAGACAAATACATAAATACAAAAGTGGGAATTATCCACGATGAAAATATATTTTTGTATCTAAAATACATAACTATCCACGACAAAAATATTAATAAATAAAAGCATGTACGTATTTCCTGAATTTCCGTAAAGCCTAACTTTACAATAATTCCAACAATGTAATACATCCCCGGCATATGTTGGGATATATAATCTTTATATATAACCCCGCCACGGCTTAATATTTTTCCTCCTAAAAAATTGTCTGATTCATCTAAAAACGGTCTATATGTTCTATACTGCATAAGTATTAATAATGCCAATAGCATTAACCCCATAGCTATTATGTCATTCTTCCCAATATGAAGTTCATTTTTTAGTTTCATAAATTTATTACCAACCATATCTTTCATTTTTTACCACGCTTTATTTTTTAATTATACTTTTACTCATTTGCATTTCTATTTTAGTATCTTTTATATTATGCATTTATACCTAATCGTCATATTAAATACATTGCTTCATTATAGCAAACCACCTTATATATGTGAATCTTTTTTTCGGCAAAAAAAGAACTATAACTTATAAAGTCATAGCTCTTTTTATTTTAATCCGCGCGCTTTGTTTTGTGAAAATCTCATAGACGTTACCTCTACAGTTAACTCAGCTCAGGCACCCTCGCGTCACACGAAAGGTTTTGCTTAGTGCTGCTCCATTCCTGACCTGACACGATTCACAAATTTCCGTTGCACAAGACCCAAGCGTCAACATCACTTATAAAGGGCAGCTCTACAAAATAGACCCGACGCAAAGCATCACCCCTGCTGTAGCGGATTGCAGGTACAGGGCACCGCTATCTCCCCGGCTGCGCGGAAGTTTTAAACTTATTCAATTACAGACATTTAGTATACATTATTTTATTTTACTTTGTCAACGTAAAATAATACTAAATGAAACTACTTTTTATTTCTAAGATTTCTAAAAAACTCCTTAAGTAACATGCTGCACTCTTCTTCAAGAATTCCATTTTCACTTTCTACCTGATGATTGAAAGCATCTACATTAAACAAATTCATAATAGAACCGGCACAACCTGCCTTGGGATTCATACAACCTATGTAAACTTTTTTTACCCTTGCCTGTACAATTGCACCGGCACACATTTGACACGGTTCTGTTGTTACATACATTTCACAGTCATCAAGTCTCCAGTCGTCTAACACCTTATTTGCTTTTTTTATTGCATTCAATTCTGCATGACTCAAAGCATTTTTATCTGTCATTCTTCTATTATAGCCTCTACCTATAATTTTATCTTTATAAACAATTACGCAACCTATCGGTACCTCACCTATTGAAGCAGCTTTTTTTGCCTGCTTAATTGCCTCTTTCATGTATTTTTCATTCATTGGCAATGCTCCTAATTTACATATACAAGTTGTGAATTCCTATTAAATTTGTCCATCTGATAATCAAATAATTCTTTTGGATGATCATTCAATTCATCCTCCATTTTTGCAAAAAAAGCATATCCATCCTGCTCTGTTCCAAATATATAAATTCCATCAATATCATTTATATCAAATTCAGCTTCCCGCAATTTTTTCGAACTAATCACGGTATTGAATTTACATATTTCATTAAATGGTGTCATTGTGCCAACCTTATATCCGGATACAAATCCCTGATTTCTTTTAAGCAGGCATATTTCCATATTCTCAGCACCATATTCTACCGGAACTTTAATGGATACATTCAACTTATAATTATCATCTCTTCCCCTGATTCTGGCAAATCCTACATTTCTGCCCTTTACTCCTCTTTTGTAAGAATAAATGTAAAAAACTCGTTTTGTATTAATCATGGCCTCACTCCTTCTTTAAAATTATATGAAGCCAAAACAATTTTTATGAGTAATTATTTAAAATATTGTGAAATCGTATTCCATATATCGTCTGACTCTAATCCTAATTTCCAATATCCTGCCCCGGCAATTTCGTACTTGTTCATTAACTCAAGTCTTGCCTTTACTGAAGTCTCATCTTCTAGCCAAATCATATATGTGCTGCTTCCTTTTTCATAAACAACATAATTTTGTCCTGTTTCTTCATTATAACTAGGTGTAGCCCCTGCTTCTGTATACGCTTCTTTTGCCGCATCCATTGAAACAGCCTTTGTTGACAAAACATAATTACCATTTGCAGCATCTTCGATTAATTTTCCATTTCCATCTGATTCGTCCTCAGGAGTTTCCGTCCATATTCTTGTATAAAATGGCATTCCATTAATTACTCTTGAAGCATCTCCCACTTCATCAATTGTATTTTTTAAACCTTCTTCCGTAAATGTCAATGATGATACTGATCCTGCCTCATTACTTGAAGTTGTATGTTCGTCATAATTCATTACAACAACATAATCTGCTAATCTTCCCTGCTGATTTCTGTCATAAAATTCTGTCCATGCAGACGGCTGATAATTGTCTATTGATAAAACTATACCTTTCTTTCTGCATTCAATTGACAATTCTCTCAAGAACTGTAAATATCCGGCTCCCTCAGAAACATTTATATATTCAAAATCTACATTAATTCCATCTAAATCATATAATGATGCATATTTCATTATATTAGAAACCATCTTTTGTCTTGCTTTTGTATTATTTACAACTGTTTTTATATAATAATCTCCATTGCCATCTGTTTCAAAATCACTTACAAGTCCCCATACATCAAGTCCAGCACTATGTGCCTTCTTTACATAATCCGCTGAGCCTATTGATGACACTTCTCCCTTTGAATCACTTACGCTAAACCATGTTGGTGAAATAACATTAAGACCTTTAGCGTTTTTTATCATGTCACTTAACCCTGAATTACTTGATGAATACATAACCTGATGCCATGCAAGGCTTATCTTTTTATCTAAAACATTATGCGTATATGTATCATAATCATTTTTATATGAAACTTTTGTTGTTTTTCCTACTTTAACTCTCTTATTTAAAATATAACCTATAACTCCATCGTCTGTAGCAACTTTATCCCATTCATCACCTTTATCTAAAATTGTGAGTTTTGTATCAGCCTTTACGTCACTAACAATATCAGCCATATAATCTGCATCTGTTCTAATCTGAGTATTTTTCTTTACAGTGCCATTTTTATCTTCACGGCTTTTTGTATTAACTACAACAACTGCAGGCTTATCCCCATTTGCTTTTGCATATTTATAATCAAAATCAATGTATTTGCTTATATATTTTAAATTTACATAACATATCTCACCATCCATAACTGATGATGTAAAATCAAGATTTTCTTTTGTATTGCCTGTAACTTCATTGCTGCCTACAGGGCTTGTATATATTGTAGTTGCATTAGTATACATAACTGTATTTTCCGTACTGTCATAGTAAAATCTGTCATCAATATATTTTTTCACGCCACTTATATCCATATAAGTATCGCCATCTTTTTCAAATGCATATTTATTTACATATTCATTATCACAGGCAACTGCTGCCATTTCATTTCCATCTGCAGATGTCGCTGTAACCTCATTTCCATCATCATCTGTATAATGAAGCATCATATAATCATTCAAAGTAACATATTCTTTACTTGTTTCCGGTCCAAAACATCCTGTCATTGTCATTGCCATGGCTGAAATTGTAGCCATTGTCATTATATACTTTATGCTCTTTCTCACTTGTTCTTCCTCCTCTGTGAATATCTTCCTAAATTGAACACTACTATAGGCTTACCAATTTATTATGCATATTTTTGATATTCACATCATTTTATTAGCATATTTTTTGCAAATATTTAACTACTACATCATAACATATATATAACATAATTTCATCTTTATATATCTTAAGATTTAATAACTTTTGTTTAATTTCAGACTATATTTTGGTATAATTAAATCAATTAGTATGAGCGGAAAATACATATTTATTTGTATGAAAAATTTCAAATTTATCCAGCTGTTCAAAGCTGTGAGAGGAGGGATTTATATGGCAAAAACTTTTAAATCTGGTGTAACTTTATTAATCCTTACATTTTTTTGTTCTATATTTATTTTTGGAAATAGTGCAATTTCAAAAAATGTAAATGCGGCAGCAAAAATCAATCAAAGTAGCTCTTCCACTCAGATAGCTTCCGTCAAATATAAAATAAAGGATGGAACTATTACCATTTATGGAAAAGGTAAAATGCCTAACTCAATGACATTTAAAAAGAACAGACAAATACATACCGTTATTATAAGAAATGGCGTTACATCTGTTTCTAAATACGCATTTTATAATTGTAAAAATCTGCAAAAAGTTAAGCTTCCAAACACTTTGAAAGTCATAAATTGTTACGCTTTTTACGGAACAAAAATAAAAAAGATTATAGTACCAAACACTGTTAGCACTATTGGACAATGTGCATTTTCTTCTTGTGATTCATTGTCTAAATTATCAGTTCCCGGAAATTATAATGTTAAGACACTCCCGGGGGATGATGCATACGATTCCATAAGCGGAGATACTATAATTGAAACAGTTAAGTTTTCATCGTCTCTTAAGTTAGATGTAGTTTCAACAGTAAAAACAAACAATCTTGTAGTTTACAAAAAAGACCCTGCATATAAATCTATAAATGGTATAATTTATTCTAAAAATGGTTTGAACATAGTTCGTGTTCCTTCTGAAAGAACTGAACTAATTATTGAAGATGGTTGTCAGGAATTTAACCTTCAGTCTATTCTTTATGCCCAGACAGATTCGTCTTCCGATGCTTACGCATGCTGTACTAATCTTACAAAACTAGTGATTCCCGGAAGCGTTACAACCATAGAAAAAGATAAATATTTTGCTAAGGCCTCTGTTTCTCAGACCTCTGTAACTGACATTGCAATTGGATCAGACACACTTGATTCCTTAAGCATTTCTACTCTTTACAGTTCATTAGCCCGCATAGATATTTATCATCTTTCACTGGCTCTTGGCAATAAACTGAGATTTGAAAATGGTATGTTTATTACAAACGACAATGTTGTTATCGGTTATAACGGCAGACTTTCGACTGTTGAAATTCCCGAGGGAGTAACAGAAATTGCTCCTAACGCATTTAATTCATATGTAACAGACTCAAGATACTCTTTTAAAAAAGTTATACTTCCATCTACTCTTTTAAAAATTGGAGATGATGCCTTTAATGGTTGCATATATCTTTCGGAAATTAATTTTCCTGACAAATTATATTATATAGGAAATCGTGCTTTTAGATTATGTAATTTTAAAAGCATAACACTTCCTGAAACTGTTCTTACATGGGGTGACTATGTATTTGCTGATAACGCTATTGAAACTATAAACTTTCCTTTAAACCTTAAGACAATTCCAAATCATATGTTTAGTCGCAATAGTATTTCTGATTTAACTTTAGGCGATAATATTGAAATAATTGGTGAAGGTGCATTTGAAAATAATCCACTCACAAATGTGTCTTTTGGACATGGTATTAAAACTATTGGCAACTCATCTTTCGCTTATACTATATTAAAGAATATAACCCTTCCATATTCCGTGACAAATATTGAAAGTTTTGCATTTAGCAATTGTTCTGATTTTAAAAATATTACAATTAACGGTAACAAACTTTCTATTTCGGATACAGCTTTTGATGGCTGTAATAATTTGAGAATATGTTATTCTGCCGGAATTAAATCTGCAAAAACAAATGCCTATATTTCTTTATTAAGTCAGTTTAAAAACAAGAAAAAATTTTCAGGCACAATCCATTGGAATCAGGTTACCGGAGCATCAGGATATCAGATAAGATATGCTACAAATAAAAACTTCAAAAAATACAAGGCTATGGATGTTGGCAGAAAAAACACTTCAGCAAAAGTTGTATTAAACGGAAGAATTAATACGGATTCAAACAATCCGTCAAAACAATATTTATATGTAAAAATCAGACCTTTTAAAATTGTTAAAGGTAAACGTGTTTATGGAAAATGGTGTATGTGTTCTCTATAAAATAAATTAGCAAAAAACTAAGAGCCCGTTATTATAATAATTGTTCAAATACATTATCTGACAAATATTATTATATATAACCGGCTCTTTTATTTGTTTAAGGGAAATTCCGTATACTCCGTATTATAAAAGGTCAAACTATTAATACTTTAAATAATAATTGTGATATATATTAACATTTCATAAAACTTATTAATAGTAAGTCGTTGCATATCGGCATTCCAATAGTTGCAAAGAAGTGTTCTTACCCATATTATAACATATACTCCTTCTCTCAATCATTATACACATATTGTATAAAATACGCAACATTAATTTAGAACGATTTGTTAAAAAATACAATCCGCAGGCGTCAAAGTTGGGGCTTTTGACCCCAACATCTTATTTATCATATATATCATATATTTTTCATTTTTTTGACATATTGTGTTCTTTTTTGACGTATAATATAAATATAAATAAGAATATTTTGTCAAATATCCTTATTTTATATTGAAACTTTTCCATATTTGCAATATATTACATATTAAAATATGGATGAAAACTTTACATATTTTTTTATAGTGGATATAATAAACTATACGAATCTAAACTGTTAGTGAGGTGATTTTATGAAAATTGAAAAAATCAATGATAAGCAGATTCGTTGCACAATAAGCCGTGCTGATTTAGAAGACAGACATATTAAATTCAGTGAATTGGCTTTTGGGGCAGGGAAAACAAAGGAACTTTTTCAAGATATGATGCGTCAGGCCAATGAGGATTTTGGATTTGAAGTAAACGACAAACCTCTTATGGTTGAAGCAATTCCGGTTTCTCCTGAAAATATCGTTTTATTGATTACAAAAGTTGAAGATGGAGATGACCGCGGAAGCAGTTTAGCTAAATTATTTTCTTCTAATAAAGAGGAAGATGCTTTTGATCCATTTGACGATATTAATCCGGAAGAATTAGACAACATTGTTTCATCTGTAAAGGACGAAGTATCGGATAATTCCGGTGATTCTGACTTGCTTTACAATATTTCAATATATGATAATTTAAGCGATGTGATTACTGTAACAAAGTTAATCATGCCTTATTTTAAAGGAGATAGTTCTGTATATAAATCTCCATATAACAATAAATATTATTTATCTATATGCTTAGAATCAACTGAGCCTTCAGTATTAAATAAAATTTTAGGATTTATCACAGAACACGGTCAAATTGAAAGTGCAACGTATGCAAAAGATTTATTTTATCTTGAACATTTTGAAGAAATACTTGATGACAAAGCTGTAGAGAAATTATCAGCTTTATAAAATAAGACTCCTACATTTGTTCTCATAACTGTGGAGTTCTATGATATCAAATAAAGTGCATTTGGCGCCGTCGGTTCAAATATTCGGTGCATAGACCGGCTGAAACTTTAGGTTTCAAAGCCGGTCTATGTGCTGAATATTTAGAACTGCTACGAGCGACAAGCAGCGCGGGCGTTCTTTATTGATATCATAGAACTTTACAAGAATAAGATACAAATGTGGGAGTTTTTTTGTTTCTTTGTCAAGCATGGAGAAATCCAAAGTTTAGAACCTTTTTACCTTGTTGCTTCATACATTAATATTGATGTTGCAATTGCCGCATTTAGTGATTCTACTTTTCCTGCCATAGGGATTTTAATTAGTTTGTCTGCTTTATTTGCTACTTCATCACTTAATCCATTTGCTTCGTTTCCAATTAATAAAGCACAATCCTTTGTAAGTGTTCCTGAATTATATAATTCACCCTTTAAATGTGCTGCAAAACATGTTATACCATCTTCTCTTAATATATCTACTGCTTTAGGCAAATCAGCTACTATTGCAAATGGCACTCTGTAAATTGACCCCATCGTAGAACGTATAACTTTTGGATTATAAATATCTGCAGTTGAACTACTCATAATTATTCCTGTAATTCCGGCAGCTTCGCCTGTTCTTACTATTGTACCGAGATTCCCGGGATCCTGAATTCTATCAAGTACAACAATACAGCTTTTTTCTTTATTTCTTGATTTTATTATATCTTCAATAGAATATGTTTTTTGTCTTACAACAGCTAATATTCCCTGTGGCGTTACTGTATCTGATATTTTTTTGAATACACTGTCGCTAACAAGTTGAACATCTTCTTTTAAATTATTTTTCTTAAAATAATCTGATATTTCTTCTTTTCTTTTTTCATAAAAGCTTTCAGAAGCATAAGCCTTAATAAAATCTTCTTTTGGTATTTCCTGAAACATTTTAATTCCTTCTACAATAAATGTTCCTGAAGTTTTTCTGGCTTTGCTCTTATCCTTTAAATGAATTAAATTCTTTATCTGTTCATTTGTATTTGATGTGATTATCATTTTTTAACCCTCTTTAAATACTCTTAATAATTTCTCATTATCACCAATTACAATTATTGATTCCTGATCTCCAAAAGGTTTATCCGCATCTATATTATTTTTATAAACACCATTTACCTTCTCTGCTATTACATTGAATCCAAATTTCTTTCTTGGATTTAATTCTATTAAACTTTTACCAATCCATTCTTTTGGAACCTTAGTTTCAATTATGCTAAATTCATCTGACAAATCAGCAATATCCTGAAAATGCCCTCCACTTGCCATTCCATTTGCAAGCCTTTTTCCAGTTTCACTTTCCGGTAAAATAACATGATCCGCACCAATTTTCATCAGTACATCTGCCTGTAATTTGTCCATCGCTGAAGCAACAATGTATGGAATCCCTAAAGATTTGCATATTGTAGTAACAATTATGCTTGCCTCAAAATTATTTCCAAGGGCAACTACTACCGCATCTACATTATTGATTCCCAGATTTTCTACAACATTTTCCTCTGTAACATCGGCTCTTATGGCATATGTCACATCTTCTGCAATTCCATCTACTCTTTCCTGACGTCTATCAATTGCAAAAACTTTTCCACCTTTTTTTGAATAAGTTACTGCAAATGTTTTTCCTAATTTTCCAATTCCAAAAACCGCTACGTCCTTCATTTTATGCTCCTTCTAATTCATTTGTTTAAAACTGTATACAAAATTTTTTAATATAAAATAATTTCTGCATACTTTATTTCATTTAAATTTCATCCGTTTATTACTGAATATTACATTTTAAAAATATAATCACATTACTTGTTTGAATTTTATCCAATCATTACTCTCTTTTCAGGATAATTCGTTATCTTTCTATCTTTTCTTGCCCTGCCTGCCATTGCCATGGCAATCGTTATAGGTCCTACTCTTCCAAAGAACATAAGTACTATTATAATAAGTTTTCCTATAGCTGTAAGACTTGCTGTAAAATCCATACTAAGTCCAACTGTTCCAAGGGCTGAAACAGCCTCAAATGTAATTACCTTCAAAGGTGCATCTTCCGTAAAACTTAACGCCATAATTGCTACTGCAAGTATGCTAAGTACTATTGTTCCGATTGCTACTGCACTTCTGACATTTTGTTTATTTATTCTTCTTCTGCAAACCTCTATATCCTCCTTGCCTTTTATAGTTGACCAGGTTAGTAGAAAAATAAGTGCCAATGTAGTTGTTTTAATTCCACCTGCTGTTCCAAAAGGGGAACCGCCAACAATCATCAAACCACACATTATCATAAATGTTCCATCTCTAAATCCTGCCTGCGGCACAGTAATAAATCCTGCTGTTCTAAGCGTTACCGCTTCAAATAAAGCCGCTAAGCATTTATTTCCAAATGTCATATTCCCAAGCGTGTCCGGATTATTATATTCAAATAAAAGAATAAATAAAAATCCTCCTCCAACTAAAATAGCTGTCGTAATCAATACAAGCTTTGTATGCAATTTCATTCTTTCTATAAATTTATTTGGGCTCAATTTTTTGTTACGGATTTCACTTATTATGCCACCGATATCAAGCCATACAATAAATCCAATACCACCACATATGATTAACATCACAGTTGTAAAATTGACAAGCACATTTCCATGATACTTAACAAGACTGTCATTTCCAATTATATCTATTCCCGCATTACAAAACGCAGATACCGAATGAAATACGCTGTAACAGATTCCTTTTACGATTCCATATTCAGGAATAAACTGTATGGAATAAAGTATCGCTCCTATTCCTTCTATTTTTAGAGTGATTCCAAATATTTTTCTCAATATTTTTAAGACACCCTGTGCCGAATCAAGATTATACGATTCCTGTATCATTTTTCTTTCTTTCAAAGAAATTTTCTTTCCTATTATAATTAGAAATCCAATTGTAAAACTAATAATCCCAAGCCCGCCAAGCTGTATTAATATAAGTATTATTACTTTTCCAAATATGCTCCAGTATGCATATGTAGGCACAACTACCAGACCTGTCACACAAAGCGATGTCGTTGCCGTAAACAATGCCGTAATAAAATCTGTTCCATTTCCACTTGCAGAGGAAACGGGCAACATTAACAATATAGTTCCTACTAAAAGAGCAACTAAAAAGCCGTTAAGAATTATTAAATTTGTATTAAATGTAGCTTTTATAGCTTTATCAACTTTCATTTTTACTCCCAAATAAATATCTGATAATTTTATTATTTATCAATTATTCTAATATCTTTGTTACAATTGCTGCTTTACAATTTTGTTGCAACTGTTACTACAATATCTTTATTGCAAATGTTACTCTAATATCTTTGTTACAAATACTACTCTAATACTTTTGTTACAAATTTTTCTCCATACATAGCCTTTAATTTTTCAACTAATGTATCATTTGAATCTACTCTATACATAGCAGGCAACATTTTACTCTGTTTTTCCTTCACAAGATATATTATAACCTTATCTTTTCCCTTATTTTCAGAAAGTAATTCAAACAGCTCTGCTTCCTTATTTGTATAATCATCTTTATCTGCAAATGCAATCCAAAGACTTGTACCATATTCATCAAATGCTTTTATATCATTTGCAATAACTTTACCTGCTGCATTTTCTTCTAAGCTTGCCTGTCCGTTAACAAATATCTGATTATCCTCAGCAATCAGTGTTTTATATTTTTCATATTGTCTTGGAAATACAATTACTTCAACAGAACCTAACAAATCTTCTAATGTTAAGAATGCCATAGGCTGCCCCTGTCTTGTATATTTTTTTGTAATTCCGGTAATTATTCCACCTATTGTTACTCTTGCCTTGTCTTCGACTTTTGTATTTTCCTCATCTTCTCCTACTTCAGCAAAATCAGTGGAAATATTTGTAATATGCTTACGCCATCTTGCTTCTTCTTTCTGTAAAGGATGTCCACTAACATAGATTCCTAAAACTTCTTTTTCAAATTCAAGCATCTGGTCACTTGAATACTCACCAACATCAGGCATTTTAATTTCAAAATCTGCTTTATCTTCTTCGCTTACAAAATCAAATAAACTCATTTGACCTGCCATGGTGTTTTTTCTTTCCTGTGCCTCTGAATCCATGATTTGAACATAAACCATCATCATTTGTTTTCTTGTCGCTCCAAGCGAATCCAAAGCCCCTGCCTTAATAAAGTTTTCAACAGCTCTCTTATTAACTCCAAGCGGACTTGTTCTTGAGATAAAATCTTCTAATGATTTATATTTTCCTGCTGCATTTCTTTCCATTACAATCGCATCAATAATATTTTTTCCTACACTTTTAATTGCAGTCAAACCATATCGTATGCAATTTTCAGATACAGAAAATCCGCTTTCTCCTTCATTTATATCCGGAGGAAGTATTTTTATTCCCATTGAGCGGCATGAATAAATATATTCAGATACTTTTTCTGCATTATCCATGACAGATGTAAGCATAGCTGCCATAAATTCTGCCGGATAATAGTATTTCAAATATGCTGTCTGATAGGCAACAACTGCATATGCCGCCGCATGAGACTTGTTGAAAGCATATTTGGCGAAATCAATCATATCATCATAAATTTTATTTGCAGTCTTTTCATCTATTCCATTTGCTATGCAGCCCGGTACATTTTCTTCTTTATTTCCATAAACAAAGTTCTGTCTTTCCTGCTGCATAACGTAATCTTTTTTCTTTGACATGGCTCTTCTAACCAAGTCGCTTCGTCCTAATGTATATCCTGCCAAATCCCTAACTATCTGCATAACCTGTTCCTGATATACAATACAGCCGTAAGTTGGCTCTAATATATGCTCAAGTTGCGGGCAGTCGTAAGTAATTGCTTCCGGATTATTTTTTCCCTCAAGATATTTAGGAATGAAATCCATAGGACCCGGACGATATAGTGATATTCCGGCTATTATATCTTCAAGATTCTGAGGTTTTAATTCCTTCATGAACCCTTTCATACCGCCACTTTCCAACTGGAAAATTCCTTCTGTATTTCCTGTTCCTATAGAAGCCAATACTTTTTTATCATCATAATCTATGCTATGCATATCCAATTTTATATTATGGTCTTTTTCAACAAATCTAACCGCATTCTGAATTACAGTTAAGTTTCTCAATCCTAAAAAGTCCATTTTTAAAAGTCCCAATTCTTCTAATGTTGTCATTATATACTGGGTTGTAATTGAACCGTCACTTGCTCTTGAAAGCGGAACATACTCTTCAACAGGTTTTGCACAAATTACTACACCTGCCGCATGCATTGAAGCATGACGTGGAAGCCCTTCAAGTCTTCGTGACATATCAACAAGATATTTAATCTGTTCATCACTCTCATATAAATCCTTAAACTCTTTACTTTCCTTCAAAGCTCCATCAAGAGTAATGTTCAATTCCTTAGGAATTGTCTTTGCAATTGCATCCACCTGTGCATATGGCATATCAAGTACCCTACCTACATCCCTAAGCACACCTCTGGCTTTTAAAGTTCCAAATGTAACAATCTGAGCGACATGGTCTTTGCCATATTTTCTTCCTACATAATCAATAACTTCCTGCCTTCTTTCGATACAAAAATCAATATCAATATCGGGCATGGACACACGCTCAGGATTTAAAAATCTTTCAAAAAGTAAGTTATATCTAATAGGGTCAATATCCGTAATTTCAAGGCAATACGAAACTATACTTCCTGCTGCCGAACCTCGTCCCGGACCTACTGCAATTCCATTTGTCTTTGCATAATTTATAAAATCCCATACGATAAGGAAGTATTCCACGTATCCCATGGTTTCAATTGTGCTAAGTTCGTAATCTAAGCGTTCTTTCAATTGTCCTAAAGACATCGGGCAATCATAATCAAGCTTTGTATCGACATATCTCTTCTGCAATCCATTATTGCACAATTCTCTCAAATATGTTGCCGGAGTGTAACCTTCAGGCACTTCATAATTAGGAAGTTTTGTAACACCAAATTCAAATGTAACATTACATCTGTCTGCAATCTTCTGCGTATTTTCTAATGCTTCAGGCGCAAATTTAAATAATTCAGCCATCTCTTCGGGACTTTTTAAATAATATTGCCCTCCCTCATATCTCATACGATTTTCATCTGACTGCTTTTTACCTGTCTGGATACACAACAAAATATCATGCGCTTCTACATCGGTATCATAAGTATAATGCACGTCATTTGTGCACACTAACTCAATACCTGTCTCCTGACTCATACGCATAAGCTGCTGATTAACCATACGCTGTTCAGGAATTCCATGGTCCTGCATTTCAAGAAAATAATTGCCTTTTCCAAAAATATCCTGATATTTAAGCGCTGCTTTTTTTCCTTCTTCGTACATTCCTCTTGCCAGATATCTCTGCACCTCACCTGCAAGACATGCACTTAGGCATATTATACCTTCGTGAAATTCCTGTAACACCTCGTAATCTACTCGTGGTTTATAATAAAATCCGTCAACAAATCCTTTTGATACGATTTTTGACAAATTGCTATATCCTTTATTATTTTCGGCAAGCAAAACCAAATGATAGTAACGGTCTTCGCTCTCCCCTGCTTCTTTAGTAAATCTTGAACCCGGTGCAACATAAACCTCACATCCGATAATCGGCTTAATTCCATTGGCATTTGCAGCGCGATAAAAGTCTATCGCCCCATACATAACACCATGGTCAGTAATCGCAAGACTATTCATTCCAAGTTCCTTTGCCCTTGCCGTAATTTCTTTAATTTTACTCGAGCCGTCTAACAAACTAAACTCTGTATGCACATGTAAATGAGCAAAATTCATATGTTAATCTCCTATAAAAAATGTGTTATTGCCTAGCCATTTAATTGTTGGCTGGTCATCGGAAATATCTTTAGAAAATGAACTTCATTCATTTTATTTCCTTATCTCTTTGTAATAATAATCAAAATATCTAAGCAATGAATTTGTCATTAAAAATACTGACACTGTCATCATTGCCAATGCAACATTTTTCGGTATATCTATCCATATAACTAAAACTAATACCATAAAGTCAAGAAATGCCGTGCTTACTTTTCCAAACATTTTCGCGCCCTCAACTTTTCCGCTTTTTTTAATATATATCAGTCCTAAAATTCCCTGTCCCAATTGCTGGACTATAAATATAACCAACACAATCGCCATAAATCTGTATCTGAAAATCAAACTTATAACAACAATTCCCTGAGTAAGTTTATCTGCTATAGGATCAAGAATTTTTCCCCAATCAGTTATCATGTCAAATCTTCTTGCAACTTTTCCGTCAAAGAAATCCGTAAGCGCTGACAGCAATAAAATTCCCGCCGCAATTGCATAATCTTTCATTCCATCTGCGTGAATATATACCATTAAATATACCGGTATTAAAATCAGTCTAAAATATCCCATTAAATTTGGGATTGAAAAATATTCTCTCTTCCAGTCCTTTTTCATAATATCTATCTCCATTTCATTATTCAGGTTTTATCCATAAGTATTTAACAAATGCACATAGTATATGTTATTATAACACAAAAAAGAGCCTGAGGTATATCTCAAGCTCTTTTTATTTTAATCAATTTCTATTCGTCACATTTTAAACCAAATTTTAATAATGCCTCATAAAAATCTATTTGCATTTCCTGTAATGTTTCCCCCTCATGTGAATACATAGTAACTATACTTTTGCATATTCCAGCATCTACCTCTGGGTGGATGTCCTAACAATGCTTGTTTCATATCATTTTCAGTCCAATCACCATCTACTCTTACCTGAGTATCTCCCGCATTATATCCAATTTCTGTAGTAATATCAGCCTTACTACCACCTACCCCATCTATTTTAACAGAACCGGTTTCATCTACATAAAACTTCTTTATTCCTGCCTTGTTATTAGAAAGTATTCTTCTTACACCTGCAATACTATGGCCTATTCCATTAAGAAACGCTCCATCTAATGCTCCTTTTCTGGATGTCTTTATTGCATCCTTCCATGTCATCTGCTTCCCTGCAACATAACTGCCAGCTGCTTGGATGAACGGCCTTATAACAACATACACCATAACATAAAGTATAATGCCAACTATCTTGAAACCACAAGACAAGAGAATAAACTCCATGATAAATATAAACAACTTTACTTGTCGGATGTGCAGAGAAAAGTCATAATGCAGTCGACAGATTCCATACAAGCATAAAAATCCGCTTACACGGCAGTTGTTTTCTGCATAGGCATGCAATTCTTTTTTCCTTATTGATGCAACTAGCTGACTATTAAAGACTAACAGAAAATCAGCGCTATTTCATAATGTTTCTAAGATTATGGAATACCGTTGATTTTTTTGTTTTTTCAATTTATTTTTTCACATTCATATTCGAAAACATTTTTTCTGCTTTGTCCATCTCAATTAGCAATGGATTCATATAATCGCTAAATGCATCCAAATATGCTCTACACCCACCAATAATCATTATTTTTTTAATATCGTCATTATTGTTTAATATTTCTTCAGCCCTCACATATCTATCATATAAAGTTTTTAAAATGGGCCTATCTGGGTCATCTATCAAGCGTTGTTCTAACAATAAAATTACCTTTTCAATTTGTTTTTTTAATTCTAATATAGTGTTCATATAAATGCTCCTTAAGGTTTAATATTTCTAATACTCTTAATCCAATTCAAATCCCAATTTTGTGGCAATAAGATTTGATCCGCGCCTCCTGACAGTCTTGCTCCGCTCATAGTATATTGCTCTCCTACACGTCCTATATTCAAAGTTGTTCCTTTGGGGATAACAATCTCTGCCTCATACCTGAGCGTATTTTTCCACTCTAGTAGTATTGCACTATCAACTTTTGTTTGTACTCTATTTATAGAAGGATTACTTGTCGCAAATGCACCACCAGCTTCCGCATTATATCCAAATGCACGATATACAGTAATTTCCTCATTAGTTACTACAGTACGATATTGCCCATCTTTATAGGTATCAATTAACCAACTCGGCAATTCTTGTTTTTCTACTGCAGTAACCTTGGAATCGATTTTAGTACTATATGCTCCATAAGATGGAGTACTACTCTTACCACCACTTACCCCATCTATTTTAACGGAACCGGTCTCGTCTACATAAAAGTTCTTTATTCCTGCCTTATTATTAACCAGAATCCTTCCTGCGCCTGCAATGCCCTGTCCTATTCCGTTAAGGAATGCTCCGTCTAGCGCTCCTTTTCCGGCTGTCTTTATAGCATCCTTCCATGTCATCTGTTTTCCTGTAACATAACTGCCCACTGCATAGAAAGCCAGATTTACCGCTGCTCCTTCTCCCATTGCCATAGCCATTGTTAAGACTGCTGCTCCCGGTGCAACTCCTGATGCAATTGCCACACCTGTACCTGCAATTGCTACCGCCGCTTTTACCGGAGCCGGTATTCTGTCTATTAGATTATTAAAATCATTCCACACATTAACTGTTGTTTTTGTGAATGTGTATATTCCTCCTATTGCCGTACTGTGTCTCTGTCTGTCAACGACTGAACCTCATTTGCCTCTTTTATCAAATTCCCGGAACTATTTGTTTTTTGAAGCTACAATTCTTGCTTCAGATAATCGAGCATATACAAAATTCAAACACTATGATAAAAGTAATATTCCACGGATCTATGGAAATATGCATTATCGATGGACGAGCTGGTTTCTGGAGATATTAGTTTGATTTATATTCAGAAAATCAAAATGAATCAAAACAGAGATATGATGTTAGGAAGTGTGGATTAAGATTGGAGAATTTTGGTATTCTCAGATGCAAATAGTTTCAGATTACTGGAAATTGACACTTCATTCTCTTAGTTGTCTGCATTTAACAGGCTATTATCTGTCTCTGAATGTCATAATTCATATTAAATAAAGTGAAACTTAATTACGAAAAAATCTTACGTAACAGCTAAATTTCTAAATAAAAATGGATTCTCGTAATATCTTGAAAGTAAAATCAAAAGAATCCGATACCATCTTTCCATCAAAAATCTGTATGTGATTTACTGCCTTTTGAAGCAATAATTGGACTAAAATTACTGCTTTTCAAAAGTAAATCTTATGTAATTCTACTGCTCGTAATAGAGTAAAGGCTGTGAAATAATAACTATATCACAACCTTTAAACAAATTACTCTACTACAAACCACATGTTGTCATCATCATATTTAACTATTCTTACACTTACTTCTTCATGCAATCTATAGTTATTTTTTCCCCTATATAAAGCAGTAAAATCGGTACCTTTCAAAATAATTCCTTGTGGATAATAATATTCTACTCTCCCCAGAACATTTGAACCAATTTTATATTTTGTTTTAACAGACTTCCATTGTTTCGAAAATCTGGCTAAACAACTATACCACAATTCTTGAAATTCATTTTTTGATATTATCTTTTCGATACATTTTTCCTCAAAAACTCCTTCTGCCAGACAATCCTCAAAACATGATAAATGATATCTACCACAAGTATCCCTAGATATTTGTCGAACAGCATAGTTTTCTCCATCTAATTCTATCCAATACTTATCCCCCTCATCTTGGAGATAAATATATTTCTTATCTAGCAATTTATTGTCCCACCTTTCCATAACTGATAATTCTATTTGTTAAATCTAACGGAACTTTATTCGGAATTACAAAAACTCCACCTCTACCTTTTACCACATCTAACTCCGATACATCTATTTCAACATAATTGGTATATTTGTATTTGTTTGGAACATTAATAAATTTCTTTCCAAGCTGCCCTGGCGTTACTGAATCTGGTGTTATATCTGATAAATATTGACCATTTCCATATCTAGCATCTTTAGGATTATTAGCTTTCAATGACGGATTCAATTGATTTGAATCAATAATTCCATTCATACCTTTCTTATTGGTATAATGGTATAAAGTATTAGAAGTATTAGAAGTACTACCACTCTTACCATCACTTAACCCATCTATTTTAACGGAACCGGTCTCGTCTACATAAAAGTTCTTTATTCCTGCCTTATTATTAACCAGAATCCTTCCTGCACCTGCAATGCCCTGTCCTATTCCATTAAGGAATGCTCCGTCTAACGCTCCTTTTCCGGCTGTCTTTATAGCATCCTTCCATGTCATCTGTTTTCCTGTAACATAACTGCCCACTGCATAGAAAGCCAGATTTACCGCTGCTCCTTCTCCCATTGCCATAGCCATTGTTAAGACTGCTGCTCCCGGTGCAACTCCTGATGCAATTGCCACACCTGTACCTGCAATTGCTACCGCTGCCTTTACCGGAGCCGGTATTCTGTCTATCAGATTATTAAAATCATTCCACACATTAACCGTTGTTTCTGTAAATGTGTATATTCCTCCTATTGCCGCTTTTACAGCCGAACATGCTGCTTTTTCAAATGTTGATGTTGTAAAGCGTCCATTTAAGTCAACATTCATTACCGGGTTGTTCGAAGCATATGAATATTTATGTAATGTTTCCGGCATATATATGTTTCCGTTTTCTGGATCCATTGATGTAAATCTTTTTGTAAACGGATCATATTCTCTTGCGCCTGCATTCCAAAATCTGGTTCCCTCATCATAAATATGTCCCGTATAACTCTTTGTAATATTAACTGTAGGCACTGACGCATTAACAGTTAAACCTGAATTTTCAGTTACATTTCCCCATGCATCATACTCCGTGCTAGCACAAACATTTCCTATTGAGTCAAACGCCCATCTTGTAGAGCCTATTATGTCTGTGCTTACACTATATGTCTCATGAGTCTTTTTGTAAAGTATGTTTGTATCAACTGTAACATCTGTTTTTTTATTGTCACATCCATATGCATAATCAATTGTTACTCCATTGTTTTTTATTTCTGATAAAACTGTCGGGTTCTTTTCCGTATAGTCGTAAATATACTGCGTCTCTGTTGATGTCTTATTTGTCAACGACTGAACCACATTTGCTTCTTTTATTAAATTTCCGGAACCATCATATTCATAGTTACTTGTGATATCTTTGATTCCATTTGTATTAACATTTTTGAAAGCTGTCTTAATCTGTCCATTTTCATTATATGTTGCACTAAATTTCGCAATAACACTTGATTTATAATCATTTATTGATGCGAGATTACCATGACTGTCATATGAATACTTTATTCCTTTAATTAGTCCGGAAGCATCTATATCATTATCATTATATTTCTCTATTAACTGATTCAAATGATTATATTTGCAATATGTTTTATACGAATCTTTTGTTTCTGATATTAAGTTGCCAAAACCATCATATTCATATTTTGTTGTTGATTCTTTCCCATCTGAAATAATTGTTTCTTTGGTTAATTTGTTTTCAACATCATATTCATATTTTGTTTCCTTTGTTTTTTCTGTATATCTACCTGACTCTTTATGATTTATAATATTTCCATTAGCATCGTATTCATAGTTGTCAATCAGATAAGCTCTTATTCCCTCTGTAGCATACACCTTAACGAGATTATGTGAGTTGTCATACTTATATGTTTCACCAACACCATTTGATGACTTTTCTGTTATATTATTTAAATAATCATATGTAAAATATGTTGACTTGTTATCATTTTTTAAAGAAATAATATTTCCATTTCCATCGTACTCATATGATACAACCTTTCCATCAGAATATGTTATTTTACTTTTATTTCCATCAGCATCATATTCGTATGACACATGCTTTCCATTCTGATTTGTATTAACAATTCTGTCAAGGTTATCTCTATCAAACGACACCTCGTTGTTTGGTGTAATCATTGAAATTAAGTTGCCGTCCTTGTCATAACAATAAGTTATAGTATCCTGACCTTCTGTTTTTTCAATAACATTATTATCTAAATCATATTTATATGTCTTATTAGGTGCTTTTGCATCATTTGGTGAATCACTTACACTTATAAGATTATTCATGCAATCATATTTATAGTAAGTGTATATATATTTTTTATCTTCTCCAAGACTTACGCCTTCTCTAGTACAATTACCATTAGCATCGTAACTATAGTTAGTCAAATGACTCTCTCCTGTTTTGGCATCACATTCTTCCTTAACTGTCAAATTGTTATTTTCATCATAACTATAACAGTTAAAGTTTCCATCCGGTTTCGTTACTTTAACAAGATTTCCATTATAACTGTATGAATATAAAGTCTTATTTCCATTCTTATCCTTATAAGATGTAACATCTCCATTCCCGTTATATGTAAACGACTCTTCTGTCCCATCGTCATAAGTAATTTTACTTAGATTGTCCCCCTTATCATATGAATATATTTCACTGTATTTTGCCTTACCATTTTTTGATGTTTTAACCATTTTTGTGATTTGGTTTGTTGCACTATATTCATATGTATACACAGTTCCATTGCTGTCTATTTTCTTTATCAAATTTCCAGCATTATCATAACTATATGTTTCAAGTAATTTTCCGTTAGATTCCTTTTTACTTAAAAGATTCAAATAGTTATATTCCATTGATACATAGTTACCTTTTGCATCAACAATCTTAGTATTATTTCCATTTAAATCATACTCATATTTTGTCGTATGACCTTCTGAATCTACATATTTTGTAATATTACCACTTGCATCGTATTCCCATTTGCAAATTTTACCGCTACTTTCTTTTTGTTCAATAACATTATTCATTGAATCATATACAAAAGTAATCTCATTATTATTTGCCTCTACTTTTTTATAATGTTACCATTTCCATCGTAGCTATATCTTGTAACATTTCCATTTCCATCTTTATAAGCAGTAACATCTCCACGCTTATTATATTCATATGATGTTTCATTACCTAATCCATCTGTTATGGTTTTCACATTACCTGCTTTATCGTATGTATAGTGTCCCAACTCGACTGTCGACTTGGACTCACTATCCTTAGCCTTTTCGCTAATTAAAC
The DNA here is from genome assembly GCF_003479125.1 of Eubacterium sp. AF19-12LB. Lineage (NCBI taxonomy): Bacteria > Bacillati > Bacillota > Clostridia > Eubacteriales > Eubacteriaceae > Eubacterium > Eubacterium sp. AF19-12LB. The sequence continues at coordinate 239,929 of NZ_QUGP01000001.1, read as the reverse complement.
GTCCTGCTTTATCATACTCATATAAATAATCAGCATACGGTAAATAATTTTCACCCTTTCCCTCGGCGTATGTCATTTTTTTAACTTTACCAACTGCATCATATTCGTATTTTTCAGAATAATTGTTTGGTTTACATTCAAATGTAAGATTGTCATCACAATCATATTCATATAATGAAACTTCGCCATTTGCATCCGTTTTACTTACCAATCGGCTTTGCTCATCATAGACATATTTTTCCTCATATCCTCTTTCATTCTTTAATGAAACAAGATTATTGTTTCCATCATATGTGTATGTAATTGTTCCGGCATCTATTGTCCCATTCTGTTTTGTTACAGTTGCAAGATTTCCTGCCTTATCATATGTATATAATACTTTATCACTTCCCTTTGCACTATTATTAGCATTTGTAAAGCTTGTCACTCTACCGGCGAAATCATAAGTATATAATATTTTCGATACTTTATCATTTTCTTTTGAATTATCTACTTTTTCAATGGCAATCACATTATTACAATTATCATATGTATATTTTGTTATGCACTTATCTGTTTCTAGTTTCTTTAATCTATTATCTCCATCATATGTATAAACAGTAACGTTGTTGTTAAAATCCGTCTCTGTAATTAAATTGCCATTACTATCATAGTTATATGTTTTTCTGTTACCTTCTTCATCAATTTCAGCCAATACCTTGCCAGTTCCATCATATTCATATGAATAGCTATTTCCGTTAGCATCTTTCTTTGATATTAACCAACCATTGTCATCATATATATATGTATCTTTATTTTCATAAGGATCTGATATTGACTTAAGTCTCCCTTTCTTATCATAGGAATACATCCATATATTATCATTTTCATCAACTCTTGATGTCACATTTCCGTAAGAATCATATGTGTATTTCACTTTATTACCAAGCGCATCTGTTTCTGATGTAACATTTCCCATTTTATCATAAACATACTTTGTTTCATAACCGGCTTTTGATTTAACTGTTGTTATCTTGCTCTGTGCATTATATGTTGTTTTTTCAGAATTGCCACAAGTATCTACAGTTTCTGTTATAAATCCATTTTTGTTTACTTTATATTTAATAGTATTTTTGTTTTCATCAGATTCACTTAAAACTTTACCTGCTCTCGAATATGTATACTCTTTTGCATTACCATCATTATCAGTTTCTTTGACAGTCCTCCCAAAATCATCATATGTATATCTGATAACGTTTCCATTACCGTCCGTCTTTGTTGCCACCAATCCTGCTTTGTTATAAGTATATTTAATAACGATGCCTTCACTTGTTTTTTCTTTAACCAGATTTCCTTTTACATCATACTCATAAGATATGCTATTATTATTAGCATCTATGAGTTTAAGTAAAAGTCCTTCATTTGAATAAACATATTTCTGCATTTCACCATTTCTGTTTGTATATGATGTCATCAAATTATTTTGATAAGTATACTCTTCATATGTTCCATCCTGATATACCATTTTTACAATATTTCCGTTATTATCATATGCTGTATATACAATACCATCTGAATCTTTTGCTCCTACAACTTTTCCATATCCATTATATGTATATTCAGTTATATCACCTGCAATTTCGCGAATGATTGCTCCATTTTCATCATATTCAACAGTATTTTTATATCCATTATCCCCTTTACATATATTTCTATATTTTTCATCATCATAAGTATATGTGAATGTTCCTTCATCCTTTGATACCTGACTAGTCACTCTACACTTTCTATCATAAATATTTTTTATAGTTTCAACGTTTTCAAAATCTTTTATACTAATAAGATTATAATTATCATCATAACTAAATGACATAGTATCTTTATCAAGATTTGTAACTGTATCTAGATTATCCCCATTATAAGTGAATGTGATATTTTCTCCATTGATGTTAATCGTTTTAATATGATTTTCTATTTTTTTCGGAGTGACTTTTATTTTATTTGCATCCCATTCAATTTTTGCAGGATCATAATTCTTAATAATATCCTCTAATGAATTTGTGTTACTCTTACCCACTTCTTCATTATCGCCATTATATCCTGTGCTTTCCCAAATAAATTTCATCTCGCCTGCATCACTTGATACATTTTCCAACAATCCGTTATTATATGTTAATACAGTCTCCCAACCATCACTCTCTATAATAGAAATCAACTTACCATTACAATCAAATTTTAATTTATTTGCTACATCAGTTAATATATATTCTTTATTATTCTTTTTAAGCGTTTTTCCACACATACCATAAGATTCATATATTCCATTATCGTTTGGATTAAAAAATATATATTTTTCTCCATTTGGATAACTAACAGTTATTTCATCGTTTTCACTATCATCTGTTAGTACATAATCATATGTTGATGACCATCCTATGCCAAGTCCATTATCAACTTTTCTTCTGGAATCATAATTTCTTTCAAATGTTAATTCATGTCTTCCCCTTGCAATTATATCTGTATATTTATATGTAAATCCACCAGTATACAAATTTACTGGTTCTCCTACATAATGTTCAATTGAATTTTTCCAAATATTCCAATCATTATCATAATCCGGAACCTCTATAATTTCATACGAAGTGCTTCTAAATGTTGTACTTGAACCTTCTAAAACTCTTGTCACAATACCACTTAAATATGATTTTAATTTAGAGAATTCAATAGTTGTTACATATGTAATTGTAAATGATTCTTCTGGTAATAAACGTTCACAAAAAATACCATTTTTTCCTTCTATTTTCTCTACTGGATGGTTTACTACTTTATGTGTCGTATCATACTCTTCTAAATATATTGTTCCATCAATAGCCTTTTGTTCTTCCCTATCAAAGAAAAACTTCAATCCATATAAAGTTTTATCTGAAACATTTGTATATGTCATTCTAATAGGATATGCTTTTCCGGAAAATGCAATAGAATTAGCTGCAATCTTCAGTTCCAAAGCTGCCTCTCCTGTTACATGAAGAATGTCTTGAGATTCAAACTGATGAATAAATTCATATGGTTCCGTCTCGCCTGTCCCATCATCCATCTTTCCGGTTACAATCGTCGACACCTTATAATCTCCGTTTTTCTCCCCTCTTACATACCAATCAGCACAAGCCTCACTAGATTTATCAATCCTTCCAATTTTTTTAATTGCTTCATTAGATTTTCCTTCAATCATTTTTGCAAGTGCTAATCCATCCGGCAGACATAATTTTGCTTCGCAATCAGTAATAAATTCCTGTGTTGAAGTATTAAACACCACTAATTGCACATGAAACATATCACACAAATATTTAGTAGTTCCATCAACAATTAAGAAAAAGACTGAATTTCCTTTTATATATGTATTGATTTTAAATTCTCCGGAAGTAGTTTCTGATTTTGCTTTAATTTTTATGTCACCTGAAACCTCTTCTGAATAAATTTCCCAACTACGCACATCTGATGTTTGAGATGCTTTAGGACCAAATACTAAAGTTACTTCATACTTGATAATCCTTTGGTTATCATCACAGTCCATGTCAATTCCTGCTTCTTTAATCTCTCCATATGTCATTTCAGAAGCAGTAACTTTACCTTTTACTGTATCATTAGTGCTAAGATATAATACTATTTCCTTATCCTCTTCACCCATTATCACTTTTGACTGACGTGGCAAATACCTTTCATTTTTATCCTCTGCATATACACTATATGATTCTCCAGGTAATAAATAAACTTCTAATATACCTGTTTTATTAGAATTTTTCCAAATTGCTTCATTATTGTCATTTAACACATATATGTCAACTCCCGTAAGCAATTCACCTGTTTCCGTCGATTCAACCCTTACTTTTAATTTTCTATATGTATCAGAGCCCTCTACTTCTATCTCCTGTACAGCAGTATTTGTTCTTCCTTTTTCATCTGTAATTGTTAATATAACAACATAAGTTCCCGGCAAATAATATTTATGTGTTGCTTCTAAGCTGCCAGATTTCTTTCCATCCCCAAAATCCCATGAGTATTTAAGATTTTCTTTATCAGTATGATCATCATAAGATTCAGCAGCTGAAAAGTTTACTGTCTCACCTACTTCAAACTTTTCCTTATCTAATGTAATAATCGCTGTCGGTTCTGCATTAAACTCTCCAAGATTTATAATTTTTACTGTATTATCATTTGATGTAGTAAATAAATAATCTATTTTTTCATTTGGATAATATCCATCAGGATATTTATCTAATGTTACTGAATAATCTCCTTTTTGCAAACGTACAATTTCGAGTATGCCATCTTCATTTGTAGCCCCCGTAATTCCCATTTTATATTTTCTTCCATTAATTACTTTCCAAAGAGTAAAATTCACTCCTTCTATAGGTTGATTATTATTGTCAACACACTTAATATTCTGTGTATTAATTTCACTAACTAATCCAATTCTGTTTCCACTGGCTGTAATATTATCCTGCTTATCGTCTGTTACTGATGATAATTTCCATATAGCTTCTGTAGCATTTATATAAGCATCTGCCTCTGATTCTTCCGTCTCATATTGCGCAATAGCTCTAAATTCATCTCCAATTATCTCCTCTACAACAATATCTATAGGATACATAAGTTTTTCTTTAACGGTAACTATTTTACCTTCTCCAAGCATAATCTGATCCTGAATGTTTGCTAAGCTATATACCTCTAATGTGCCATTATTATAAATTCCGTTTCCATATGTAACCTTATTAACATTCTTATCATTACTATTCCTAGCCTTATTATCAAAAATAGATACTTTTTTTAATATTGTATTACCCTGATTATTAATTGCACCACCCATATCATTATTGTTCCCACTAAACGTTCCTTCTTCAACAATAAGTGTTGCTGTACTATCAACAAAAAATGCACACATTGAATTACCGCTAAATTCATTTGAATTTACTTCAATATCCTTGCCAAATTTTTCACTATCTATCTTTCCTTCTTTAACAATAACCGAAGCATTCTTTTCAATCTTAATATCGTTCCTGTTATTAACAAACTTTACACCAGCCATAACTGCTCTTTTTCTTACTAAAATATTTGTCCAACCATATCTTACATATTCCTTTTCAAATGATGTATTTATAATCTCACCATAATCAAATGCTAATGTACTTGTTCCGTAATGAGAACCATTATGATAAAACTTTGAATTTTTAATATATAATTTTTCTGCATCTATCGCTTCACCATATGAATATATCTCACTAATATCACAATTATTCATTGTGAATTCCTTGGCTCTTGCAACTCTTATTACAACATTACTAATATTTACATCACTTACTTCCAATAAATCATTAGAATAGAAAACACATCCTACTCCAATATCATACCACCCTCTAACATTTGAAACTGTTCCACCAGTTATATTGCCCTTATTATATACTCTGATCAGAGCATTGCTTGCATAAATCCCCTGATTATCACATTCTGTAATTCCAGAGTTCTTATCCATTTCTAACGCACCATTATTCAATTCAAAAATAGATTTATCATCATTTACTGAAAAATTCCTAAATATTGTATTATTTAGAACTACCTTTCCTTTTACAATAATAAAGCTCTTGTTCGCCGCATATTTATTTTCATATTTTACTTTTCCATCTTCCTGTGTAGTTTTAACTCTATTTCCTTCTACATCAATATTTTGAAATGTTAAATTTGCTGTTTCCGGTACTGTGAAAAACGTATCTGACTTTGTTGTATTACATGTAAAACTTATCACAACTTTATTTTCATCATTCGAACTAATTGTCATATGTTGATTTTCTGAAAGTGTTACACTCCCACCAAATTCAATATTTCTTTTCAGATAAATTACCGGATTTTCATCTCCATCTTCTGTTGCCTTATTTACAGCTTCCTCAATTGTGTCATAAGAAGTATTGTTATACATAATCGGTCCTGAGACTATATCTGCGAATACAGATAAATTGATACTTGTTGTCATAATTGCAAATATAAGAATAAATGCAATCATTTTCTTAAATAATTTGTTCATACTTTTTTACAGAATATTAGAATTTTTTCATTATAAATATTTTCTTAAGTTTTTACTACTACTCATACCAATAACTAAAGAAAACAAATTTGAAAATGGTTAAAACCCCTCTATCCCATCTTCTCCTTTTTTCTTTTTTGTTTAAACATTATCGTTTAACTATTTTGTATAGTAATACATTGTTTATGTTTTGTCTACATATTTTTTATATTAATAAATTTTTAATATTGTATCAATATATTTATATACAACTCCGATTACTTTATATATTTATTTATAGATGCAAATCTAACAATTATTTATTATATAAAAGACGTCATCCTTACAATTTTCATTGTAAGAACAACGTCTTTTATTTCTATTACCTTTTACAGTTTATTAATTTTTTACCATTTAAGGTCAATGATTAATCCTGTTGGATTTGTGTAATGTAATAATGTACTGTGGTCATTTACATCATCATAACAGAAGCCATATGCAAGTCTGTCAAATGAATGATTGTGGAAGAATCCTGAATAGAAATTTGAATTGCTATTCTTATAGTAAGCACTTTCATTATCATAATTTTCAGGTTCTGTTGCAACACCTCTGTTAAATGCTGCGCAAAGCTGTGCTTCGATAACTAATTCTGTTGAGTTACCTCTTGCCATGTTGCCTTTTCCTTCTAATACATCCTGAGTTGTTGGCTTGTAAATTGTGTATGTTCCACCAACACCGTCTTTTGTAAATACCATTGTATCTCCATGTACACGTCCTCTGAATGTTCCGGCATCACATGAGAATACTAAATCCTGTGTAGAATATTTTGACCAGAATTTATTGATATAGTTATCAAAATAATTTGAATACTGCTTTCCTTCGTTAAATGTAAGTTTACATGGTGCCATGATTCTCTTATCTGTAAGTAATGTCTGGAATGCTGCAGGTACTTCATTTTTAAATGCTGCAAACATTTCTGCTCTTGTTCCTAAATCACCTACTGTCTTATCGTAAACATCTGCATCACCAGGGAAGTTGTTCCATCCGCCTTCACCAATTAATCTTGTAGCCATTGGGAAGCTGTAGAAATCTACTCTTGATGTGTTGCCCCAGTATTCTTTGTTTGTAATTGTAAATTCAATAAATTCAAATAATACATCTGCATTAGGGTCTGATGCATTGTTAAGGTCAGGTCCTGCAAATCCCATATTTCCATCTGCACCCTGGTTAATTGTAATATAAACAGGTGAACCATAGCTTAAGTACATTCTTCCTGATTCAATGTCAGGCATATAAACATAATCTTTCTGAGCTAATGTGTTGCAGATATTTGCACACATTCTGTCTCCCTTTTTAACTGTATTCATTGATAAGCTTACAGGAATTAAATTTCCATTTGTATCAACATAACATAATTCATGTGTTTTTGGATTCTTTCCAAGTATGCACCAATAAACCTGATCATCTGAATACTGACCTTTTGTCTTATTGTTCATCTGGAAATACATTCTGTCTTCGTTTGCTTTTAAGTCTGCTCTTGTTTCAGGAATTGCTTCACTGTATGTTGGTTTTTCAGCCGGAGCTGTTGTAGCAATTTCAGTTAAACCGTTAACTGTTACTGTTACGCTTACTTTTGCTGATTCTTTTCCATCTTTATATGTAGCAACTGAAACTGTGTGTGTTCCTGCTACGATATTTTTAAACTTGTATGAGCCACATCCTACTTTCTTTGCAACTCTTGTATCATCTACATATACATTGTATGAGTTAATTGTTCCATATCCCCATACTACTGTAATCTGATTATTTACAGGTGATGAAGCAACCAAACCAAATGGTGCAGGAAGACTTGAGTCAACCCCAATTGCTTCTGTTGTCTGTGGTGTCTTTGTTGTAGTTTCAGGTGCCTTTGTTGTCTGTGGTACCTTTGTTGTTGTTTCTGGTGCTTTTGTTGTTGGGGCAACTGCTGACTGTGCAACATTTACTGTCATTGTAGTCTGTGCTGATTCATTTCCGTTCTTTGTTGTAGTAATTGCTACTGTATGACTTCCTGCTGCATATCCTTCATATACATAATATCCGCAACCTACAGCTGATGCTACTCTCTTACCATCAATGTAAACATTGTATGAGTCAATATTTCCTCTTCCCCATACTACACTGATTTTTCCTGCTTCAGGATTTCCTACTACTAATCCAAATGGTGCTTCAATATTTGATGTAGGTGCCTTTGTTGTCTGTGGCGCCTTTGTTGTAGTTTCAGGTGCCTTTGTTGTCTGTGGCGCTTTTGTTGTTGTTTCAGGTGCCTTTGTTGTTGGGGCAACAGAACCTGTAACATTTACGCTAGCTGTTGCAGCTGCTGATTCTTTATTACCACTTACTGTAGTAACTTTTACTGTATGAGTGCCTGCTGCATATCCTTTATAAACATAATATCCACATCCCAACTTGCTTCCTACTAATGCATTGTCAATGTAAACATTATATGAGTCAACGTTTCCTCTTCCCCATACTACACTGATTTCTCCATTTGCAGGACTTGCAACTACTAAACCAAATGGTGCTTCAATACTTGTATCTGTTACAGGAGCTGATCCTGTTGTGTATGTCATCATTGATGAATCATACTGAAGTCCACCTTTGTTATATGTAAATGAGCAATCGATTTTATCACCTTTTTTAACATTGTTGATATCGTATTCGAAACATGAACCCTTAGCGTTCATTCCAACATTAACCTGCTCTCCATCGTTAACTTTGTAATGAATAATTACATAAGCTGCCGGATTTGTTGGTGTAAATGTGATTCTGCAAAGACTGTCTGATACGTCCGTTGCTGTTACAGAATAGTCTTCTGCGCTTCCAATAGTTGATGCTGCTGCTTTTGCATTTGTACCTTTTGAAAATGAAACTGAAGATACGAGCATAGCAATAGCTAAGACTGCAACCATAATTCTTTTGAATCCTGGTGCAAAACGGTTCAATGTTCTCATAAAACCCTCCTAAAAATATTTTTATTTTTTTGTGATATCGCTTCTCAATCGCGATAAGTACTTTTTCTTATATACTATTTTTACCTTTTTATTTTACTAAAAAAAAGGGTTCAAATTTTATTATGGTAACATTATTTTTTAATTTCTTTTCTATTTTTGGCATTTATTGTATTTTGTTGTTTTCAATTTTGTTTTTTATTGAATTTTTCGCGTAATTTTTTATTGGATTTTACTAAATAATTTCTCTAAACAAAAATATTTTTATTCACTTTCGCCTATGATTTATGTTACTTATTAATTTTATGCACAATATACATTGGTCATATTTAGATTTTACTTTGACTGTTTATAATTTCTTATATATGTAAATACTATCAATAAAATATTTAAACTAATGTTCTCCTATTAATTACATAAATTTTGCTAATTAATTTGCAATTTCTTTTTAATTAAATCAGATTTTTTGGAGGTTTATATGTACGCAATTATAGATATTGGTTCAAATACAATACGAATGGTTTTATATAAAGTAATAGACAATGAGATTCAACAAATGCTTAATTCTAAAATTCCTGCCGGGCTTGCCGGTTATATTGACAATAACAATATGCTTTCGAAAAAAGGTATTTTAAAAGCCATTGAAGCTTTAAGCAAATTTGAAACCATTTTGGAAAGTGTGGATGTAAAAGAAGTTCACGCATTTGCAACCGCTTCATTACGAAATATCAGTAACTCAGAAGAAGTTTTAGCTGAAATAAAAAAACATTGTAGTTTTGATATTGAAATCATTTCCGGCAAAGAAGAAGCTTTGTACGACTACTATGGTACAATGAAAAGCATTTCATCCGGAAACGGCTTATTAGTTGATGTAGGTGGAGGAAGTACTGAACTTGTTTATTTTGAAAACGGCACATTATTGTCTACATGTTCAATACCTGTTGGTTCATTAAATATGTACACAAATTACGTTGAAGATATTATTCCTACTAAATCAGAAATCAAAAATATCAATAATCATGTAAGTGAAATACTTAATACACTACCTCTTTCGTCTGAAACCATTAACTCGACTGTTTTATTCGGAGTAGGTGGTTCTGCACGTGCCTGTTGTAAATTAAGCGATGAACTTTTTAATGAGAATTCAGGATATACAGGCTTTGAATGCAAACGTTTAAATAAAATTTTGAAATTGGCAAAGAAAGACAAGTCTAAATTGGTATCCGCAATCATTAAGGCAACTCCCGGACGTATCCACACTATAATTCCCGGAATTGCAATAATCAATTCAGTTGCAAAACATTATGGATGCACTAATTTTACCGTTAGCCCATATGGTGTACGCGAAGGCTATCTTCTAAATATACTAGAAAGTAAAAATTTGTAAGTAATTACACTTTTACGTGTGGGCTGTGTATCAATTTGCAAAAAAATGCTTACGAGCCTACCACCTGCAGCAGTCTCAAAACCATAAGATAACCATTAATTAAGGAGATTTGAATGAAAGAGAATTTACAAAATTATACACAAAACAGAGAATTGTCATGGCTAAGATTCAACCAACGTGTTTTATCCGAGGCTACAGACGAAACAGTACCTTTATTAGAACGTCTTAAATTTATATCAATCTTTACAAGTAATCTTGATGAATTTTTTATGATTCGTGTTGGTACTCTTCATGATTTGAGTCTGATTAAGAGCAATCATAAAGATAATAAAACAGGAATGACTCCCGCTGAACAGCTTGAAGCCATTTTTCGTGCTGTAAAACCATTAATTAATTTCAGAGATGAAATTTATGAAAATGTTACTGAGCAGTTAAAAACCTATGGTGTTCACGGTCTGAGAATGAATGAAATTGAGAAAAAGGAATTAAAATATCTTAAGAACTATTTTTTGACACAGATTAATCCTATACTTTCACCTCAAATAATCGACCCACACCATCCATTTCCATTTTTAGTTAATAAAAATATATATGTGGGTGCTACATTAACTAATGCGGATGAAAAAAAGGAAAATGAACTATTTGGTATAATTCCAATTCCAACTGCCCTTCCGGAAGTAATTTTCCTGCCCGGTGCAGATGTAAGGTATGTTTTTACAAGCGATGTGGTTTCTTATTTTGCTGATACAATATTCAGTTCATATAAAATTATAGAAAGTACTGTATTTTCAGTAACAAGAAATGCTGATATTGCGTCAGGAGATGAAGCTTTTGATGTAGATGAAGACTTTCGTGATGCAATGCAGCAATTATTAAATTCAAGAAAACGACTTGCCCCTGTAAGACTTGAATTAAAGAATAAGATAAGTGGTAATTTTCTTCGCTTTCTATGTGAGAAACTTGAATTAACTAAAGCTCAGGTGTTTATTACTTCTTCGCCTTTAACAATGTCATACGCATTCGGATTAGAAGATAAGATATCAGGCAGTGTAAAAAGCGAATTAATTTATCCACCATTTGAACCTCAGCCAAGTAGTGATATTAGATTAAATGAAAGCATAATCAAACAGCTTCAGAAAAAAGACTTGCTTTTATCATACCCATACGAAAGCATGGACCCATTTTTAAAATTACTTAAAGAGGCATCTTATGATAACTCTGTTATTTCAATAAAGATATCCATATACCGCCTTGCAAAAAATGCCAAAATTGTAGACTATTTGTGTGCGGCTGCGGAAAATGATAAAGATGTAACTGTACTTATAGAATTACGTGCCAGATTTGATGAGCAAAATAACATTGACTGGTCACAGCGATTAGAACAGGCAGGCTGCCGTATAATTTACGGATTTGAAGGTTATAAAGTTCACTCAAAGGTTTGCCTTATCACAAGAAGAGAGCGTGGGAAAATTTCCTATATTACCCAGATAGGCACCGGAAATTACAACGAAAAGACATCAAAACAATATACTGATTTTTCACTTATGACCTCTGACATGGAAATAGGAACTGACACAAATGAATTTTTCAAAAACATGGCAATTGGGAATCTTGAAGGAAACTATTCCACCTTGCTTGTTGCCCCTAATTCAATGAAGTCAGAAATTATTAAACTTATTGATAGAGAAATTGCTAAAGGAACAAAAGGACGTATTTTTCTTAAATTCAATTCAATATCTGACCTGACTCTTATTAATAAATTAGCTGAGGCTTCTCTTGCCGGTGTTAATATTCAGATGATTGTTCGTGGTATTTGCTGCATTCTTCCTCAGGTTGAAGGAAAAACTGATAATATCTTTATAAAGAGTATTGTTGGAAGATACTTAGAACACTCCCGAATATATTTATTTGGTTCAGGGAACGATGAAATTATGTATATTTCCTCTGCCGACTTTATGACCAGAAATATGGACAAGCGTGTAGAAGTTGGTTGCCCTATTAAAGATAAATATGTAAAAGAAAAAATAATGCATTTTATCGAAGTTCAGCAGGATGATAACACAAAGGCACGTATTATGCGTAGTGACGGCACATACCGTTCCATAATTACAAGCAATGAGCCAATCGATAATCATACCGTATTAATGAACGAAGCAAAAAGAAATTCAGGAAACGCAAACTCCGAAAGTAAATCTTTTAACCCGAAAGATTTTATAGCTGAAATCAAAAGAAAATTTGGATAAGACTTTTACATTCTTCTATAAAAAGCATCCGGTTTTATATACTTATTTACTGATTACAGTAATGCATATAAAAACCGGATGCTTTTTTCTCATATTCTACCTCCTTATTATTTTAATTTGTTGTTTATCTCCTTTTTTTACATTTTGAGATTTTTTTACATATATCTTATCAATCTTCTTTGCCTTTGATACATCTATGTTTTTTATAGGATTTCCTTGCAAAGAAAGAGAATGAATTTTTGCATTTGTTAAATCAATGTTTTCTATTTTATTAAATGATAAACATAAATGATTTATTGATGGCGTTTTACTCATTCGCACTTTATCAATTCCCGTAGTTATTACTGTCACTCTCTTCAATTTATCACATTTCGATATATCTAATTCTTTTATTCCTTTGCATTCATATAAATCTATATTTTTTATTTTTCCAATTTTAATATTTTTTAAATATTTTGAGTACCATACTTCAAGTCTTCTTAAATTCTTTAACTTTGATACATCTATTTCTTTTATTCCTTTACCTATTTCTTTCATGGAAATATTTTTAAGTTTCTTATTTTTACCATACACGATGCCATTACAATTAAATCCTATTGCCTTAAATCTTTCTAAACTATGTACTTTTGAAAGGTCTATAACACTATCGGTATATACAGAATTAAATTTTATCTGTTTTATTTTATCTCCAAATTTTATTTGATCTAAATTTTTAATATAGTTCAATTGTACTTTTTCCAAATTTGGGAAGCGATTTAATTCATATTTTGCTTTATATTTTTCTCCTGATATAAACAATTCTTTAACTTTATCTAATTCATATAATTTTTCAAAATTTAACAAGCCATATTTTTCTATTTGTTCATCGTTATGTTCAACAGTCTCCGCACAGATTCTTATTTTCTCTACATTTTTAAATATTTCCAGTCCTCTACAGTCAATAACAGAATATTTGTAATTACTATTATCCAATCCATCCATATAAGTATATGTATCATCAGGATCTATCCATAATTCTGTTACTGCATCAATTTCATTTTGGCTCAATTGATTGTCATTATTGGAATCAAAGGATTCGCTGACTAATTCTCTTACATATTCGCTAGGAAAATTTTCCGCATTTATTTCAACGCCTTTTTCTTCCTTAACCGTCTGTTGTTTAGTATCATTTGAGTATCCACAAATTCCCACAGACATAAGCATAAACATTGTGAATACAATCATTTTCTTTACATGCATAACACCCTCTCCTTTATATATTTTTTTATCTTGATTTTATTATATTAAGAGATTTATTTCAACGCTTTATAATTACTCTTTCCCCAACGACAATTAAGAGCGATTCCTTGACATTATAGTAATGTTCAAAAAAAGCTCTCTGTGCAATGCACAGGAGCTTTTTATATGTAGACATCTATTTATTTGTGCTGTCTGCATCAATTACAGACTGAATCTGCTTCATAAGGGCATCATAGTTGTCCTTGTTATCAATTCCGCCGAGCATTGGTTCGCCTACAATATTGCCATTTCTGTCAACAAGTATAGTTGTTGGAAAGGCCATGATTTCTGAGGCATATTTACCGGCAGCACTAGAGGAGTCAATTGACAGATTACGATATTTGACACCCTGGCTTTCAAGAACAGAGGCAGCCTCTTTGATAGCTGTTTTATTGCCATCGAAGGTCTCAGTGTTGATGCCAACAACTTCTCCACCCATTGATTTGATAGCATCATTTAATTCGTTAAGCTTGGATAATTCAGCGACACATGGTTTGCAGCCGGTAAACCAGAAATTGACGACTGTTACTGCATTACCGGAAAACAGGCTGTCATCAACCTTATTGCCATCAAAATCCTCACCGGAAAAATCACTGAATACAGATGAGGCTTTAGAGCTATCCTTCTTGTTATCGTCTGATGATGTATTTTTGTTTTCAAGCTCTGCTATCTGTTCCTCGATTTTTCGTATGGTTTCAATATCCTCATTAAGTGTTTTAAGCTCATCGTCTGTGAATGAATTCTTGTTTGATTCTACGGTACCGGCAAGATAATCAGCATAATTTCCGTTTGGATCGGCTTCACTTTTGTTCATCATGCCAAATGCCTTGTTCCACACATCAGCGTGATCTGCAAAAAGCTGATTTTCCTGCTGATATAAATCATCAAGCCTGGAATCTGATTTGCCGGATGCTTCTGAGCCGGCTTCAGTCTGAGTGTTCTTAGAATCTGTTGTGGAAGCTTGCTTTAAGCCACATGCTGTAAGTGATAATGCTATGCAGAGTGTAAAAATAGAAATAAATAATAATTTGTTTTTCATGAGTAATTTCTCCTTTAAAATAATAGTAAAATGTTTAATAGCTATCTGTTGTCATTTTTTTGACATGATTTTCCCATAAACCGGTAGCAGATGGCGTCCTTCGGACAGGCCTTTATGCAGGCACCGCAGCGTATGCACTCGGGGTGATCCGGTGTCTTACACACATCCACATCCATCTTACATGCCTTTGAGCATTGACCGCATCCGACACATTTGCTGCTATCAACGGTGATTTTGAGCAGGCTGACCTTATTAAATAATGAGTAGATTGCTCCAAGCGGACAAATCCATTTACAGAAGGGCCTGTAAAATAAGATACTTAGTACAATCACTGCAATTAAAATCATACACTTGAAAGAAAAAAGCTTTCCCAGTGCAGAACGGATAGCAGCATTTCCAATAGATAACGGTATAGCACCCTCTAAAACACCCTGAGGACAGATATATTTGCAGAAGAACGGGTCTCCCATTCCTATAGAGTTCGTTACAAGCATCGGAAGAAGTATAACGAAAACAATAAGAATGACATATTTTAGGTACCTAAGAGGCTTTAGTTTGGCTGTGGATAATTTCTTTCCGGGGATTTTATGAAGTAAATCCTGAAACCATCCAAATGGGCACAAAAAACCACATATAAATCTGCCGAGAGTTACACCTAGTAAAATAAAAAATCCGGTTATGTAGTATGAAAACTTAAATTTTGATGATCCGACAACTGCCTGAAATGCCCCTATTGGACAGGCTCCTGTCGCGGCAGGGCAGGAGTAGCAGTTTAATCCGGGTACGCATACTGTTTTTGCATTGCCCTGATATATTTTACCCTTAAATAAATTTGGAATATGAATATTGGTCAGCAGCGTTGCTGCGGCCTGTATCCAGCCACGTATTTTTGCCAGTTTTCTTGATAGTAATTTCTTTTCCTTATCCAATTCCGACACACTCCAGACATAGTTTTATTGCTTTACCAAGCACTGTAGCCGCCTCACCTCTGACTGCACCATAGCTTATCATGGATACACCAAGGATAAGCAGAATGATTTGACATGTTTTTTGGTATTTCAACATAATGTTGCTCCTTTTTTGTTGTATTGTTGACCAGCTGACTTTGGTATTATACAATATAGGTTGTAAAATTATTGTTAAGAAGTAGGAGAACATTTTGAGATTATTAATTGTTGAGGATGAGAAACAAATATGTGATATGGTTGCAAAGAGTCTGTATGCTGCCGGCTATGAGGTGGATACCTGTTATGATGGGAAAGAGGCTCTTGAATGTATACTGTCGGAGAATTATGATCTGATAGTTTTGGATTTGAATCTGCCGGGGATGGATGGCATGGAGCTTCTTAAGGAGCTTAGAAAATACAATGATGAAACTAAGGTTTTGATATTATCTGCAAGAGGTCAGATTGCTGATAAGGTAGAGGGACTGGATGCAGGAGCAAATGATTACATGGAAAAACCATTCCATCTGCAGGAGCTTGAGGCACGTATCAGAAGCCTGACAAGAAGGAAATTTGTACAGAATGATATATGTCTTAAATGCGGAGAAATAAAGTTTGATACGATTAAACGTGAGGCATATGCAAAGGAAGAGCCGGTTCCACTAACAAGAAAAGAGAATGGTATTTTGGAATATTTACTTATCAATATAGGCAGACCGGTGAGTCAGGAGGAGCTGATAGAGCATGTGTGGGATGCCACGGCAGACAGCTTTAGCGGAGCAATCAGGGTACATATGTCTTCACTTAGAAAAAAGCTTAAGGCGAAGCTGGGATATGATCCCATTCAGAACAAGGTAGGTGAAGGCTATAAAATACGGGAGGAGTCTGACAGATGAAAAGAATGTCGCTACAGTGGAGACTTACGTGCATTACTACATTGTGTATTGCTATTATATGTGGCTGCCTGACTATGTTTGTCTATAAAAATGGTGTGCATTACATCGATTCTCTGCAGGATGCGGTAGAGTCACAGGGGGATGAAAAAGGGAACAAATCAGATGAAATATATATCAGCATACCGGACGATAAGTGGGATGAGTTTGCGGATGAATTTTCGGTTCAGGTGTACAATAATAAGGCCGACTATAAAAGAAACAGTCTGATAATCACGGTTTTGCTGGCGCTTTTGGGGGGTGCCGTCACTTATTTTATAAGCGGGCATGCACTCAGACCAATCAGGGAGTTTTCAGATAAAATTGAAGAGGTACAGGCTCAGAATCTGTCTGATTCAAGAATAGAGGAAAACAATGTTAAGGAACTGAACCAGCTGGGTATTTCTTATAATAAGATGCTTGAGCGTCTGTCGGAAGCATTTGAGATACAGAGACAGTTTACTGCAAATGCAGCACATGAGTTGCGTACTCCATTAGCGTTAATGCAGGTACAGCTTGATTTATATAATTCTGCCTCTCACCCGGGAAATGATGCAGACACTTTGCAGACCATAAAAATGGTTACGGAACAAAATGATAAATTAAACAGGATGGTAAAGACTCTTCTTGACATGAGTGAGCTTCAGACGGTGGGAAGGGATGATAAAATTATATTGGATGCTATTGTTGAAGAGGTTTTGGCAGACCTTGAGCCTCTTGCTGTGGAAAAGAATATAAAGCTGATTGGAAAATGTGAGAATGCCACTATGATAGGCAGTGATATCCTTATTTACAGGCTTGTATACAATCTGGTTGAGAATGCCATCAAATATAACCATCCACTCGGACAGGTTACAGTAACCGCATATCAGAGAAACAAGCATGTTTATCTGTCTGTAGAAGATACGGGAAGCGGAATACCAAAGGAGCTTAGGGAGAGAGTGTTCGAGCCATTCTTCCGTGTTGATAAATCCAGAAGCCGGGAGCTGGGTGGCGTAGGGCTAGGTCTTGCTTTTGTCCGTGAAATCGTTAGAGTACATGATGGCAGTATTTGTATCAAATCAGGCAAGACTGGGGGAACGATTTTCGAGGTGACTTTTGCACAGCACTACGCTTGACAAAGAGCTATAATTTTCAAATAAAAAGATGCTGTCGCGTTTAACACAACAGCATCTTTTTATTTATCCTATTACCAATAATTTTCTTATATATTTATATTTTCCTGCCTAATATTAATACATCTTACTCTGCATTATTGCTAAGATATTCTTCAATTTTGTCAATAGCCTGAACTTCATCCTCACCTTCAGCTGTTACAGTAACTGTTTCACCTGATGCAAGTCCTAATGTCATCATTCCCATGATGCTCTTTGCATTTACCTTAACATTTCCATGTTCTACATAAATCTTGCTCTGAAACTGACTTGCCACCTGTACACATACCGCTACCGGTCTTGCTTCCAATCCTGTCTGAATTCCTATTGTTATGTCCTTTGTCGTCATTGATCTAATCCTCCCTGGGTATTACCTCTTAAATCGTCTGCGATTTCGCTTATTTTGCGTAATCTGTGGTTTACTCCTGATTTTCCAAGTGGTGGCTCAAGCAATCCACCAAGTTCCTGCAATGAAGAGTCCGGATTTTCCAGTCTCACCATGGCAATATCTTGAAGTTTACCCGGCAAATAATCTATGCCTGCTTTATCTATTATGTATTGGATATCATCAATCTGTCTGCATGCCGTATTAACTGTTTTTTTAATATTGGCTGCTTCACAATTAACTTGTCTGTTATAATAGTTGCTCATACCTTTAAGAATCCTTACATTCTCCATTTTCATAAGAGCAACGTGTGCTTCCATAACATTTAAAACATCCACTATGCCTTCGCCTTCTTTGATATATACCACACAATTACCCTTTCTTGCAACCGTTTTTCCCTCAATATTAAAAATATTCAGTATATCCAGTATCTGTTTAGCCTTAAGTTCATTATTGCATGCTATCTCAAAATGATACGATTTGTTAGGGTCATTAATTGATCCTGTTGCCATAAATGCTCCCCTAAGGAATGCCCTTTTACAGCAATTCTTCATTATTACTATATTATTTTGTACTGACAATATTTCCTCAATATCACCATCATTATTGACTAATTTTGTTGCCTGAAGTATTTTAAGGCTTTCCTCATGATTCTTTATATTAACAGTATATGTTCTTGACTTATTAGAATATGCACTTGTCCTTATGGAAATTTCAGGTTTTATTCTAAATGATTTTTTTATTAAATTTGCATACTTCCTTGCAACAGCCAATGTTTCAGTTCTCATCTTGATAGAATATTTGTTATCCCAGGAAATAATTACATTCCCGCACATACTTGTAATCGCGGCAATTTCAGCAATTCTACAATGCTGTGCATTACTCATTTGCCTCGATAATTCTTCTTTTACTTCACCTGAAAATGACATTTTTACTCCTACTAAAAAGTTCTTGTCTGCTAACATCTATTAATTATGTTGTCATTAAAATATCTCCGTCTTTTAACAGCTATTTTATTTTTGTTTTTAAAACAACTATCTGTTAATATCTCTGTGTGATATTTTTATTCCATATTGGGCGTCTTCAACATCAAGTGCGGCATATAGCTCTCCTGCAACTGTTACTGAACGATGGTGTCCTCCTGTACATCCAATTCCAATTACAAGCTGATTTTTTCCTTCTGCGATATAATTTGGAATAAGGAATCTTACCATATCAATTAATTTTTCCAGAAATACCTGAGTTACATCTGCATTTAAAACAAATTCCTGTACCTCTCTGTCGAGCCCTGTTTTATGCTTAAGCTCCGGTTCATAATATGGATTTGGCAAAAATCTTACATCAAATACTAAGTCACAATCTGTCGGTATTCCATGTTTAAAACCAAATGACAATACCGATATGAACAGATTCTTGTACCCTTTACTCTGAACAAATATTTTTTCCAATTCTACGCGCAAATCTCTTACAAGCAGATTACTTGTATCTATGATGTAATCCGCCTGCTCACGCAAGAAAGCAAGCCTTTCCTGCTCAACTTTTATGCCGTGGGCAACACTTTTATTCTCACCCATAGGATGAGCTCTTCTTGTTTCTTTAAATCGCTTGATGAGCATTTCTTTACTACAGTCTAAAAATAAAATTTCATATTCCTGACCTTTATTTTTCATTTGCTCAAGAACTTTATTTATTTTGCCCAAATTTTGTCCACTACGAATGTCCACACCTATGGCTACTCTGTTAACTTCACTCGTCTGACTATAAACTAAATCAGCAAACGTTCCTATGAGTTCTATAGGAAGATTATCTGCACAATAATAGCCGCTGTCTTCTAAGATTTTAAGTGCTGTTATCTTACCTGAGCCTGACATTCCTGTAACTATAACAAATCTCATAATTGTCCTTTCATTTTATTACCATTTAACAGCCGGTAATATTTTAACCTCCGGTTCCAGAGTCACCTGAAATTCTTCGTATACTTTTTTTCTCACATCTTTCATCAAATTAATGATATCTGTTGCTGTTGCATTATCATAATTAATTACAAATCCACTGTGTTTTTCAGATACCATTGCACCACCTACACGGTAGCCCTTTAATCCTGCATCCTGAATTAATTTGCCTGCAAAATATCCTTCCGGTCTTTTAAATGTACTACCGGCACTTGGGTATTCTAAAGGCTGTTTTTCTTTTCTTTTAGCCATTAATTCTTTCATATGCATTTCTATTTCATCTCTGTTGCCTTCGTGCAACTCAATGCATGCTTCAAGTACTATCATTTTTTCTTTTACAATAATACTTGTTCTATACCCTAACTCTAGTTCTTCTGCTTTAAGAGTTTTCATTTCTCCATTATTATCAAGTACCTTAACCCACTTAAGAACATCCTTCATTTCCCCACCATATGCACCGGCATTCATCGTTACCGCTCCACCTAAGTTTCCCGGAATTCCATGGGCAAATTCAAATCCTGTCAGGCTTTCGTTTAATGCCTTTACTGCAATTTTAGATAATTTGGCTCCTGCCTTTGCAACTATCTCATTTCCATTTATTTCTATTTTCGCTAATGCAGAATCAATTTCAATTATCACACCATCAAATCCATCATCCTGTACTAATAAATTACTTCCATTTCCAATGACATAATATGGAATATTTTCTTCTACACATAAACGCAGAACATCCCTGACTTTTTTATATTCATCAGGGATTACATAGTATTTTGCAGTTCCTCCGGCTCTAAATGTGCAGTGTGAACTCATCGGTTCATCACATCGCACATTACTATCACCGGCAATTAATTTTAATCTGTTTTCCAGACTTTTATTCATTGAAAAAATCTCCATTCAACTATTTTGATTATGTTTCTATATTAGATTTAAAGGCAAATATGTTAAATTCACAAAAAAATACATTTATGATTAACATTTTCTACAAATCTACTTTATAAAAACTGATATTTATTTACATATCATTGCTGCTGCACCATACATTCCTGCGTCATTTCCTAATGTTGCAAGATGTACTGCTGCGTCACCACATGCTGCAAAACATGTTTCACGGTATTTATCTTTAATAGCATCAATAAGGAACTGTCCTGCCTTACTAACACCTCCACCTATGATAAATGCCTGAGGATTTACAACTACTGCGATATGTGACATTGCTGTTCCAAGATATGTACCCATTGTTTCAACAACTTCATTTGCTCCTGCATCTCCTTCTTTTGCAAGGTCAAATACAT
This sequence comes from Eubacterium sp. AF19-12LB, assembly GCF_003479125.1. Taxonomy (NCBI): domain Bacteria; kingdom Bacillati; phylum Bacillota; class Clostridia; order Eubacteriales; family Eubacteriaceae; genus Eubacterium; species Eubacterium sp. AF19-12LB. Next base: position 218,302 of record NZ_QUGP01000001.1, on the reverse strand, counting down.
CTTTAGCTGTGATGTTTTCTCCAAATTCTCTCATCTTTGTTTCTTTATCTGTATTATTCATTAAGCGTTTTGCAAGTCTTACAACACCTGTTGCTGATGTAAACTGTTCAAGGCATCCTTTTCTTCCACAATTACAGCTGTCTGTTTCATTATCATCTACATGCATATGACCAATTTCACCTGCTCCACCATTGTAGCCTGTGAGAATCTTTCCATTAATTATAACTCCACCGCCTACACCTGTTCCAAGTGTAATCATTACGATATCATCATAATCTTTTCCGCCACCCTGCCATGCTTCTCCTAAAGCTGCAACATTAGCGTCATTTCCTGCCTTAACCTTTATTCCTCTGAACATTTCAGATAACTTTTCTTCTACATTAAATGTTCCCCATCCGAGGTTTACACACTGAAGAACTGTTCCGTCATTTGTAATAGGTCCCGGAAGTCCGATTCCTACGCCTTCGATATCATCAAGGCTTATTTCTTTTTCTGCTAACTTAGCCTCCATTGCCTCGCAAATATCTGAGAGGATATTTTCACCAAAGTTCTCTGTTCTTGTAGTAATTTCCCATTTGTCTAAAAGTTCTCCTGCTGTGCTGAAAAGTCCTAACTTTACTGTTGTTCCTCCCACATCAATGCCAAAACAATAATTCTTCATTTTTTTATTTTCCTCCTAATCATCTTCTTCTTCACTTTTTTTCATAATGTTATTCTGAACTCTGTTATAAAGTTCTCTTGCTGCATTATAACCCATCTTCTTCTGTCTGTGGTTAACTGCCGCTGCTTCTACAATAACCGCAAGGTTTCTACCCGGTCTTATAGGTATTGAGTAACATACAACCTGATTTCCAAGGAATTCAATATACTGGTCCTCTAACCCTAAACGGTCATATTCTTTTTCTCTGTTCCATTCTTCTAATTTTATTACCATGTCAATGTTCTGTGTATCTTTAACATTTTCAACACCGAACAAAGTCTTAACATCAATAATACCTATTCCTCGAAGTTCAATAAAATGCTTTGTTATATCAGGTGAAGTTCCAATTAATGTTTCTTCACTTACCTTTCTTATTTCTACAACATCATCTGTTACAAGACGATGTCCTCTTTTAATAAGTTCAAGGGCAGCTTCACTTTTACCAATTCCGCTTTCACCCATAATCAAAACACCTTCACCATAAACATCAACTAAAACTCCGTGAATTGAAATACAAGGTGCAAGTTCTACATTAAGCCATCTTGTCAAATCAGCATAAAAACTTGACGTTGTCATATCTGTTGATAAAACAGGTACTCCATTCTTTCGTCCTACCTCAATCAAATCTTCATCCGGCTCAATTCCCTGACATATTACTAAACAAGGTATTCCGCTTGTCATTAACATGTTATACATTTCAATACGTTTCTCATGAGTCATTTCTGAAATATATGCCCACTCAACATTTCCTATAATCTGTACACGTTCTTTATCAAAATGATTAAAGAATCCTGCTAACTGCAAAGCCGGTCTGTTTACTTCCGGAATTGTTATCATTATCTTATTAGTATCAATTTCCGGTATATAATTTTTAAGATTATAATTTTCTATTATTTTTGAAAACTTTACTTTTGCCATATCTATGTTCCTCCTATTTTTTATTTCACATAAGAATATGTTGCATAAACCTATTCTTAAGCCCTTTTTTACTATTTCCGTAATATATTCTTCCTAGATTTTAACATCATAAACACTCTTTGTACACTAATTTAATGAAAAAAATCATAAACACTTTTTGCAATATTTTTTGTCATAGAAGGTGCCTGCTCTAAATTTTCTAATGATGCCTCTTTTATATTGTCAATCGATTTAAAATGTTGCATCAGAGCCTTTCTTCTTGCCGGACCAACTCCCGGGATGTCATCAAGAATAGATTTAACCTGTTTTTTACCTCTAAGGCTTCTGTGAAATTCAATTGCAAATCTATGTGCCTCATCCTGAATTCTTGTAATTAATTTGAATGCCTCCGAATTTCTGTCTATCGGAATTTCTATATTGTTATAATATAGCCCTCTTGTCCTATGATTATCATCCTTAACCATTCCACATACCGGTATGTTCAAATGAAGTTTATCAAGCACTTCAAGGGCAACATTAACCTGTCCTTTTCCACCATCCATCATAATAATATCAGGAAATTTGCTGAAACTTCCAAGTTCATAATCTCTTCCGTCTTCATCCATTTTTTCTCTTTCCTCTAATCCATGGGAAAATCTTCTAGTAAGAACTTCCGTAAGACTTCCGTAATCATCAGCGCCCTTTATCCATTTAATTTTAAATCGTCTATAACTGTTTCTTTTTGGCTTCCCATCTTCATAAACTATCATCGAGCCTACTGATTCATATCCGTTAGTATTAGAAATATCGTAAGCTTCCATTCTATGAATATTTGTTAAATTTAGCAATTCTTCAATTTCTTTTACGGCTCCGATTGTTTTTTGCTTTTCTCTTCTGTATTTTTCCTTATTCTGTTCTAGGAGATTTCTCGCATTTTTATTTGCAAGCTCCACAAGTTTTTCTTTCTGACCTTTTTTCGGTTTTACAATTTTTACCGTAAAGTTTTGATTTCTGCTAAGCCATTTGCTTATCAGTTCTTCATCTTCAATTTCTGTTGGCACAAATAACTCTCTTGGAATAAACGGAGTTCCCACATAATACTGTTTGATAAAATTAGTTACGATATCCATCCCTGTATCACCCGGAACAGTATTCATGTAAAAATGTTCTCTTCCTATTAATTTGCCATTTCTGACAAAGAAAACCTGAACTACTGCATCATTTCCTTCCTCTGCATATCCTATAATATCCCTGTCTTCAAACTGATGCGTTGTAATTTTCTGATTTCCGGCAACATGATTTATGCTATTTATCAAATCTCTGCATTCCATGGCTTTTTCAAAATCTAAAGCCTCTGATGCCTTCATCATTTTTTCTTCTAATTCTTTTATTGTATCTTTATAATTTCCCTCAAGAAACTTTATAGCCTTATTTATATTTTCTCTATAATCTGCTTTTGAAATGTAGCCCTGACAAGCCCCATCACACTGTCCTATATGATAATAAAGGCACGGTCTTCCATTTATTTTGGGCACCTGCTTATGTTCACCATCAGCTGTCAGTGTATCATCCGTAACTATTGACTTATTGCAATTTCTTATGTGATACATTTTCTGAAGCAGGTCTATCGTATCCTTTACCGCTCCTGAACTTGTAAATGGTCCAAAATACTTGCTCTTGTCTTTCTTCATTCTTCTTGCAAATAAAATTCTTGGATAATCTTCATTTATCGTTACCTGCACATACGGATAACTTTTATCATCCATAAGCATTGTATTGTATTTTGGTCTGTATTCTTTTATAAGATTGCATTCTAATATGAGCGCCTCTAATTCTGAATCTGTAAGAATATATTCAAACCTGCTTATTTTCTGAACCATTGATTCAATCTTCGGTCCTCTTTTTTTTACATCTTTTCTGAAATATGAACTCACTCTTCGCTTTAACTTTACTGCTTTTCCAACATAAATTACATCATCATGAGAGTCATACATAAGATATACGCCCGGAGTTTCCGGCAATTTTTTTAATTCTTCCTGAAAATTAAACATTCTATCCTATTACTTCTTTCACCTTATTTATTCTCTGTGTAAATTGCAAATAAAATTCATTATTCACATCATATGGCATTAAATAAAATAATTTTACCAAATACATTGTTATTGTTTTAATCTGACTTTCATCCTGCATTCCTTTCAATATATGTTGTATGTCTTTTAGGAAATAATGCCATATAACAATGTATTCATGGTATTTATTTATATTATCTATTCCAAGCCATTTATCTATTCTAACTTTAGTTTTATTTTTCTTCGGGCATTCATAAATCTGATTAAAATATTTAAAATCATTATCATCGTATATTCTGCCTAACGGGAACAATCTGCATATACCAGGTCTGTTTGAATGCACACTGCATCTTCCGTTTTCATCTAGAAAATAACATTTCCCACCGTCTTCCTGCATTTTTAAGTTTGGCAAAATGACACCGTCTGCTACATTTAATTCCACCGCCCTGCTCATCAATTCTTCCATTGTGATTCCGGCTTTTGCAAATTGGTATATATCATATGGATCAAGCACTATTGACTCTCCCATATTGTGACAACACTTGCTGCATCCCTCGCAGTCGTTGCATCCTATCCTTGCCAAATCATTTTCTGTATATAATTTTCCATCTGTCATCTCTGACAAATCCCAATTTCTCTCCATGTTTACCTCTTGTGCTTATTAATAATTTAATGCCAGGATCAAATGGTTTAAGCCCACATGAGCTTACTCATAAGTGGGTAAAAGACCTTGAGACCCGCCCCAATATGAGCAAAAAAGTGGGATAATTCCCACGATATGCGAATATTGGGTAGGATTGTGGGAGTGCGTAGCACTGAACAATCCGTAGGCTTCAAAGTCATTTTATCATAAAACTATTTATGGGGCAAAATAATCGATTGGGGCTTTAACCAGATTTTATGGGCGTGATTTTCAATACTATGGACACGGCATTGCACGCATTTTGCATATGAATTCAATTTAATGAAATAAAGACTATACTTAAAATGATATGCTCCCCCATATAAAACTTTTATATTTCATTGTCCTATATGAGTGTCGCGTATCAGTAAAAGTATAGTCTTTATTTTAATTATATATTTTATGAATTAATTAATTTAATTCACTTTTATTTGTATATTATATGAATTGATTTCATTACATCTACATCAATTCATATTACCTAATTATTGATTATCATCTGTCACCTGACTATCTGCATTGTCATCGTTCTGCTGTTCTACTGTTTCACCGGCATCCTGTTGTCCTGCTTCCTGTGCCTGGCACTGATGATATATTTCCATAAACTGTTTTCCTGTGATTGTTTCTTTTTCATATAAATATTCAGCAATCTTATCGAGCTTGTCTCTGTTTTCTGTAAGAATTCTCTTTGCTTCTTCGTATTTTTCTTTCAAAAGAATCTTTATTTCTTCTTCAATTTGTGAAGCTGTCTTTTCACTACAATTTAAACTTGTACTTCTTCCTAAATACTGATTTTCTACCTGTTCAAGACTCATAAGTCCAAACTTCTCTGACATACCATACATTGCAATCATTGATTTTGCAATCTTTGTTGCCTTTTCCATATCATTTGAAGCACCTGTTGTAACTGAATCAAATACAATTTCTTCTGCTGCCCTTCCGGCAAGAAGCATAACCAGTCTTGCTTCAAGTTCGCTTTGTGACATCAAATATTTTTCTTCTTCAGGTACTGTCATTACATATCCTAAAGAACCCATCGTTCTTGGTACAATTGTAATCTTCTGTACAGGTTCTGCATCCTTTTCAATTGCTGTTACAAGAGCATGACCAACTTCATGATAAGCAACAATCTTCTTTTCTTCTGCTCCAAGAATCTTGTTCTTCTTTTCTTTACCTGCAATTACAACTTCTACAGCTTCAAATAAATCAGCCTGTGAAATCGCTTTTCTACCGGCTTTAACTGCATTAATTGCTGCTTCATTAATCATATTTGCGAGGTCTGAACCAACAGCTCCACTTGTTGCCAATGCAATTTCTTCAAGATTTACTGTTTCATCCATCTTAACATCTTTAGAATGTACTTTTAATGTTTCCAATCTTCCCTGTAAATCAGGTGTATCTACGATTACTCGTCTGTCAAAACGTCCCGGTCTTAACAATGCCGGATCAAGTACTTCCGGTCTGTTAGTTGCAGCTAAGATTAAAATACCTTTAGAAGAATCAAATCCATCCATCTCAGCAAGCAATGCATTTAATGTCTGTTCTCTTTCATCATTACCGCCACCATATTTTGAATCTCTGCTCTTACCAATAGAATCAATTTCATCGATAAATATAATACATGGTGCATTTTCCTCTGCCTGTTTAAATAAATCTCTAACTCTTGATGCACCTACACCAACATATAATTCAACAAAATCTGAACCTGATAATGAGAAGAACGGTACTTTAGCTTCACCTGCTACTGCCTTTGCAAGTAAGGTTTTACCAGTTCCCGGAGGTCCTACAAGCAAAGCTCCTTTTGGAAGTTTCGCCCCAATTTCTGCATATTTTCCGGGATTGTGAAGGAAATCTACCAGTTCAACTACTGATTCCTTAGCTTCATCCTGTCCGGCTACATCTTTAAATGTAACACCGGTTTCCTTCTGAATGTAAACTTTGGCATTGCTCTTTCCAACTCCAAATATTCCATTTTTGCCACCGGCACTTCTTTTCATCATCATGCCAAAGATAAAATAGAATACGGCAAACATAATAACAAGCTGTATTACATAGAAAATTATTTCCTGTGAACCGCTGTCAAATTGTGCCTTAAAGTTAACATCAGTATATTTTGTTTTTAATTCCTGAATCAGTGAAATATCTCTATCTTCTAAGTCTGTTGTCCAATATTTATACTGAATAAATGAATTTTCTGAACCTTTTAATGTTAATACTATTTTTCCTTTGTCAAATACTACTGTATCAACTTTGTCCTGCTCTAACAAAGCTATAAACTGATTATATGTTATTTCCTTTGTTGTTAACGCACTTGTCATATAAGATGAAAGTGACATAAATAAAAATGCAGCAACAATTGCGATTACTATAGGTATAACTGTATTTTTGTTAGGCCTGTTGCCATTACCATTATTACCTGAATTATTACCATTATTGTTGCCATTATTATTTTGATTATTATTTTGATAAAAATTATTGTCCATCTAAAATTCTCCTGTCAACTGTGTAATTGTAGTTTATTTTATCATTTTGTCTTAATTAATGCCAGTTATATAGCATATTTTTTATCTCACATACCATACTAATGTTATTTTATGAAAAAAGATTTAACAAATATTAAATTTTTATTTTTTTCATTTTCTCAAATAATCCGGTAATTATATATCACCTTTATTTTTTTCGTTTACTCAAATAATCCGGTAATTATATATGCCACTTATTTTTTTCGTTGACTCATATAATCCTGCACTTATACTTTCGATTTATTTAATTATTATCCAAAGTGCTTATTATAAAGGTTATAATTATTTATTTTAATTTGTCAGTGCTTTTTTCTTATTATTATAAACTAAAGTATGCATAATAATTACATATTTTTTGTATTTCACTATATAATCAAAAGTTTTTTTTTCAAAAATTCATTTTTTCTGATTTTTTATAGTATTGCTTTCTTATATGTTGTATATTTTAATCGTGTTTGTTTTTTTAGAAGATGAGCATTTTAATATAATAAAATAGGTACAACAAAACACTTTCAGAAATATTGTTTTAATTATTTTTCGGACTTAAATATATTTGATAAAATCAATTTTTTCTGATTGAATTATAGGAGGAAAATTATGTCAGTAAAATACGTATTTGTAACCGGTGGTGTTGTATCCGGCCTTGGCAAAGGAATTACAGCCGCTTCCCTTGGCAGACTTCTTAAGGCACGTGGATACAAAGTAACAATGCAAAAATTTGATCCATATATTAATATTGACCCCGGTACAATGAATCCAATCCAGCACGGCGAAGTTTTCGTAACTGATGACGGTGCTGAAACAGACCTTGATTTAGGTCATTATGAAAGATTTATCGACGAAAGTCTTACAAAAAATTCAAATGTAACAACCGGTAAAGTTTACTGGTCTGTTCTTACTAAAGAACGTCGTGGCGACTTTGGTGGGGGAACTGTTCAGGTTATTCCTCATATCACAAATGAAATCAAAAGCCGTTTTCACAGAAGTTTAAATGAAGAAACTGAAATCGCAATCATTGAAGTAGGTGGAACAGTTGGTGATATTGAATCACAGCCATATATCGAAGCAATCAGACAGTTCCAGCATGATGTTGGACATGAAAACTGCATTCTTATTCATGTTGCATTAATGGTTTATCTCCCTGCATCTGAGGAAATGAAGACAAAACCAATTCAGATGAGTGTTAAAGAATTACAAAGACTTGGTATTCAGCCGGACATCGTTGTATGCCGTACAGAATTTGAAATTGATGATATTTTAAAAGATAAAATCAGTCTTTTCTGTAACGTGCCTGCAAGCCATGTTGTACAAAATTTAACTGTAGACATGCTTTATGAAGCACCTCTTGCAATGGAGAAAGAACATCTGGCTGAAATTGTATGCGAAAGTTTAAATCTTGATTGTCCTGAACCTGACTTAGATGATTGGAAAGCAATGGTTAAATCAGCAAAGAATCCTACAAAAGAGGTTACTGTTGCTTTAGTTGGAAAATATATTGCATTACACGATGCTTACATCAGCGTTGTTGAATCATTAAAGCATGCCGGATATGCTGCTAACGCAAGTGTAAATATCAAATGGGTTGACTCAGAAACTGTAACAGATGAAAATGCTGCTGAAGTATTTGGCGATGTTTCAGGAATCCTTGTTCCGGGTGGATTTGGAAGCCGTGGTATTGAAGGGAAAATTTCTGCTATCCGTTATGCACGTGAAAACAACATTCCATTCCTTGGTCTTTGCCTTGGTATGCAATTATCAATTGTTGAATTTGCAAGACATGTTGTAGGATTTAGAGATGCACATAGTGTTGAACTTAATTCAGCAACTACTCATCCTGTAATTTCTCTTATGGCTGATCAGGAAGGTGTTGATAATATCGGTGGAACATTAAGACTTGGTTCTTACCCATGTAAATTAGCTAAAGACAGTTTAGCATACAAATTATATAAAGAAGAATTAATTCATGAACGTCATCGTCATCGTTACGAAGTTAACAATGACTATCGAAAGGATTTAACAAACAACGGAATGATGCTTTCAGGTATTTCTCCTGACGGAAGAATTGTTGAAATGGTAGAAATTCCATCTCATCCATTTTTCATTGCTACTCAGGCACATCCTGAATTTAAGAGCAGACCTAACAGACCTCATCCATTATTCCTTGGATTTGTTAACGCATCACTCGATAATCAGAACAAATAAATATAAACCAAAAACAGGGAAAAGCCTTCAATTGAAAGCTTTTCCCTGTTTTTTACTAACTATTGCATAAACTTCATGTCCAAATACGCCACCAAGTGTATTGGCCAATATATCATTTAATATTAAATACTCCTTCAAATATTGTGCGTATTTTTTATTTGAAAATATCTTACTTGTACTTTGATAATTTATTTCTGAATAAAACATCACACTATTTTACATTTTTATGAGCGATTTTTTTAACTTTTTTACATTTTTATGAGGGAACTTTTCATCAATTTCAACACTTTTATGAGGATATTTATTTTTTAAAATATAGATATTCCATCATCCTATAGTACTTTACTCAATAATTTCATATTGTAACATCTCATATTTAAGATTTGTGCCTTCATTTATTCCCTCTGGTAGTAAAGCTCTTGCTACCAACTTTATATTTTCACTTTCAATATCTGTTCTTTTTAAATTTGCATAGTCTCCATCAATGCTGACTACCGTATAGTAAAAAGTTTGCATTACAATTCTCCTCATCTTTATTCATCTACTCTGCTCCAGAAATCTACTGGTTCATAATCTCTTAAAGCTACCAAATATCCGCTTTCGTCAAGTTCCTTTTGTATTTCATCTAATGTTTCTTTTGAATCAGCAGATACAGTATGATAATGATATTCTGAAGTTATTTGCATAAGCGGTGTAGACACGCCACTTTCAATTCCTTCAATATATTTTTTTACATCACGACGGGACTTTATGTTCATGTCAACTTTTATGACACCATATACTTTGTGGTACACAAACACATCATCTACCACTCCGCCTAAATCTACAATAAGATTTAATTCATCAGGAATCTGCTCTGTTGTATGTTTTACTTTAAACACCCTTTTAAATGTTTCTTCGTCATTTAAAATATAACCCTTATGAGTAGAAATAATTTCGTGATTTTTTGCTCTAAGAAGTGCAATATCCTGAACAACAATCTGTCTGCTTACATTAAATTTTTCAGCTAATTCCGTTCCAGATACAGGATTTGTGCTTTCCTGCAATATTTTCAACAGATTTTCCCTTCTCTTTTCTCCGCTCATAAATTCCTATCTCCTACAATTTTAAATATATGAATGTTTAATGTCCGACTCTTAAAATTTGATATATCTAATATCAAATATATTAAGTGCCATCTCTCATGTGTCTTATATTCTGTGAAGGTTTTTAAGTGAAATATCCATAATTGGTGCAGAGTGTGTTAATGCACCACTAGAAATATAATCAACACCTAAATCAATTAATTTTGCTATATTTTCCTTAGTAACATTTCCTGAAATTTCAATTTCTGCCTTATGATTTATAACTTCCACTGCTTCTTTCATCTCTTCATGGCTCATATTATCAAGCATGATTATATCTGCTCCTGCATCTACTGCCTCTTTTACCATTTCAAGATTTTCTACTTCAACTTCTATCTTTCTTACAAATGGTGCATATTCCTTTGCTGCCATTATTGCTTCTTTGACACCACCTGCAGCACCTATATGATTATCCTTTAAAAGAACACCATCTGTCAAGTTGTATCTGTGATTATTTCCACCACCAACTCTTACAGCATATTTTTCAAATATTCTGTTGTTCGGGCTTGTCTTTCTTGTATCTAATAATTTTATTTTGCTATCCTTAAGTAATACTGCTATAGAATGTGTGTATGTTGCGATTCCACTCATTCTCTGAAGATAATTAAGTCCTGTTCTTTCACCTACTAACAAAGTTCTGATATCGCCTCTTACCTTTGCCATAAGCTGTCCTTTTTTTACTTCATCCCCGTCCTGAACGTAGAATTCAAATTCTGTATTTTCATCTAAAAGTTCAAATGCTCTTCTGAATACCTGAAGTCCACAAATAACTCCATCTTCCTTGCATACTAAATCTACTTCGCCAGCCTGTGCTGTTGGCATTACAGCATTTGTGGTTACATCTTCACTTGTCACATCTTCTTTTAATGCGCTTAATACTAATGGATCAACGCTTAATTTCAAAGTAATTGGATCGTACATTTATAATACCTCACTGTTTAATCTTTCACTTTATATCTATCATTTAATCTGATTGTTTAACTTATTTATTTAAACTGCCTGTTGTGCTTCATTATTTAATCTGTCTATTTCATCTAAAACAAGTTTTTTGTACTCTTTTGCAAGGGCATCTCCATCCTGGTATTTTGTTATATCTATGTTTTCAAATTCCTTCTGTTTTGTAGTGTTATACTGTTCTCCCATCTGGATTGCTGCTCTTTTCGCAAATACAAGACTTTCTAATAACGAATTACTTGCAAGTCTGTTCTTTCCATGAACCCCATTACATGCAGTTTCTCCTACTGCATAAAGCTGGTCCATTGATGTCTTACTTTCAAGATTTACTTTTATGCCACCCATAAAATAGTGTTGTGCCGGTACTACTGGAATGCAGTCATCAGGCACGTTATAGCCATATTCTCTACAATGTTTTACTATATTTGGAAAATGGCTTTCTAACTGTTCTCTGTCAATTGGTTTCATAGACAGCCACACAAAATCAGTTCCGTCCTTTTTCATTTGTTTTCTTATTTCTCTGGTAACAACGTCTCTTGGTTGCAGTTCATCTGTAAATCTTTCCATTTTTTTATCCAAAAGAACTGCCCCTTCTCCTCTTACTGATTCTGAAATAAGAAAACTTCTATCTGTCTCATTCTCAGTGTAAAATGTTGTAGGATGAATCTGAACATAATTTGTATTCTTAAGTTCAATTCCGTGTTTCAAAGCGAGTGCAATTGCATCTCCTGTCAAATGTCTGTAATTTGTAGAATATCTGTAAATTCCACCAATTCCACCACTTGCTAATACTGTATAATTAGCCGTTATTGTATCAAGTGTGCCGTCATCTTTCTTTACCACCACACCATAACATACATTATCTTCACATAGAATGTCCACCATTGTCCAATGTTCTTTTATTGTAACATTTGGCAGTTGTTTAACTCTTTCATAAATATGACTTGTAATTTCTTTTCCGGTTACATCTTCATGAAATATTATTCTGTTTCTTGAATGTGCACCCTCTCTTGTATAACTTAATGAGCCATCCTCTTCTCTATGAAAATCTGCTCCAAATTCAACCAAATCTGTTACTATATCCGATGAAGATTTTATCATTGTTTCTACTGCAGCTGTATCATTTTCAAAATGTCCGGCTCTCATTGTATCATAGAAATAACTGTCATAATCTTCTTCATCTGTCAACATGCACATTCCACCCTGTGCTAAATATGAATCACTATGCTCAACTATATCTTTTGTAATTATTAATATTTCTTTATCTCTTGGAAGATTATATGCACAATAAAGTCCTGAGCATCCACTTCCAACAATTACTATATCTGTTTTCATTTTACTTCACTTTCTATAAAGAGATTTTCTATTCTAAAAAAAATAAATTATATTTAATCTGTATATTTTAATTTCTTATTAACGAATTCTAATCTTTATTTTGCTAATTCAAGCATTCTTGATAATGGATAATTAGCCTTCTGTCTTATCTCTTCATGTAATTCAACCTGATTATCAAATGTTTCTAATACGTTTAACACTTTTTCAAGTGTAATCTTTTTCATATTTGGACAAATCTGTGAATCCTTAACCGGATAGAATTTCTTATCCGGATTTCTTTTCTGAAGTTCATGAAATACTCCGATTTCGGTGGCAATTAAAAATTCTTCATCTTCACACTTTGTTGCATAGTCAATAATTTCAGCTGTACTTCCTATAAAGTCTGAAACAGCTAATACATCTTCTGTACATTCCGGATGTGTTAAGACTTTAACTCCGGGATGTCTTTTCTTTGCGTCTGCAATATGCTGTGTTGTTATTTTTTTATGTACATGACAATATCCATCGTTGAATATAAAGTTCTTGTCCGGTGTCTGTTTTGCTACAAAATGCGCTAAATTGTTATCAGGAACAAAGAATATGTCTTTATTTGGTAATGCCTTTACAACTTTTACTGCATTTGATGAAGTTACACATACATCTGAATATGCTTTTATTTCTGCTGTTGAGTTTACATAACATACAACCGCAACATCAGGATACTTTTCTTTTACATTTAATATATCTTCTACTGTAACCATATGAGCCATAGGACAATCTGCTGATAAGTCCGGCATCATAACTGTTTTCTTAGGATTTAATGTCTTAGCACTTTCTCCCATAAAAAGTACACCACAGAACAAAATATTCTTCTGTGGAACTATTGTTGCAATCTTACTTAATGCAAATGAATCTCCTACATAGTCTGCGATATCCTGCACCTGTCCATCTACATAGTAATGTGCTACTATTGCAACATCTTTCTCCTGCTTTAACTGTTCAATACGTGCTATCATATTTTCCATTTTGCCACCTGAACTGATTCGCCATTATGTTTTATAGAACCAGTATTTTCCTTTCGTGTTTTCATTAGGTGGCATTATATCATCTGTCTTGTCAGTTGTCAAATCAGTTGTTAACTCATATGTCAATTCAGAACAAGTGATGGTTCTTTTCAAGTTGTACTCTTAATTTAATCTAGCTTCAAATCCGACTATATTCTTTAACCTGATTATATTTTAAAGGGCTGTTATACAGTTATACTCTTTCCTTTATTTCACCTTGTCTATAACCCTCGAGTAATTCCTCAAGTTCTTTTATTTGCTTCTTAATATTTTTTCCTATATCACTGTCTCTAACCATAACTCGTTTATCTATAGTCTCTATTCTATCTGCAGTTGATTCAATATCTTTATTTTCTTCAAGTGCCGTTTCAATACTTTCAAATGGCTGATGTGACATAAGTCTCATGCTGTGGGAATTATAAATTAATGTATATCCTGCAATACCTGTAGTATCATGATATGCTTTGCAGAATCCGCCATCAATTATTATAAGTTTGCCATTTGCATGAACCGGCTTTTCTCCTTTTGTTACCCTGATTGGCGTATGGCCGTTAATTATATGAGACATTGGTGAATACATATCAAAATCATGAAGAATCATATTACATGTTTTTTCATCTTTATAAAAATCATAATATGGATTCTTAGGTTCATTCCATGCATTTTTATCATCAATAAAAGTTCTTTCAAATGTCTTTATTCTTCTTCCTGATAGCGGAGAATTTTCACCGCACCACAAATACCACATAAAATCAAGTTCATCCTGATTATTCTTATTAAAATAAGCTTTTCTCGCCATTTTATCAGCATAATCAAGATAATCTTTTCCTTTATAATTCTTGTCATTTAATTTAATAACAGCAAAATTTCCATCCTCATCCAAAGGAACGCAGCCATGATATAACAAATTATTATTGAAACAACAATACATACTTCCTTTTGCATATAAGAATTCTATATGTTGTTTTAAACGTTTGTTATTAACATACATTCTTCGAAGTTCTTTCACGAGTTGCTTTTCTTCTGATGATAATTCGTACGGATTTTCTCTATCAACTGTTGGAAAATTAACATCATTCATCTCATATGTTTTTCCTTCAATTTCAATAGTTCCATTTTCATAATTTATTTTATGTAAAAGTCTTCTATCATCCATATTATATTCGGGATGTCTTGAAATAATCTGTCCTTCTAATTTAAATAAAATGACTGAAATTGCTTTTAATGCTGCTTTCATAGGTTCCATATCCGGGTATAATCTTTCTGCAAAAAGCGTTAAAGTTCTAAGACTTATTCCATATCCGTTTTCAAGCATTTGCATATTATTATACTGAATATTATTTCTTATTGTCGTGGCAATACACGCATCACTTCCGGCTGTTGCTCCCATCCACAAAATATCATGATTTCCCCACTGTATATCTATTGAATGGTGTTCCATCAACAAATCAAGAATATCATCAGGATGTTCTCCTCTGTCAAATACATCCCCCACTATATGCAAATGGTCTACCGCAAGACGCTTTATCAGGGTCGATAATGCTTCTATAAATTCCTCTGCATTTTTTATACTAATAATTGTGTCTAATATTTTTTCATGATAAACAATCTGATTATTGTCTTCATCTTCCTGCATATGTAAAAGTTCATCAATAATATATCTATAGTCCTGAGGCATGGCTTTTCTCACTTTAGAACGTGTATACTTTGATGAAAATTTCTTTGCTATATTAATAAGTTTTTTCAAATTATCCCTATACCAACCGTCCGTCAGTTTGTCTTCCTGCCTAAGCAAATTCATTTTTTCTTTCGGATAATAGATTAATGTACATATCTCTTTTCGTTCTTCCTTCGTCATAATGTCACTAAACATTCTGTCTACTTTGTCTCTTACTTCACCTGCACAGTTATTTAACAAATGACAAAAAGCTTCATACTCTCCATGCAAATCACTCATAAAATGTTCTGTTCCTTTTGGAAGATTTAATATTGCATTTAAATTTATAATTTCTGTACACACAGACTGTATCGTTGGGTATTTTTCTGAAAGTAACTGTAAATATCTTTTTTCGCTCATATCTGTATCTCCAAATCTTTCTCTTCTTATATAAACACAAGAAACTCTCGCTTTGACTTAATTTCAAAAAATTAAATCCTAATGCAAGAGTTTCTCTATTATCATTTATTTAAGTCTCTCTAAAGTTTTTAACAATAATTCCCATGTTCTTTCTGTTGATGCTATAGATAACACTTCTTTTGTCGTATGAATATCATGCATCTGCGGTCCAAATGAAATACAATCAAGTCCTTCTAATTTTGATGAAAAGATTCCACACTCAAGTCCTGCATGAATTCCTTCAACTATAGGTTCTTTACCGTAAATTTCCTTATATACATCTACCATAATATCGCGCACTTTAGAATTTTCAACATATTCCCATGCCGGATATTCTCCGCTTATGCTTATTTCTTCTCCAAGTAAATCCGCTAATGAGCGAATTTTTTCTATTAAATATTTCTTTTCTGAATCTTTTGAACTTCTTACTGAATAAGTAAATATTATGTCATCTTTATTTGTTCTTAACACGCCTAAATTAAGTGATGTCTGAACTAATCCCTCTACATCATGGCTCATTTTCTGTACACCGTGTGGCATATTAACTAAAGTCATAATTGCTCTAATTGTAGTTGGAACTGTTGCAACATCAAGTACCTGACTTGGAAGAACATTAGTTGTAAGTCTCATATCAGGGTCTGTATGCTTGTATTCATCCTTTATCTCTTCAAATGTTTCTTCTACTATCTGTTTTACTTTATCAACGTTTTCAGGTAATACGGCAATTGCAGCTTCACTTAATTTGGCAATTGCATTGTCTTTCTCTCCACCATTAATTGAAATAATTCTTATATCCATATTTTGAACAAGATTTAATAAGATTCTTCCAATAGCAACATTTGCATTAGCTCTTCCTAAATGAATTTCTGCCCCTGAATGTCCTCCTGTAAATTGATCAAGCTTTATTTCAAATATCTGTCCGTTTACAGGTTCATGCTGAAATGGAACTTTGCATTCTACTGTTCCACCACCTGCACAACTTACCGTAAATACTCTTTCATCCTCTGAATCAGCATTTAATAAAATTTTTCCTTTTAAAACTGATGTATCAAGTGCTGCTGCACCCAACATTCCAATTTCTTCATCTACTGTAAATACTGCTTCAATTGCCGGATGTTTAATGCTGTCATCATCTAAAATGGCTAAAGCCATTGCCACTGCAATACCATCGTCACCGCCAAGAGATGTTCCTTTTGCACTAATGTAATCTCCATTAACCTCTAAATCTAAGCCTTCTTTTTCCATGTCTTTGTTGCAATCAGCTTCTTTAACCGCAACCATATCCATGTGTCCCTGAATGATTACCGTATCCGCATTTTCATATCCTTCTGATGCATCTTTAAAAATAATAACATTTTTGCTTTCATCCTGAATATACTTTAAATTATGTTCCTTTGCGAAATCTACAAGGTAATTACTTATCTTCTCTACATTCTTTGAACCATGTGGTATCTGTGTTATCTCTTCAAAATATTTAAATACACTTGCCGGTTGTAAATTTTCTAATACTTTCATTTTATGTCATCCTTTCCTGTTGTTAAAATTCTATATCTATTCTGCTCCATCATTAGAATCTGCTGCATTATTATCATTATCCTGTGCCGCTGCATGTGTTGGTGCTACTGTAGCCGCCTGTGTTGGCGCTACTGTTGTTGGTGCCACTGTAGGAGCCTCTGTTGTTGGCGCCACTGTTGTTGGTGCTGCCGTTGTTGTTTCTTTAGCTTTCTTTGTTTTCTTTTCTGTAGTCTTTTCTTCTGTTGTTGTTTCCTTCTTGTAAGTTGTTACAACTGTTGCTTTTGTTGTGTATTCTTCTGTTGTATATTCTTGTGTTGTTGTCTCCTGAGTGGTATTTTCGGTTTCTTTAGCATCTTTATTTCCACCTGTCAGATTATTTGCAAGAATAATTACAAGAACAACTATAAGTATTGCTGCTACTGCTAATGCTAATGCAATAATACTCATCTTTTTATTCTTATTGCTCTCTCTTAATATTTCTAATTCGTCTTCTTCTATACCATCATCGTCAGTTTCTCCGTAAAACAGGTCTTCTATAACTCCTGCTCTCTCCTTCTGAGCATTTTCCGCTTCATCATCAAACTGAAAATCTGTAGTGTTAAAATTAAAGTCATCAACTTCCTGAGGTTCTATGTCCTCAAATTCCATAGCTTTATTTTCTTCAAAAATCTTTGTATCAGCCATGCCTGATAAATCCTGAGTTTTAGATATATCATCTTCTTCTACGTTAAAGATTTTTGTCTTGCCTTCATCCGCATTAATTGCATCCGATAGTTCCTCTGTTTCTGAGAAATCGATATCATCTAAAAAAGTTTTCTTAGCATCTGAATCAACTGGCGTTCCACATATATGGCATGTCTTCTGCCAATCTGCCAATTGAGTTCCACAATGTTTACAATACATATGTACATATCCTCCCTGTGTTTTAAATTAAGCATCCATATATATATACGAAAAAAAATGCTATTTTATTTATTTCTTTTTTGTTTTGTATTATAATAACACAGTAACTAAATTTTATAAATACATTCGCAGGAGATTATTTTATGTGGAACAGAATAGAACTTAAAGCAGCTGCAAAGCAAAGATTTCATTCTAACTATTGGCCATCAGTTGTTGTAGCTGTTATCTTATCAATTACATTGGGAACTTTTTCTTTTGGAAACAGTTTCTCTAACGCAACTTCTGATAATTATTATAGCAGTTCAGATATTAATAATATACTATCTGATTCTCCTATTCCTGACTCATCATATTCAGATATGTCAGCATACATGAAGAATTACATATCTTCCATTTTCCCAGGAGTAAATGTTAATACAATACTTCAAGGACTCTCATATATAATATTAATAGTTGGATTACTTTCAATACTTTTAAATGTTTTTGTATTTAATCCTTTGCAGGTTGGGTGCCAGCATTGGTTTATTCGTTCAAGAACTGAAGACAATTATAATATTGGTAGTGTAGGATTTACATTTAAAGAAGGATATGGAAATGTTACAAAAACAATGTTCTTAAAACAGCTTTACACATTTTTCTGGTCATTGTTATTTGTCTTTCCCGGAATCATCAAATCCTATGAATATCGTATGATTCCTTATTTACTTGCTGAGAATCCATATATGAGTACAGATGAAGCATTTGCAAGAAGCCGCTCTATGATGGATGGTGAAAAATGGAATGCCTTCGTTCTTGATTTGTCATTTATAGGTTGGAATATTTTGTCATCATTAACTTTAGGTCTTGTCGGTCTTTTCTATGTGGCACCATATCAGGCATATACTGACATGGAATTGTATGTAGCTTTATGTTCAAAACCTAATAATGGATTTACCGGAACAGGTTATAATAATTATAACGGTTATACCAACGCTAATGGATTTGATAATAATTCAGGTTATGGCAGTGGTTATAATAACAATGGATATGGTAATGATTATAATGGTCATAGTTCAGGCTTTAGTAATAGTTATGACAATGGCAACTATAATAATGACAATTCAAATTATGATAATAGTTCAAATGACTACGATTACAACAACCATGATAATTTAGATGAATAGATTATGCTTATAAAATTTTAATATTTTTAGAATAAAAATGACCATCAAATGATGGTCTTTTTTTATAGGTGGTCAGTTATGTACTGTTCCACATTGTCCTTTTCAATATCTAAAGCAATTGAAAATTCTTCATATAGATTTTCTTTTGCTTCTTTTAAATATCTGTCGTCAACATATGTAATTTTCTTTCCCTGTTGAACTCTTTCCTTATTACGCATATGCAATGTCTTAATAATTCTAATCCATTCAACACAATCACATGACGAAATTGCTTCTTTATATTTAGCCTCTCTAAGTCTTTCATTGTTAATCCACAACGGCTCAATACTTTTAATCTCATTTACAATATCTTCCGCCTGATCTTTTGAAATAACTGATCTCATTGTTACCCTGTTGTTGTCTACAGGATAAAATACTTTACTCTGTTCAGATTTCATTGGTACCAAAACATAATATAACTTATCTTTGTCGGCACCCGATATCTCTAACTTAGTAATGTCATCAATCTTACAAACCCCATTTCTGCCGTGTACAACATATTCTCCTATTTTAAACACTTATCTCACCTCTGACTTTTCTTTTCGGCTATGTATTTATTATACTCCTTTAACCGACAAAATGTCATAGGCATAATAAACAAACTTTAACACGCTAATGTTTGTTCATTATGTTAACTATTTAAACTCTACACTGACTCACCATTGTCAAAATCATCATCTTCTTCACCTTCATCATCTTTTTCTGCTAAATATCTGATGTAAGCCTGTTCTTCTAACTTTTCATCGTCTTCCATTATTCCGTTTTTATTTTTATCAAATTTCTTATCATATGGTCCAAACATACAAACCTCCCTATTTACTCATTTTTAACTGCATTTACATCATACGGTGTTGTCTGATATACATAATAATTTAACCAGTTTGTGAATAACAACTGTCCTGCTGAACGCCAATTAACAACCGGCTCTTTTGTTGGATCATCATCAGGGAAATAATTTACAGGAACTTTAGGATTCATTCCCTTTTCCGTATCTCGTATATATTCTAATTTTAAAGTATCAGCATCATATTCCGAATGGCAAAATACAAAGAACTGTCTACTATCCTCGCTTTTAACAATTGCTACTCCGGCCTCATCCGATTCTGCCATCAATTCAAGTTTAGGTTCCGCAAGAATCTGCTCTTTTGTAATTTCAGTTGCTCTTGAATGTGGAGCGTAAAATACATCATCAAATCCTCTAAATAGTGGAGCATTTTTCTTAAGAATATGATGTTTATAAATTCCTGATAGCTTAGGTATTCTGTCTCTCTTTCTAATACCATAATGATAATAAAGGCCCGCATAAGCGCCCCAGCACAAATGGAATGTACAATGTACATGTTTCTTTGACCATTCCATTATCTTGCATACTTCATCCCAGTAATCGACATCTTCATAATCTATAAAATCAAGTGGTGCCCCTGTGATAATCAATCCATCATAAAAATGATCTTTTACTTCATCGAATGATTTGTAAAATTCATCTAAATGACTACTGTCTGTATGCTGCGATTTATATGTTACTGTCTGTAAAAATTCCACCTGAATCTGTAATGGAGTATTAGATAATTTTCTTAAAAGCTGTGTCTCAGTTACAATTTTAGTCGGCATTAAATTCAATACTAAAACATTTAATGGTCGTATATCCTGAGTCATAGCTCTCTGCTCTGTCATTACAAAAATATTCTCCTGCTCTAAAATATGCTGTGCAGGCAAATTCTGTTTTACTTTAATAGGCATCTTTCTTCACCTCTATCAAATTCATATGTAATATAAAATGACGTTGGGGGGGTCTAAAGCCTCCAACTTTAATTCCTACGAATTGTTTCGTGCTATGCACTCCCACAATCCTAGCATCATAAAACTATATTATACCACAAATCTATTATATCCACCAATAACATTTAGCTAATTGCCATACAAAAAATTTACTTCTTCTATAAATGCTTCAAATGTAATTCATCCCATATAATTTAGATATGCAATATGGCAATAAAAAATGTGCTTCAGTTTTACTAAAACCAAAACACATTTTTTACATTTATAAATTGCAAAATTACTTTCATTATTTATTATTACTATATAACAAGTAATTTATTCATCTTTTATTTTCTTCTTACAGTTACTTTAACTTTTAATTTCTTGCCACTCTTAAGATTTACTGTAATTGTAGCTTTTCCTTTCTTCTTCTTCGCTTTAATAACACCTTTCTTATTAACGGTAGCTATTTTTTTATTAGATGATTTATAACTTTTTACTTTATCGCCTGCTGATAAATTTGATACTCGTATTCTATTATATTTTCTGCGGAATCTTAGTGTAACCTTTGTTGTATTTAATTTTCCTGTAGGCTTAAGTTTTTTCGTCTCTTTTGTCTGTAATTTTCCACATACACTACAAATTCTTACTTTAGTTCCTTTTGCAAATATAGTTGCACTTTTTGTAGTTACCCACTGTGAATAAATATGTCCGTCTTCTATACAATCAAACTGCATAAGGAAATTCAAATCTGCATTTCCATTTACTCCGGGAACTTTTCCGGTTGATGTTGATTGCCATATCTGGTAAGGCTTTGTATATGAGCATGCCGAATTATATTGTGCTACCCACTTTGTCCATTGATTAAATCTGCTATCTGTAAGTTTATTTGTCCACCAATTTAGATTTGCATAAACGCCTGCCTTATAACCTGCTGCAATAGTCTTATTAAAAAATGCTGTAGCAAAATTTCCTAACTGCTTTGGAGTAAGTCCGTTTTGTGATGAATCTTCATAATCTATATAAATAGGATATGTTGGTTTTGCGCCTGTAGATTTAATTAATCTTAAAACATGATTTGCTTCGCTCTTTGCATCAGACTTACTTAAAGCATACGAATATATGTAAATTCCATAAGGAATATTGTACTTCTCACATCCTGCAACATTTTGTGCAAAATATTTGTCATCCTGACTTGTTAAATTGTTTCCATATCCGCAACGGATAATAACAAAGTCAACATCCGATTTACTAACTTTTTCCCAATCTATTTTTCCCTGATGATGACTTACATCTAAACCTTTTGCAACAGCGCCTGTAATTTGCTTTAATTTGTCATTATAGAATTTACCGTTACTTTCTCCCCATGCTGTCTTTTTTGATGTTGTTGGTGCTTCCGTTGTTGGGACCTGTGTTGTTGGGGCCTGTGTTGTTGTCTCTACCGTAGGAGCCTGTGTTGTTGTTTCAGTTACAGGCTGTGTTGTTGTAATATCTGTAGTTGATGATTCCTGTACTGTAGAAGTTTCTGTTGTACTTGTCTCTTTTGTACTTGTCTCTTTTGATGGTTCTGTAGTTTCCTGTGATTCTTTTGTTGTTTCCTGCTGACTACCATCAACAGTCACCGGTTCTTCTTCAGCATTTACCCTTACTGAATATTTATTATTCTGATTTGTTTTTGCCTGTGCCTTTACACTTGTAAAATTAAATGGCACCGTCGTAGCAATTAGTGCCGCCACAAGAAAAACGGCTACTTTTTTCTTTGCTTCTGATTTCATATCTTCTCCTTTTATATAGCATTGTATATTTGACTCAAATTTATATTGTAACTAGCATATACTTTACAAACTCTCTTGTAAAATATCGATTTCTCATCACTTTTTCAATTTTACTGTATATATAAATTATTACAATAGACTGCGCTAAATTTCAGAATTTTTGCCACACTTTTGTTAACTAAAAACACTTTCTTTATTTGAAATTAACAACTGTTATTCCGTATTTTTTACTACGCATTATCATAACTCCGATATTTTTTTCCTTATAGTATATCTAATATTTTTTCAGCAAATTCTACTACAAACACTACTACGCAACTGATAACTGCCACCTGAAACAGACTTCTTCCCCACCATGCAAGTGCAACTGCAGTAATAAGTGCTATGATTGCAGATAATGTACTCTGCGTAGAATCCAAAATTGCCGGGAACGTCATTACTGCCAATGTTACATATGGGACGTAATATAAAAATGACTTTAATGTCTGATTTTTTATCTCTTTTCTTATTAATGTAAGAGGAAGCACTCTTATCAGATATGTAACAAGTGCCATTGCAAATATGTAAATATATATTTTACTGTTCAATTATTTTTCCTCCTTTACAGGGAACAAAATTGCTGCTCCAAGTGAAATTACTACTGTAAGTATTATTATTTTCACACCACTTGATATAGCTGAAAATAATGCTAATTTATTAAATATGTAACTTGCGACAAAGCTGATTATTATCAATACTGCAACTATTTTATTCTTTCTCGCAGGAGGTATGATAACTGCTATAAACATTCCATATAAACCTACGCTTAATGCACTAACCACTGAAATAGGAAGAAAATTTCCAAGCACTACGCCAAATACAGTTCCAAATACCCATGCAGGTGATGCAACTGCTGCCATTCCGAAATTATAATATGGGTCTAATTTCCCGTCTGTCAGTATTGACACTCCAAATATTTCATCTGTTATAAAATATCCCATTATGAGCCTTTTCCAAATTGGTGTGTCTGCCGGGATTTTCTGACTCAATGCACATGACATAAGCAAATATCTTGCATTTGCAACCGCTTCCATAACAACCATTTCTATTAAACCTGCATGAGCTGCAATCAAAGTAAAGCAAATATACTCTCCCGCTGATGCATGAAGTCCAAAACTTGTTAATCCTGCTTGAAATGCTGTAATTCCTGCTTTTTTCGCCGCTATTCCTAATGTAAATGCCACAGCCAGATATCCCATGGCTATTGGTATTCCATTTTTTATTCCCCTTACAAATTCTTTTCTGTGTGTATGTTGTTCCATTTTACCTAATCCCATTATTTCATTAAATTACTGTATATAAATTATGTAATGCCACGCCCTTCGGTCGGCGGCTATTCGTCGGAAACTTTTAGAGAAAATGAACTTCGTTCATTTTGTTTCCTCCTGGATAAAAAACTTTACCACTGTATAAGTGCCGCTCCCCAAGTTAATCCGGCACCAAATCCGGCAAGTAAAATCAAATCGTTTTCTTTAATTTTTCCTTCTTTATTTACTTTATCTAAAAGTATCGGTACGCTTGCCGCAGAAGTATTTCCGCATGTATCCAGATTTACAGGAATTTTGTCCATAGGTATTTTCTTTCTCTTTGATATAGAAGTTAAAATTCTTAAATTTGCCTGATGAAGCACAAATAATTCAACATCATCTATATTCTTTCCTGCCTTATTTAGGACTTCATCTATGCATTCAGGAACTTTTTTTACTGCAAATTTGAATACTGACTGACCTTCCATTGAGACATATCCCGGTGTCAAATCTCCTTTCACAATAGGATTATTGTTTTCACGTCCTTTGCACGCTAATACATCTCCGCCTGCTCCATCTGCGCCCTGTATTCCTGCTAAAATTCCCGGTGTTTCGCTTGCTGCAACAACTGCTGCACCTGCTCCGTCACCAAATAAAATACATGTTCCCCTGTCATTCCAGTCTACGATTTTTGACAAAGTCTCCACTCCAATTAAAAGTGCATTTTTATACATGCCCGTTTTTATGTACGCATCTGCTGTATTGAGTGCAAATAAAAATCCTGAGCATGCTGCATTTATATCAAATGCAGTTGCATTTACAGCCCCTAACTCCTTCTGAACGCTACATGCTGTACTAGGCAAAAGATTATCTGCTGAAACAGTTGCTACTATTATTAAATCTATATCCTCAGGTTGCAAATTTGCATTTTCAAGTGCATCCTTTGCTGCCATTGATGCCATAGTAACCGTAGTTTCGTCTTCGACTATATGACGGCTTTGTATTCCTGTTCTTTCCCTGATCCATTCATCATTTGTATCTACAAGCTGTGCTATATCATCATTTGTTAATACTTTTTTTGGAAGATAACTTCCTGTTCCCACTATTTTTGTATACATTTTTCTCTCCATTTTAATATTCAATTATGTCTATTCATTATCTGTCCCGAAGCCTGTTGATATTAACGAAAGAACGCTCGCGCTGCTTGTCCCTCGTAGCGGTTCTAACGTTTTGCCATATGGTCTGACTTTAGAACCTTTGGTTCTAATCATTCCACATGGCAAAACATTGAACCGACGGGGACAAATGCTCTTTCTCTTAATATCAACAGGCTTCGGGGCAATATATAAATCATTGTTAATTTACTACTATATGGAGTATAGAGAATATTAATTTCTTTGTCAAATTAAAATACCCCATTTGGGTAAATTGTACTCTGCCCAAATGGGGTGAAGGATAAGAAATTATTTTATAAGATAATTAAATTTCTTCCTATGATTTTCAAAGTATTATTTGGTCAATGTCAATAATTGTAACACCGGCATTATCCGTTTTTTCTGCAAAGCATTATTTTGTTAACACCTGCATTTCCCACAATGAATATCCATATGGTAAACCTCTCTTAACACCCTGCATTCTTACATATCTTGCATTTACTGTGTTAAATGTAATTGTATCTATACCTCCGTTCTTTCCTGTTACATCCTTTACTGTTGTCCAGTTATTTCCATCTGTTGATATTTGGATTTTATATGCTTCTCCATATGCTGCTTCCCAGTTAAGTACAACTTTACTAACTGCATATGTCTTTCCTAAATCTACTGCAATCCATGCATTATCTGCAAAATTTGATGACCATCTTGTATCTTTATTTCCATCTACTGCATTACTACCTGCAAACTCATTATTTTCATTTCCTGAAGTTGTAACATTTTTGCCCTTAGCTACATTAGTCGCTTCTTCTTTTACTATTTTCTTAGTAAATACAATATCTCCAATATTAACTGCTCCATCAACTGAACTAATTGCAATTGTGTGTTCACCATTTGATAATGTCAGCTGTAAATTGTGTTGTACAAATTCTGTCCAACTTGTACTTCCTATAACCGGTACATTTATCGCATTTGTTCCATCAACTTTTACTGTAATGTTCTTTGCATTATATTTTACATCTCCTGCTGCTAAACCTATATTTACCTTATACGTTCCGTCTTCTGCATTAACCTTATATTCTAATGAAGACCCTGACACAAGATTTCCCACATAATTTGGTGTTGTTGATGTATTCTTTGTTATTCCTGATGTAGCACTTGCATACTCAGTTGCATTAATTGTTCCCGGAATTTTCTTTGCTGTTTCTGTTACTGTCTCTCCTCCACTTGATTTCGAAAGTCTCTTTTCAAGCTGATCGTAATAAAGTGACTGTGGATATAATGTTGCTCCTTTTCCAATTCCTTCTTTATAGTCTTCCGGTGCTGTATTTACAGTTCCATACTGTGAAGACATTGTTGTAGGTGTTGTCTTAACATTTGTAGCAGCACCTTGAGTTCCTATAATATAACCATTTCCAAACTGTCTTGAATCAATAATATAATTCATTCCTGACTTATAATAATTTCCTTTTGTGTTCCAGAAAACAGTTTCTGTTGATGTATAACCATGTCTGTTTCCTGCAGTGCCACCATATGGTCTTACATTTGATTCAACAAAATCACCATTAAGTTCTTCATTATCAATTAAGTTAGACATACTTAAATACATATGGAAATCACTTCCGTATTTTGGATTTGTTGATGTATAATGATAAATTACATTTCCACTTGTATATGCATATTTAAATGAAAAACTATGTCTTGCACTTGTTGATGAGCAATTTTTAATTAATGCTTCCTGTGAACAAACATTCATTCCATAACCGTTTCCGCCACCACCTTCATACTGTGGATGACTGAAATCACAGCTGTCAATTGTAATGCTTCTGCACTGGCTTAAATCAAGTCCGTTCGAAATCATATGAATTTGACTTGCATTTTCTGCCTGATATGTAGAAATATTCTTTGCAAAACAGTTTACATTTAATGCAAATTTAATCAAAAATGCATTATTTGCATCATATGCTCCTGTTCCACTTGTCTTATAGTCTTCCTCTCCCCAGCCATTTGTCTTGCTGTTGGCTTTATTTCCAATGGAAAAGTCTGTCAATCCTACATTCTGCTGCTTTGGAGTTACTTTATAAACTCTGGCATTGTCTCTTGTTTTCATATAATATCTTGTAGGGATATCAATTGTAATTGTCTTACTATTCTTATCTACTGCTGTTATCTGTCTATAAAATGTTGTTCCCATTGTTGTAGGATTTACACTTGCTGACCAGAATCCTGACATCTGATGTTCATTAATCCATGCAGCTGTTCTGTCACTTCTGATAATTACCCAATCACCAACTTTTAAATTTCCAACATTACTCAAATAAATTTTATTTGTTGGTGTTTTTGGTATATCCTGTGACAAACTATAATAATTTCCATCGTCAGCACTATTCCATGTACCACCATTTGGAGATACATTAATAACCTGACTATATCTCATATTTTCCGCATAGCATCTTATAAAAGTCTTTCCTTTTCCTGCTCCTTTAAATAAGATGTTGCTGTCTTTTATTCTTAAAGCTGCTGAATTTGAAGTAGTTGGCTTTACCTTGTATGTTCCTTCCGGAAGATATACTGTTCCACCACCTGATGCCTCAACAGCGTTGATTGCATTTTGAATTGCTGATGTTGAGTCTTTCGCTCCTGTACTGTCAGCTCCATAATTTACTACATTTACATACATTCCACTCATCTGAGTTGGAACTTCTTTTTCACCTTTTTCATATCCTGCATATGAAAAATCCTGTAAAAACTGTCCGCTACTGTTCGTGTATCCGGGTGTCCAGTTACTCGGATATAAACTACTTCTCCATGTGTCTGCTCCTTTTACCGAAGCTGTTCCGTTAATTGTTCCTAATGATGCGGTAACCATCATTAAAGAAAGTGCCATTGACACTAACTTTCTCCTGTTCATTTTTTACCCTCCAATTTTCCTAATATAATTATATAAAAGAGGCCCATAGCCCTTTTTCATGCCATGAAGCCTCTTTAATACCTGTCCTTTAATCTAGTATTTTACTTTCCGTATACCTGCATTTCCCATAATGAGTATCCATACGGAAGTCCTCTCTTAACACCCTGCATTTTTACATATCTTGCATTTACTGTGTTAAATGTAATTGTATCTATACCTCCGCTCTTTCCTGTTACATCCTTTGCTGTTGTCCAATTCTTTCCATCTGTTGATGTCTGAATCTTATATGATTCTCCATATGCACCTTCCCAGTTAAGTACAACCTTATCAATTGCATATGTTTTTCCTAAGTCAACTGAAATCCATGCATCATCTGCAAAATTTGATGACCATCTCGTTCCTTCATCTCCATCAAATGCATTTGCTGCTGCCATTGCATCTGTCTCTGCTCCTGATGTTGATGCTGTTTTTCCTTTAGAAACTACGCCATATTCTGCAGTTTCCTTAACAGTTGCATATACTTC
>NZ_QUGP01000001.1:0-189623 GCF_003479125.1 Eubacterium sp. AF19-12LB | reverse complement strand
TCTGCAGTTTCCTTAACAGTTGCATATACTTCCATTTCCCACAATGAATATCCATATGGTAAACCTCTCTTAACACCCTGCATTCTTACATATCTTGCATTTACTGTGTTAAATGTAATTGTATCTATACCTCCGTTCTTTCCTGTTACATCCTTTGCTGTTGTCCAATTCTTTCCATCTGTTGATGTCTGAATCTTATATGATTCTCCATATGCTGCTTCCCAGTTAAGTACAACTTTACTAACTGCATATGTCTTTCCTAAATCTACTGCAATCCATGCATCATCTGCAAAATTTGATGACCATCTTGTTCCTTCATCTCCATCAAATGCATTTGCTGCTGCCATTGCATCTGTCTCTGTTCCTGATGTTGATGCTGTTTTACCTTTAGCAACATTTACTAATGTTGTTTCTCCTTCATCTGGTTTTGAAGGTTCTGTTGGCTGTTCAGGTTCTGTTGTGCTTCCACCATTAATTGTGTAAGTAGCTGTTGCAATTTCTGAAGCAATCATTCCTTTTCTGTATGCTATTGCTTTAATTGTTGTATCCTTATTTAAAGTAATGCTTGGTACATAAAGTTTTGAATTTTCATTTGGTGTAGAACCATCTGTTGTATATCTGATTTCAACACCCTTTGTTGCACTGCTAATCTGTAACTTCTTATTTCCTGAGTAATTTCCTGAAGCTAAGCTAAATGATGGCTGTTCAACCTTCTTTGCTTCATATACTCCAACTTCCCAAAGAGAATATCCATACTGCATTACTCTCTTTTCGCCCTGAAATCTTACATATCTGCATGTCGTTGCATCAAATACAATTTCTTCATCTCCTCCTTTTCCTGATGTTGTACTGTAAACTGTATTCCAACTATTTCCGTCCACTGATGTCTGAATCTTATATGCTGTTGCATATGAAGCTTCCCAATCAAGTGTTACTTTGTTGATTGTGTAATTTCCACCTAAGTCAATGTTGAACCACTGATCATCTGTAAATTCTGATGACCATCTTGTTGTTCCATCATTATCTACTAACTTGTCACCACCTATTGATGGGTTTTCACTTGAAGATACTGTTACATTCTTTCCTAATGCGATGTTAGTATTCTTTGATACTTCTGCACCATTTACTGTAATTGTTGAAGATGCCATTGCTGATGTAATGTATCCATCTTTTACTGCTATTGCTTTTACTGTTGATGTACTTGATACAGGAATAATGCCGTCATAAACTTTTGATGAAGTTGTTGGTCTTGTTCCGTCTGTTGTGTAGTAAATTGTTGCACCTTCTGTAGATGACTTAATTTCTACATACTGTGTATCATCATATGTACCTGTCGGAACTGAAATCTCCGGCGTCTGAGCTTGAGTAATATTAAATTTCTTATCTTTGTATACTTCAAAGCTTACTAACGCCTTTGCACCAATTGTTGCTGTTCCTAAAGTTGTTCCATTTGCATTCTTAAATGTTACTTTCTTTGTAGCATTTGTTGGGTTCCATACTGTAGCAGTATATTTATTTGTATTCTTGTTGTAGTAAACTGCTGCTGAGCAATCTCCTGTTGCTACAATATCAGTTGTCTTTGTTCCTAATTCTTTCATACTGTTAATGAACCAGTATGTATTTGCTGTATCTGTTTTCTGTACCTTATCATCATTTGTAAGGAATTTCTGTAATGCCAATGTTGGATTTGTCTGTGATAGGAATGGCCATGTAATATGCTGCCAACCTGTATCTGCCTGTGGATATGTATCTAACATTGTCTGAATTTCTTCTTCAGTCTTTCCTTCATTTCTAGCTACGATAACTGCTTTCTTCATAGCTTCATCAGTATCATCTAATAATCCCTGATAAATTTCTGCACATCTTTCCTGATTCATACCGTAGTATGTTAAATATTCAGAAATTGGTAACCACTGAATACCATATACATATAATGGCTGTCCACCAAAGAATGTACCGTAGAAGTTAATTCCTCCATAAACCTGTCCTACAACATCGTATGGCCATTCCTTAACCCAGTTATCTTTATCATAATCAAACCAGTACTGTTCTACTGCATCCATTTCATTTGAGAAGCCAAATACACCTGCATCTCTGTATGTGTCATTTCCTGTAAGTGTTCCCCATAAGTATAAACTTACCCAGCTGAATAATGATTCACTTGCTGATTCCTGATTGTTTCCTGAATCATTGTCTGCGTATCCGCCTGCCCATGAATGTCCTTCATATAAATCATATGATCTGAATCTACAGAATTCACTATCATTGTCAGATGGATTTGCATAATCTCTGATTAACATTTCAATCATTTCTTTGTAATCGTTGTAGAACTCTTCATCATATGTTGCTAATACTGTAGCAGCAAACATAAAATATCCGTATGTGAAATGGTGGTCACAAATTGAAGCATTTGCACCAAATTCACTCTGTGCATAATAAAGTGTTCCCCAATTGTTATCATATATGAAATAACTAATGTCATCTTTACCATCATATGTAAACCAGTTAACAAGAATTTTCTTAATTCTAGCAAGGAATTCATCTCTTAATTCTGTATCCCCTAACTGGTCAGCCATAAGAACTCCCATTCCTAATGGATGTAAATTCTTACCTTCCCAATAAGCATCTGCTGCAGGGTTTAAATTCTTTGTTGCATCATCTAACTGTGCTAAATACATCTGAGCCTCTTCACTGTCAAAGTCACTTCCTGATGGAATTGCAAATGTTGGAAGAAGACCTGCAAATGTCTTTGTTGTTGTAAATTTATTTGAAATGATTGTCTTTAAATCACCTCTTACAGAAGTATATGTTGTGAATGCATTGTTATCATCTGTTGAATTTTTCCACTGATGAGGAAGCATACATAACATAGATTCATTTGAAAATCCATTTCTCTTTACTGTTGTTGTTAAGTTATAGTGTGAATTAATCTTTGCATTGTCATCACTATAATCATATGTTACGGCTGTATCTGTTACAAATGCATATCCATGTGCAAAGAATGTTTCTAACTGGTTCTTTGCCTGCATTGTACCAATTGACATATATCCGTTGTCTGCCGGGAATGTTACTTTAATATAACTTCCGATTTTCTTAAATGTTGTATTTTCAGGTACTGTTAAACAATAATAACTTGTTGAGTTCTTTGTACCGTTCTTATTATCATCATCTGTAACCTGAAGTCCGATATGGTCAGCTGTAATCTTATCAAGATTATTTGCTAAAATGGCATTTCCATTTGCATCAAAGCACTGTGCATCAGCTGATGATGAAATATAAATTGTTCTTGTTGTTCCATATTCAGTAAAAATATATGGTGAACCTTTTACATGTGTTGACTGCATTGCTACATGATTATCATCACATAAACCAACTTTTACTGAGTAATCACTGTAATTCATGACTTTGTCACATGCTGACGCTGTATCAAGATTCTCAGGCATAATGTAAAAATCAGGTTTTGTTTCTGAAACTACTGAAACATTTACATCTGTTTCACCCATTGCCGGAAGCCAGCCTTCTGTAGCTGTTAAAACTCCAAGTCCTTTTGTTGAATATTTTGTCTTTAATGGAAGTGTTGATAACATATTTCCAAACTTGTTAATTAAAATTGACTGCCACCAGTCATTACTTTCAACAGGAACTTTAATATTATCTGCTGCATAAACCGGAAGTTTAGCTTTTGCTTCGTACATATCATTTGACAAATAACTTCCTTTATTGTTAGCTGTTTTCTTTACCTGAGACTGTGGTAGTGATTCTATATTATGTGTTACCTTCTTGTCTCCATTTTTATATTCGTATACCTGTAATTCATTAATGCTAAATCCACTTCCTGTCTCAACTCTTGTGTATCCATACATTCTTACATAACGTGCATTAGCATACAGTTCTACATTGTCTACTTTATTTCCTGAACCTTTTGTCTGTCTGTATAATGTTGTCCAGTTATTTCCATCTGTAGATGTCTGAATATCATAAATCTTTCCTGCATCTGATGCCCAATTTATAATTACTCGACCTATCTCATAGTTTCTACCTAAATCTACGCATAACCATTGTTTATCTTTTTCACCTGATGTCCAATATGAATTCATATTTCCATCTACAGCATTCTTTGCAAGTACTGTTGACTGGTCAATTACGCCATTGTCATCATACATCCACCATACATCTCTAAGTGATGAAGCTGTTACATTCTTGCCTTCTGCTATATTTTTTCCGTAATCTACAGGTCTCTGTGTAACTCCGTTTAATCCGAGAACCTGAAATTCATATAATGAATATCCATAAGCAGCCAAAGCTTTATCTGTCATATAAATTCTTACATATCTTGCTGAGCCACTTAAATCAATTGTTTCGTTTCCACCCTTACATGAATTGTTTGTGTAAACATCTCTCCAGTTTTCTTCATCATCAGAAAACTGAATCTTGTAAGCTGTTGCGTACGCACCTTCCCACATAAGTTTTACACCTGTAATTTGTGTAACTTTTCCGAGGTCTACGTACATCCATTCATTTTTGTTGTTCCATGAACTTTCCCATCTTGTCGATGTTGAGCCATCCACTGCATAAGACGGATCACTGTTTTCTACAGATGAGCTGGCATATACCATTCTTCCGTTCGAAATAACATATGGTGTATTGTCATCCGCTGCCTTTACAGTAGGCATTAAATTCTGCGCAGGTACTACTCCAACTACCAACGCTGCTGAAAGTGCAAAACTTGCTGCTCTTTTTGACACTTTTCTTAGATTTTTAATTCTCATTGAATAAAAACCTCCCCTTCATATTTTTTATAAAAAAACGCGCTATGCGTTTTTATTCACTTTCTGCGATTACGTAAAATATTTGCCCAATCTCAACATTTTCCGCATAATATAATTAATAAAAACCCTTTCTGATTTCTATTCTTATCACTCCACGGTTTACAATAATAATTCAAAACTCTATACATATTTATTTGGTAATTTTTATTTTTCTAAATTACCAAGATAAAAATAAAGCGTATATTAAAAGTTTTCAATACACGCATTAACTCACGAAATATCAGGCTGACTTGCCCGCTTTTTTGAATCCGACCCCCAACATATTCCCAATATATATGTCGTTCTATATTTAAAATATTAGAATTTAAAAACATTTTTTGCAATATATCATCAAAAAAATGTCTATTTTATTTGTTTTTTTGTTGATTATGCACAAATACCTTACTATTTTATGGGATTTCAAAATTTTCATTTTGGTGTTTTTGCCTTTTTTGCAAAAAAAATGGCGTAAAAAAATGTCGAAAAAACATAATTTTACGCTTATTTTTGATAAAAATATTTTTATTTTTTTATTAATTCTTTTATTAAATCCATTTTGTCCATAGCCATTTCATATCCCATTTCATTTGTCTGTCTCAACACTTTCACATCCTTTTCAAAACTATTGAGTTTCACCTTTGGCTGAAGTATTATTGCCTTTCCCTCATCTTCCAACTTATGACAATACTCTACTGTCTCGTTATATCTGATGTGTCTTGTATATAGGGCATTTGCTAATTCAGGATATTTCTTTTTAACACGATTCGCTGCAAATTTGGTCTTTGCATTTAATGTTTTCCTATATTCTAATGGCTGTGTCAGGATAATTAGATTTTTTTCATTTCCATCCGCCATAGACTTACGTATCGGAATCGGGTCAGCTATCCCTCCATCATAATATGGTATTCCATTAATATTAATCGTTGGGAAAAAACCGGGTATTGCACATGTTGCTCTTAGCATTGTATATTTATCATCCATTTCCATGCCATCCATATACTCAGCTTTTCCTGTAATACAATTAGTTACACCAACTCTTACCTTTCCTGTGTATTTCTTATATGTTTCCATATCAAATGGCATTAATTCATTTGGAACTGTTCCATATGCAAATTCAAGACCAAATAAACTTTTATCAGTCTTAAAATTGTTTATTCCAATATACCTTTTGTCATTTCTATATTTTTCTAATACCAGTAAATTTCTTTCCTTCTGTTTTGAAATGTATGATATCGCATCCGTTATTCCTGCCGATACACCTATTACGTAAGGAAATTCGATACCATTATCTAATAACGCATCCATTACGCCACAACTAAAAATAGGTCTGAATGTTCCGCCTTCTAAAACTAATCCTGCCATACTATTCCTCCTAATGCTTCATTCAGATTTGTTTTACATAAAATACTAATCCAATTAATAACTTTAAAGTCACTCTTTTGTTTTTTTATTATATCTTTTATTATTTGCAGCCTAAAATCATATTTTTATGAAACAACATATCTCTGTGAAATATTAACCGTTGATTCTCTTGTTTCTTTTTCTCTTAGTTTAATTTCAACCACTTTAATTATTTGCTGAACCATTTCATCTTTTTTATAAATGTCGCTACAAAATGTTTCTTTAAGTGAACACCACTTATCAACCATACATACTATACCACCCTCAATATTTTTAGGTGGTATTGGCACTAGTGGGAACATATGTCTTACTATAAGATTCTTTTCTATTTCTGTTAATTTAAAATCTCTTGTAGCATTTTTCAATGCTATTGCAGGATGTTTAAATCCATGCCATCTTCCATGAGGTTTATGCCAGTCATATAAAAAATAATCATGCAAAAGGCCGCCTCTTATAAGACTTTCCCTATCATATTCAGTTCCCATGGCTTCTGCCATCAAAAAGCTATTGTATGCTACAGCTATGCTATGTTCTAAGCAACTTGTTTTTCCATGTTGTACAAACTTATGCATAAGCATTACTTTTTCTCTGATACAAATAGGCATTGCTATTTCTAAAAATATTTGTTGCTTTAATTTGTCGTCCAACATATTCTCCTTTATTAATCTGTATTGCCCCGCCCTTCGGTCAGTGGCTATTCGTCGGAAACATTTATAAAAAATGAACTTCGTTCATTTTGTTTCCTCCTTTATTAATCTGTATTGCCCCTTCCATTCGGCTTCTTCCCTGTAAGACTCATTCCTTATGGCTTTGATTTCTTAGAAAAACTGCCTTTACATGCGAACATGAAGGCAGTTTTTTGTAATTCTGAATTATTAAATAATATAACAGGCTTCGCCATATTTTTCTTCCCAAATCCAATTGAAGTTGTCAAAATAATTTGTATTTGGACAATCTTCGTGTAAATCTTCTGCTATTATCTGGATTATATGGCGTAACTCTAATTTTTCTAAATATTTTTCAGGAATTGCTCTTGCTCCAAGATATGCACCAAGTATATTTCCTGTTACGGATGCTATTGCTCCGCTTTTACCGTCATTATTGACCGCAGCATGGATTGCTTTTTCAAAATCTTCTTCATACTTTAAACTAAAGTAAATTGCTGCTGCAAGTACTTCATCGGCACTATTTCCTATACCGATTTCTGATACTGCTTCTTTATCATCTATATCGTCACCGGCTAAAGAAACAGCTCTGCTTAACCCTTCCATGACGCTTTCAACATGTGGTTTATATCCACATAATCTTTTTACTGTGTTCATTGCATCTGACACAGCTTCTTTTAAAGTCATTTCCGTATATGTTACTTTATTTATTATATGAGCTAATATTGCAGCTGAAATATAAGCAGCATCATATCCATGTGTAGATGCAGCTACATTTGCAGCAAACACATCTATTTCTTCAATCTGCATATTTTCTTCTTTAAAATAAAGTCCCACAGGAGCGATTCTTGTAATAGCTCCAAAATCCATTCCTAACTTTTCAGGCTTTTCAACACTTCCAAAATCGCCTTTGAAAATATCTATTCCTGATTCTAATGAATGTCTTCTACTATGCAAATTTTCTATATTATATAACCATGTTGTATGGCTTTCGTTAGTATTATCACTTTCCTGTGTTTTAACCCAATCTTTGTATGCCTGACATACTGTTGCAACATCTGGTCCCTCAGTACCTATTTTACAGGCTTTTGTCTTTCCTGATAAAATTCCATTTGCAGTAAATAACGATAACTGTGTTATATCTGATATTCCTGCTTTACCATTTTCATCTAATAAATATTCGCTAATACCATTTTCACCATGTTCTTTACGAATATCATCAATGTTAAGATTCATAACCGGGTAACCAAGTGCATCACCTACAGCACCACCTAACATACAACCCCTTACCTTATCTAAAATAATAGGATTCATTAATTTCCTCCTCCTTTTATCCTTTACGCACAACTATATTATCATTTCCAATTTTTCATTGTGCGATGTAACTATTCACGTTCTTATACATTTTCCATTATAATACAAATATTCTATATACTCAAAACAATATTTTACTAATTTGTTAATTTTTTATTGCCCAACGCATTTTTGTTGATCTTGCACGCGGATTCATATTACATTCTTCTGCAGACGGTCTTATTACATCCTTTGCAATTTCTGAAAATATTCCCTGCTTATATAGGGCTTTAAATGCCTTCTTTACAAGTCTGTCTTCACCTGAATGGAAAGTCAGAATCGCAACTCTTCCACCTGGTGCCATTGCATCCGGTAGTTTTTCAAGAAAATCATATAACACTTCAAATTCATTATTTACATCAATCCTTAGAGCCTGAAATGTTCTGGCACAGGACTTTTTCACTGCTTCTTTTCTTTCTTTCTGTGGAATAAAAGATAATGCCTCTTCTATTACATCTTTAAGCATAAGTGTTGTTGTTATTTTCTGTCCTTTTCGGTTCCTTTCCACTATAGCCTTTGCAATTTCAGCGGCATAAGGTTCGTCTGAGTTTTCAATAAACATCCCTTCAAGTTCATCTTCCCTGATATTTTCCAATCTTTGAGCTGCTGAAATTCCTTTATTCGGATTTAATCGTAAATCAAGCGGGCCATCATATTTATAAGTAAATCCTCTCTCCGGATTGTCAATCTGCATAGATGATACACCTAAATCTGCCAATACAAAATCAAATGGGCCGTATTCTTTTGCCACTTCATCTATATTTGCAAAATTAGTATTAATAGCTGTAAATATATTGTCTCCAAATCCTTTGTCTGCTAATCTCTTTTTTGTTTTTTCTATTTCTATCGGATCTATATCTAATCCGTATACATGACCATTTCCTTCAAGGCATTCGAGCATCTTTGATGTATGTCCACCATATCCTAGAGTTGCATCCAATCCTTTCTGCCCCGACTTTATTTGTAAAAATTCTAATATTTCTTTTACACAAATAGATATATGCATACCTGCAGGAGTACTTCCCTTTCGTATTACTTTTTCTATTGTATCAGCATATTTTTCAGGCTGTTGTTCTTTATACTTTTCTGCATACGTTCTCGGGTGTGTTCCTTTATATCTTACCCTTCTTTTGTGAACTTTTTCTGTCTCAATATTTTGGTTGTTATCCATTATGCAATCCTTTCACTATTATATTTTAGGGGGTATTTAAAATATATATTTTTTACAGCTATGAAATGGTAGTTATTTGCACAAATTTTAATCACGTCACATTTATTTATAACTGCATACCGTTTTCTGTAAACTATATAGACATTTAATAGTCTATACTCTCTTTGAATCGTTAAATTCTAATAACATTTCTACCGAGTTTAACATACAATTCATCTGATATTCTACTGCAAAGCATATTTGCTCGAATTCAGGATATCTTATCCTTGCCTGTTGAATAAGAGGAATGACATGCTTATCTGTCTCATTAATGTACTTAACGAGTCTTTTTCTCGAAAATATTAAAGCCATTGTCGACACATTATTACACCTGTCAAACATCTTTGTTATCGTTGCTTCTCTATTATCAATTAGCCTTGCAAAATATTTTAATCTTGCTTCTTCCTTATCCTCACCTGGCTTAACTTCAAATGTCATTGCTTTTACCCCGGCTTTAACAATATCATTTATA
Source organism: Eubacterium sp. AF19-12LB (assembly GCF_003479125.1). Taxonomy (NCBI): domain Bacteria; kingdom Bacillati; phylum Bacillota; class Clostridia; order Eubacteriales; family Eubacteriaceae; genus Eubacterium; species Eubacterium sp. AF19-12LB. Next base: position 179,714 of record NZ_QUGP01000001.1, on the reverse strand, counting down.
GGCATACTTGTTTCCGAAATATTACAATCTTCACACACATCATGTAAAAGCATCGTTGCAATTATGTTGTCTTCTTTAATTCCTAAGGATATTGCATGTCTTGCAATTGTTAACGGATGAATAATATACGGTCCACCTTCCATCCTTGTCTGTTCCTTATGGCATTCATTCGCCATTTCCAATGCCATAATTGACTGTTCCATGTTGTTATCATGCACATATCTGTAAATATAATTGTACAGTTCATCCACGTTCATTACATCCTGTACTCTCTGATGAATTCTTACTTTGTCATTTGTCATAATAATCACCCCTTTGTGTTGTTATACGCATTTGACACTATTAAATTGTAAATAAAGTTATTATTTTATTTTATCATATTAGTGTAAAATGTTCTACCAAAACCCTGGAATATTGCACTTAAACTCATACAAATATTGCGGTGATTTTTTCAAATATTTCATTAAAAAACATACAAGTATTACATCAAAAATTATACAAATATTTCATTAAAATTGATTCATAATAAAGTCCCATATATAACACAAAGAGGCTTCGCTTCAACAACCTAAATGTTGAAGCGATAGCCTCCGTTTTCAATATCTTTTATTTATTTTTCTATTGTATTGCTCCAATTATAATCAATTGGTAATTCTGCAGGATTTACCACCTTAAGAATCTTATCATATAAGTAATTATGAGCTGCCTCATTTACCATTGATCTCTTCTGGTAAATCTTCTTTCCGATTTCATAAATATTGAATTCTTCTACATCACTGTATGCAATTGTTCCGTCTTCTAAAATTGCATATGATCTTGTGTAATATGTTGCTGAAAGTCCTGCTGCATTGTAATCTTTTAATCCAAATGTTCTTACATAATTCTTTGCTGTCTTTGAATTGCCAACTACATCACCAATTAAACCTTTGTCTGTTGCTTCATAGCTTGCTACATAAGAATTCTTGCTGTTTAATACAATGTCATTCTTTGTTATTGGGTTGTCACCATATACTATTCCGCAAATAACACCTGCTTTTTCTACTTTCTTTCCATCAATTTCAGGTTCTACAGAATATACGATACGAATTCCCATATCTCCTTCTACTCCGTTGAACTTAGCACTCATCTGATATCCATGTACAATAACTTTATCTGAAACCATTGATGGAGCTTCTGCCGGTTTTGTTGTTTCAGGTTCCTTTGTTGTTGTTTCTACCTGTTTAGTTGTTGTTTCAGGTTCCTTTGTTGTTGTTTCTACCTGCTTTGTTGTTGTCTCAACCGGTTTTGTTGTTGGTTGTTCTACAGCTGCTGTTTTATAAAGTCGTGCATCTGTAATTGTGAAGCTTCCGTATCCTTGTGTATTATGAATATGGAAACCAGTATTTGTCTGGTTAATATTTAAACCTGATTTCTGAAGGTCAATTACAACTGTCTTTGCAGTGGATGATGGAGCTTCAACTACATCGCCGCTTGTTGTCACAAACTTAACTGCCTGATTTTTGTTGAACCAATACGGATTCTTCATATCTGTAAAGAATTCTAATCTAAGTTCTTCAAATGCTCTTGTATCACCTGTATATGTCAACTGAAGATATCTGTATCCTGCAGGTGCTTTGTAATTTACCTGACCCATATACTGATATCCGCTTCCTGTACCTACTGTCCATGTTTTCATAAACTCATTAAGTACAATATCTCCTGATGTATCTCTTGAAGTTTCAGGTGTCTTAGTTGTTGTTTCAGCCGGTTTAGCTGTTGTTTCAGGTGCCTTTGTTGTTGTTTCAGCCTGTTTTGTCGTTGTTTCAGGTGCCTTTGTTGTTTCAACTGGTTTTGTTGTTTCAACCTGTCCAGGATTGTTTAAATCATCAGGTGCATCAGGATTTTCAATCATTGATGCTGTTGGAATATTTAATGAAATAGTATATTTGTTGTTATCTTCATTAACTTCATTCTGAATTCTATTAACATCATCAACCCATGCCATTATGCTATGTTTTCCACTTGTAGCTGTCCAGTAATTTCTCTGTGCTGAACCAGAATTTACTGTTAAATCAACTGACTGTCCTGCTGCCAATCCGCTATTATATGTATCGCACCATAAAATATTTGATGTATTTCCATCAATCTGTAACTGATATCCAATAGTTGTTCCTGCCGGAATAGCTGTATCACCTGCATTTGTAATTGTTGCAGTAAATACTAACTGATCTCCAACAGCAATGTCCTGCTTATTAGCAACTATCTTTGATACAACTAAGTCATATCCACCTGAAACTCTTGTTACAGGATTTGTAGCTGCATCTCCATAAACATTAAATTTCTTTGTTCTTGTATTATTGTTCTTGTCTGTTTCATTTGGAAGTTTATTTGTATCATCTGCTGTTGCAACGATTGTATGACCTCCTCTTGAAGCTGTCCAAGCACCTGTTGTTGAAAGTTTAACTGTCTGTCCTGCTTTCAAACCATCTTTAAATTTCTGATTTCTGTAAGTTGTTGTTCCATCAACTACAACTTTGAATCCAATTGTTACTCCTTCAGGAATATCTACATTACTTGTATTAGTAATTGCAACAGAGAATGTAACCTTATCTCCATTTTTAAGGTCTGATGAGCCATTTTCATTTTTCCATGTTAAACCTGTTAAAGCAATATCATATCCTGTAATACCTTCTAATGGATTTGTAACACCACCTTGCTGTCCACCATCAATATATGGTTCAGGATAACCCGGTACTGTATATGTAACATCATCATCATAGATTGTTGCATTCTTCACACATGATGAATCTGTTCCACCTGTATAGAAATATGGTGATCCATCTTCTTTGTTCTTAAATGCAGAATTTGCAATTTCGATTCCATTAAATGTAGCTGATGATGAGCTTCCAAGTCTGATAGCTGCACCTGCATGAGGAACTGATGAATAATTTCCCTGCTGACCATCTATACCTGAGCCTAAAATCTTAGTATTGTTAAACACTACATTACTTGCTGAGTTATCAAGGATTCTGATACCATCATGCTGAGCATCATAAATCTGAGTATTGTTAAATGTTACATTCTTGACTTCCTGCTTGATATCAACTGCACCAAGTTCTTCACCCCAGCTGTCCTTTGTACATCCGGCACGAACTATGATGTTATTATCAAATGTCATATTTTTACACTCACTAAATTTGTAACCGTCAAATGTTGTATTTAAATGAATACCTGCTGCCATAAATGTATCGCAAATGTAATTGTTATAAACTTTGAAATTATCACCACCATAGATTGCAATACCACCAGCTCTCCATATGAAATCAATTGTATTATATGCGAATACATTTCCAGATTCATTTTTAGCTCCGCCCCAGCTGTTATTCCAACATGCTAAACCATCATCACCATTGTTTCTGATAGAGCAGTTGTAAACTGTTGCATTGCTTGTACCCTGACAGAAGTTTACTCCGTCTGCAAGATTATTTCTAATTCTACAGTCCATTACTTTAACTCCGTCTGAGTAATCCATTTTTCCATTGTAATCACCAAACCAGAATCCACATTCAAAATGTTCTTCCCAAATATCATGGATTACTGATCCATCTGTGAATACATCCATAAAGCATTTATATACTGCCTGCTGATTATAACGTGATCTAAGATTTGAATTAATGTACATATTACAAAATTCAATATTATTACAATATCCATCCTTTGAACCGCTTGTCTGCCATCCGGCGGAAATACCACCGCCACCGGCATCAGGATTTGTAAACTGAATATTTGTATACCACATACCTGCACCTGTAATCTTCATGTTTGAACCATATAATCTCCAAACCTGTCCGATTTCAAATGTTCCTGCCGGGATATAAACATCCATGTTTGATCTGTCTGCTTCTTCTATACAACGATAAATTGCATCATAGTCGTCCTGTCCATCATCAGGAACTGCTCCAAAATCTTCAACATTTAAAGAATTGTCCGGCTGTGCAATTTCATCAGGTACATTTTCAATTTCAAGGAAGTCTACACCATATTCTAAAGCATTGGCTCCACTGCTCTGAATTCTGATTGTATCACCCTTTTTTAAAGAGTTATCTAATTTAAAATGTACTTCATCAAAAGCGAAACATGGCACTCCACCATCATTATTATCGCTTGGATTTCCACTGGCAAAATACTGCCACATAAAATAAGATGTTAAATCAATTGTCTTTTTGTACTGTCCGTTTACATACACATCTAATGAGCCTTTAAGTCCCATTCCATCACTGGAATCAGGCATTGTAAATCTCATTGTAACCCCATCTCCGGTAGTGTTCATTGTCCACTCTGCGTAAGCTCCTTTTCCAGGAAGTCTTACATATGACTGTTCCGAAGCCTGGCTTGCAATATTCATTCTGTCGAAATTCTTTGATGAAGCAATCTGTGCTCCGCCACCAATATTCGCCTGTAATGAATCATATCTTGTGTAAGGAACCTTAGCTCCTACACGTCCACTTGCATCAGCTTGCGGAATATCAAACTTTGATTCCGAAGCCACCCCTGCGTTTACCTTAAACACACTCTGTGCTGAAGGTAAAGGTTGTAATACCATTGCCCCTGCTAAAGCAAATGATAAAACCTTTTGAATACTTTTTCTCATGTTTCTTCTCCTTCTTATTTTATTTAAAGTTTTACGTTCAACTATTCGCAATTGTGTTGGTTATTTAGATACGACCCCCGACCATCTTCCATATAATCTTTTCTTTTCCACAATTTTATACGCTCTAGCCTTAACGTAATACTTTTTTGCTACATTGATTTTTTTGAAAACCGCTTTTGTCCCCTTTAAGTTTTTAGTAAGAGTATTTTTGCCTACAAACTTCTTTGAAGTTGAAACTTTAATCTGATACCTGTAAACCCCTCTTAATTTTTTCAAAGTAATTTTCATTTTACCTTTTGTCTTTTTTACAGATTTAATTTTTACTTTTCCCGGTTTATTCTTTGTTATTTTTTTCTTAGTCTCATCATTCTGATTTGAAACTGTTTCTGAATTCGAAGATGTTCCCGTATCATTACGGTTGTCATTTCCAGGTGTTGTCTCGTTATCACCTGGTTTTATTGTCTCCTCATCCTTTGTAACATCTGAAACTTCAGGATATCCCGGTACTTCATAAGCCAAATTATTATACAACAATTCGTTCAAAATTGAAATTCCATTATAACTTCCTGTAAAAAGATACGGTTTGTCATTATGATTATAAGCACTGTTAGTTATACTTATATTATCAATTTGAGCTTTCGGACTTCCCGATGTCTTAATTGCTGCTCCTACATTTCCTGACACTTTCTGTCCTGCAGTTCCACTTCCATAAATTACTGTATTTTCAAATTTTATACCCTGCACATTATCCTTTAAAGCTATTCCATCGTGCCATGCATCATATATTTTTGTATTAACAAATGAAACATTCTTTACATTTTGCGAAATATCAATTGCTGCCAAAGAACTGCCCCAACTATCTTTATATGTTCCACATCTTACCAATGTATTGTTTTCGAATTTTATATTTTTTGTGTTATTAAATTTATAACCATCAAATGTTGTGTTCAAATGAATTCCGGATGCCATGAATGTATCGCAAATATAATTATTGTAAATATTAAATCCATCTCCTCCATATATTGCAATGCCTCCGGCTCTCCAAATAAAGTCTATTGTATTATATGCAAACACATTTCCTGTTTCATCTTTTGCTGACAAATAATTATTATTCCAACATGCCAGTCCGTCATCTCCATTATTTCTTATTGAGCAGTTATATACCACACTATTGCTTGTACCCTGACAGAAATTTACTCCGTCAGCTAAATTGTTTCTAATTCTACAATTGATTATTTTCATTCCATCTGAATAATCAACTGTTCCACTATAATCTCCTAACCAAAATCCACACTCAAAATGGTCTTCCCAAATATCATGTATTACACTTCCATTTCCCGGAACATCACTAAAACATTTATATGATGCCTGTTCGTTATATCTTGAGCTTAAATTTGAATTAATATACATATTGCAAAATTCTACATTATAACATGAATTTTCTCCTGCAAATGCAATTCCTCCGCTATTCGCATTACTGTTTGTGAACTGAATGTTTGTATACCACATTCCTGCTCCCGTAACTTTTATGTTCTTTCCATAAAAAGTCCATTTTCTGCCTATATTAAAAGTTCCTTCTGGAAAATAAACATCTTTTCCCTGAATATTAGCAGCACTTATACAATTTCTTATTGCATTATAATCATCTTTTCCATCATTTGGCTTCGCACCATAATCTACGACATTCAAAGAATTTGCAGGTTGTGCAATAGTTTGTGGAACTTCTTCGATTTCAACAAAATCTACACCATAAATTAAATTGTCTCTTCCTGAGTTTTGAACTCTTATTTTGTCCCCCGGATTTAAAGTTTTATTCAAAATAAAATGTACTTCATCAAATGCAAAGCACGGAACTCCTCCGTTGTTTTTATCACTTGGATTTCCACCTGCAAAATATTGCCACATGTAATAAGATGTCAAATCAACTTTCTGACAAAATTCTCCATTTACATATACATCAAGACTACCTGTTAATCCTTTACCGTCTGTTGAATCCGGCATTGTAAATCTCATTGTTACACCTGAACCACTTTTAACTGCAGTCCATTCTGCATATGAATTTTTAACCGGCAGACTTACATACGACTGTTGTGACGCCTGACTTGCAATCTTTGTTCGTTCAGATTTTACTGATTCTTCTATTTTTGCGCCATTTCCAATCTCTGCATCTTTTGAATCATATCTAAGATAGGGCATGCTTGCACCAATTCTTCCTGCCTCATCTGCTTGAGGAATTTCAAATTCTGAACTTATATCCGCCTTTACTTCTGTATTAAATTCTGTCATATTTCCCCCTGTTGTCATTACTATTCCCATCAATATAGCTGTAAAAACTTTTCCCTTCTTCACTTTCATTTGCCCTTTCTTTTAAAACGAAAGCCCTCACATGTTTATTACGTGAGGGCTTTCTAGTAATTAACTGTTATTATTATTTATTTTTTACCTGTTTAACTGCTGACCATTTACCATAAACTTTAGCCTTGTTTACTACTTTGTATGCTCTAGCCTTAACATAGTATTTCTTGTTTGCTTTTAATTTCTTAACAACAAATTTAACTTTTGCAGTTGTGATTGTCTTTGTTGCTTTACTCTTAAATTTCTTAGATGTAGAAATTTTAACCTGATATCCTTTTGCCCCTTTAACTTTCTTAAGTACTACAGAAGCTTTCTTTGCTGATTTTTTCTTTGTTGCACTCTTAACAGCTGTCTTTCCAACTGAAACTTTTGCTGCCTGAGTTGTTGTTGGTGCTACAGTTGTTGGTTTTGTTGTTGGTGCTGCAGTTGTTGTTGGCTGTGGTTCACTCTTCTTTCCACCATATAACACTGCGTCTGTAATTGAAATATTTACATCTTCGTCTTCTGCTGAGCAGTGCATATGTACACCTGAATTATATTTGCTCATATCAACGCCTGATTTAGCAAGATTAATTACTACTGTTGTGTTGTTTCCAACAAGTGGAATTGCACTACCATCTTCTGTTACAAAATGAGTTGCCTGTTCAGGATCAAACCAGAATGGTCCCTGTTTTTCTCCACCTTTGCCTTCAAATTCAAATCTAAGTAATTTAATATTACCTGTATATGTAATCTTTAAGTATTTGTATGATTCGTTTGCAAAGTCTTTAAATGTTGCCCATCCAAGATATTTGTAATTTGGTTTTTCTACAGAGCCTTTCTTAATTGAGTAAGTTCCAATCATAGCACTCTTACCCTGATCATCACCATTTAAAATAATATCATTTGTTCCATCTGCAATTACTTTTTCTGTTGTCGTTTCCGGTGTTGTTTCCCCATTATTATCAGGTGTTGTTTCCTCTGAAGTTGTTTCTTCAGGTTCTACCGGTGTCTTAGCTACCTGAAGTGGTGTGTTTGTAAACTGAGCGTCTGTTATTGTAAATGCACCTTTGCCCTTTGTGTCATGCATATGGATTGTAGCAATTCCTTCAGCATTTGTAATTCCTGATTTTGCAAGGTCAATTACAACTGTCTGCTCTGTTTCTGTTGGATTAGCAACTAATGTGTCATCTACTGTCTTAATTGTTCCCTGTGGATTTTCTTTAAACCAGAATGTTCCTAATCCTTTATCTGTTCCAACTACTTCAAATCTAAGTTCATCAAATGATGTAGATTCACCTGTATATGATAACTGTAAATACTGGTAATCTTTTGTTACATTTAGGTCAGCAAGATCAATTCCTGCAAGATACTGATATCCTTCTCCCTCTCCAGGATTATATTCTTTAGCCATCCATGGAATGCTAATCGACTTAACTTCTTTTGGACTGTTTGTAAACTTAGCTTCCTTAATTGTAAACTTACCATTTCCCGGTGAATCATGCATATGAATCGTAGTAATTAAGTCTGCACCACTAATTCCTAATTTTTCAAGATCAATTACTGCTGTCTGTTCCTCTTCTGAAGGATCTGCAACTAATGTATCATCAGATGTCTTAATTGTTCCCTGTGGGTTTTCCTTAAACCAATATGTTCCTAAAGAGCCATCTGCTCCTGCCATTTCAAATCTTAAAGCATCAAATGCCGTAGCATCGCCTGTATATGTGAGTTGTAAATATTTATAATCACTAGTCAATTCTAGTGCTGCAAGATCAATTCCTGCAAGATATTTGTAATCACCATCTGTGCCCGGATCATATTCCTTAACCATCCATGGAATACTAACTTCCTTATACGAATTAACTTCTGCTTCTGTTCCGCTCTCTTCATCCGCTTTTACTGATGCCAAGTTCACCCCTGCTAAGCTGCTTACTGCTAATGTTCCGACGCATGCGTAAGCTATTGCTTTGTTACTAATTTTCTTTAATCTCATATGAACCTTCTTCCTTTCTTAAAACTACTGGATTTTCATTTTCTTTGATGCAACTAATGCTGCGCCTGCTACTACAATACCTCCTATAGCTATAGCAATTGGATATGTTGCTGAACCTGTTGTAGGTGCTGCTGTTGCGCCACCTCCTACTGATTCTGAGCTATCGCTTGATGAAGATGCTGAAGCTGATGATGCTGAGCTGTCTTTGCTTGAAGATGAATCCGAACTCTTACTTTCTGTGCTTGAGCTTGATTTTGAATCACTGCTTGCTTTCTTATCATCTGAAGATGATTTAACGTCGCTTGCACTTGCTGATGCTCCACCCTTTGGTGCACTAGTCATTAATCTTGCATCTGTAATTGTAAACTTACCTTTACCAGGTGTATCATGTATATGGAACGCTCTGATACCTGTTGATAAGTCAATTCCTGATTTTTCTAAATCGATTACTGCTGTCTGTTCTTTATCTGAAGGATTAGGAACTAATCCGCCGTCTGTTGTTCTAACTGTACCTTCGTCATTTTCTCTGAACCATACAGGAGTTAATTTCTTTTCCTCTGATGGGTCTGAGTTAACTACAAATTCTAATCTTAATTCATCAAATGCTGTAGGATCACCTGTATATGTAATCTGTAAATATTTATATTCAGGTCCTACTTCAAAACAGTAAGCATATCCTAAATATTTGTATTCTCCACTTGTTCCCGGATCAAATGATTTAATAAATGGACTTCCACTATCATTCAATACAATGTCCTCTGCCGCTGCTACGTTCATGCTAAATATGAGAACTATAGCACTTACCATAACTAATAACTTTTTAAATGTTTTTTTCATTTCTCTACCTCTTCCTTTCTTCGAATAAGTTAAACGTTAAACTTGTAACGGTTTAAAGAATTTCACTTATTTAATTGTTTCTTGTTTCCTGGGTAAAATAAAAGATTTTTTTGAAAATTGTCCCCCCGGACACACCCCAATAAATCACTTTTCCCACATCCGTTTAACGTTAAACTAATATTAACATGGCACCATGCCTTTGTCAATCTGTTTGGTGGGTGCGTTTTAACCAAAAACCACCCATTTTTTTATTATTATTGCACAAAAAAACCTTTCAATTGTCAATTATTTTGTATTTTATGTCTATATTTTTTATGTTTACGCTTGTGTCTTCTGCTTTGTTTTGGGAACGGTTTTACCAATATATAACCTGACTTTATTTCCTACTATTAATTTTATGTTTTATTGCTTTTTTTTATTATTACAATTATAATTATTTTAAAGTTAAATGTGGATTTTCCTGTTACATAATACAGAACAATCCGAAAGCATTTTTATATTTCAACACTATTTTAAAATCCCCCCTAAACACTCTTTATAATGAAAATTAAATAAATATATTTTGTCATTATTATCTTTATTTTACTTTTCCAAATCCAATAGGAGATGTTTATGATTAGTATTAAAATCAAGAAAAAAATCAGACTTACGGTAATGATTTGTTCTGTTTTATTGTTAATTGGATGCGTTATTTTTTTGATTTATTACTTAGGCATACAGCCTTATCATTCCAAACAGCTTAACAATAAATATAAATCATTATATTATTCAGTTTCAGATTCTCCTGAATCTGACGGCAACAATGAAGTTATAGATGACGATTCGTCCGAGAATACCCCTGTTGACATTAATTTGGACAAATCATATGAAGAAGGGGCTAAAGGCTCTGATGGAATATTATTAAAGTTCTCAAAACTTATAGAGATAAACTCGGACATACGAGGTTGGTTAAAAGTTCCCGGAACTAATATCGATTATCCGGTAATGCAGTCAACCGGCAACTCAGAATTTTATTTAAAGCATGATTTTGAAGGTGGTCGTGATAAAAATGGTTGCCTTTACATACAAAGCAATTCAAAAATCAAACCTCGTTCAAAGAATCTTGTCATACATGGACATAATATGGATTCGACAGGAATGATGTTTCATCAGTTGTTAAAATATAAAGATATCGAATTTTACAAACAACATCCTGTAATTACATTTGACACCTTATATAAAGAAAGCAAATGGAAAATAATAGGATACATGAGAGTTTCAGGAGATTTTGAAAGCAGTGATGGATTCAATTATCTGCAAAGCACATTTCAGACGAAAGAGCAGTTTTTAAACTTTTTATATCAGATAGAGGTTCGTTCATCCTACAAATGTCCTGTCGATGTAAATGAAAAAGATTCACTTTTAATGTTATCAACATGCTCGTATGAAGTACATGATTACAGAACGGTAGTCATTTGCAGAAAAGTCAGAAAAAATGAATCCTCGGATGTAGACACAAGTTTAGCTCACTATAATAAAAATGTTTTATATCCATCAAGCTGGTATAAAAAATATGGTGGCGATAAACCAACCGTAACTTCATTTGAAAATGCAATGTCATTTAATGAAATTGATTGGTATGACGGCTCGCTTGAGATTGAATCCTCAATTAATAAAACCTGTGAAATTGACGATTGTAATTATAAAATTTTATCTGATTCAACTGTATCTTTTGAAGGAGTTAAAGACTATAGTATTAAGTCTTTAGAAATTCCATCAACTATCGAGTTTCAGGGAAGAGTTTTTGATGTGACAGCACTTTCTAAAAAAGCATTTGATAATTTAACAAAATTAAAGCATTTAAAAATTGGAAATAAAGTTGAGATTATACCGAAGAAGGCTTTTGTAAATTGCACAAAACTTGAAGAAGTCATTATTGGCGATAGCGTAAATACAATCGAAGAAAAAGTTTTCTATAAGCTTCCAAATTTAAAATATGTTAAAATAAGGAGCAATACTTTAGATTCTATAGGAGAAAAGGCTTTCGCAAAAATATATATTAAAGCCAAATTTAAAGTACCTAAGAGCATGTCTAAAGCATACATAAAACTAATTAACAAGTGTGTTCCTGACAATACGTTTAAATTTAAAGAATATTCTGTTGATTCTTAAATTTAGTCTGACAATGTATTCAAACATAAAGAACATTCTGCTGATTCTTAAATTTAGTCTGACAATGTATTCAAACATAAAGAACATTCTGCTGATTCTTAAACATGAACCTGTACTATTTAAACAAAAAAGAATCATACTTTTATCAGATTTATTTCATATAAACCGATAATAACAAGTATGATTCTTTTTATTTGCTGTGTTTCAAATTATATTTCAACATATATTGGTTCTACGCGAAGTATCTTTTAAACACATTATATTTAATTAAACTCTTTAAACTGCACACAATTTTATTTGTCGTTTGTATAAACCTCGAGTTCAGCTATCTGTCCGGCTACTGCACCTGTGTTCTTTGTAAACGTCAGTCTTATGTACTGCATTTTAACATTATCAATGTCAATAACGACCTGATTGCCTGTCTTTGGATCAAAATCATAATCTGTAGATGGTATTACTTCTGTATAATTTTGTCCGTCATCACTTGCTTCAATTGTAAATGTCTGAGTTCTCTTTCCCCAAATCTGAGCCGGATTTAATCCAACTACAACTGTATGAATTGTATATGAATTCTTCAAATCTACAGAAACAATCTGGCTATCTTCATTTGGAGAACCTTCCCAGTATGTTAATCTGCTGCCATCAATTATATTCGGTGCTCTGTAAACATCGTTAAATCCATTTGCATCTGCTCTTCCGTCTAACGCTACGTTTGTACCATCAATTTCAGGTGCAACATATTCTTCTTCCTTAAAAGCATCATTCTCCATCGCTTCTTTCTGGTCAGGAGCTGTTACTACCGTCAAATTTTTATTTGACATTTTTACTGATGAATTGCCTACAGCTACAACAGCTGACATTACTGCACATACTACGGCAAGACATCCCATTATAATTATAAACTTTTTCTTCATAATGCTCCTCCTACTTTATTTCCGCATTCTTCACTGTGTCTTCATCTACTTCAAATTCACCATCTTCAAATGATTTAATATCTTTACCCTTAATATTTAATCCTGAAATTGAAACTCCATCAATACCATGTTCTTCGTCAAATCCTTTAATCTGTGAAGGAAGTGATTCATTTCCATAAAGTACCTTAAAGCCGTCAATTGTAACATTTGAAATAGTTCCTCTGTCAGAAGTTGTTGACCATCCTGAATTTGTTAATACCTGTAAATCAATTAATTCTTTTGTTCCATCTCCAAGTCCCATGCATGCATCTTCAACTACAATATTTTTATAAGTCACGTTAGAAATTGCTGCATTATCTGCATTGTGAATTGATAATACCGGCTTATGGAAGTTATGAAGTACTGTTATATCTTCAAATGTAACATTTTCAATTGTCGAGTTTTCTTTGTCACCTTTATTTGTTTCATAACCTATTTCCATTGACTGTGCCAAATCTGTCCAAACCTGAACATTTTTGAACTTGATATTGTTTGAATTTACATCATAATTCTTAACTACTAATGAATCATCCCATGTACGTACAAAACAATTTTCTACATCAAAACTCTTACATGACTGTAATGAAATTCCGTCACCATTTGGTCTTGCTGTAATAATCTTTAAATTACTGATATCTCCAGCTACTGAATTGTAACCCTGGAAGCACCATGCATTTGCATTTAATGAAATAATTCCTTCAACAGTTACGTACTGGCAGTTATCAAACCTAAGTGGAACTGTAGCACTTGTACCTTTCCAACCTTCTAAATTAGAATTATCAATAATGCCTCTTCCTCTAACTGTTACATCTTTAGCAAATGATGCTGTAACTGCTCCATGTACAACTGCTCCACCTGAGATATAAATTGTATCTCCATCTTCTAATACCATGTCTTCGATATTCCATTCACCAGGTCCAATGTATTTAACACCCTCTGCATCTTTGTCAGGAACATCTTTTTCTATTTCATTTGCAAAAATATGTACTGCACGTTCTACTTTTTTATTAAATTCAACTGTGTAGGCATCAGGTGTGTCAATTGTAAATGTCACCGTATGCTTTTTAGTATTAATTTCCGGCTTAATGTTATATTTTAATGGTCTGATATTTACATATTCAATATCTGTATTAGGAACTGTAACTGTTATTTTAACTTTTCCTTCAAAATCAAAATATGTAATAGGTGTTCTGTCTTCTGCCGGCATATAATCACCCATCCATGTATGTGTGTTATTTACATTTGTATCGTATACATAACAGTCTTTGCCGTTTACCGCAACTTTAGTATCAACACAATGCATTAATGAAATATCTCTTTTTTCTTCTGATGCTTTTTCCAAATCAGCATCTGTAGCATCTTTAAGTGATTTAGGTCCATCATACAATACAACCTTGGCGTTTTTTATCTCACTATTGTCTGAAATTTTTGTTATTGCTACAGGCAAATGAATTGCCGCGCTTACTATTCCTACAATAAGGAAATAAATTATTACACATCCAACTACAAAAAATCCTTTGCCCATTGGCTTTGAATTATTGTTTTCCCCTGTTTTTTGTTTCTTTCCTTTTAACATAAAATTTCCCTCCAGTTTTCTACTGTTGCAAGTGTTTCGGAATGAAAATCTGCTCCCAGTTCTTCATGAAACGGTCCTACACCGAGGGATTTCATTCCGCCTCTCTTTGCTGCTTCTATTCCTGCTGCTGCATCTTCAACTACAAGACAATCCGCCGGATTAAGTCCTAATTTCTTTGCAGCCACTAAAAATACTTCAGGGTCAGGTTTAGATTTAGTTACATCTAATCCACAGCTTATTTTGTCGATATAAGGTGCAAGACCTGTCCTTTCAAGTATTATTGGTGCGTTTTTACTTGCCGAACCAACTGCTGACATAATTCCCATTTCCTTTAGCATTTTCAAAGTTTCTACTGCTCCCGGAAGTACAGCACCTGAATCCAGTTTTTGGAGCATTTCAACATAGTATCCGTTTTTTCTGTCTGCAAGCTCCATCTTTTCTTCCTGTGTATATGTTTTATCACCTTTTTCAAGAACAATTTCCAAAGAAGCCATACGGCTTACTCCTCGCTGTCGCATATTGTCCTCTCTGTTAAATTCAGTAATTCCCAGTTCATCAGCTAATTTTTTCCAAGCCTGATAATGAAGTTCATCTGTAGAAACTAAAACTCCATCTAAATCAAAAATTACACCCTTCATTTTTTCTCTTCTCCTTTACATTTTTTTGTTTTCAAAATCATATTTTAGTGTTACTATTTCTATATAGGTTTTACGTTTTACCTATTCTAAAAACAGAAAGGATTTATTATATGGTTACTATTAAAGATATTGCTTCGGCTACAGGCGTAAGTGCAACAACCGTTTCCAATGTTATCAATGGAAAAACCGGTCGCGTTTCTGCTGAAACCGTCGCTAAAATTAATAAAGCAATTGATGATTTAGGTTATGTACCTAATATGTCTGCCAGATCATTGGTTTCACGTTCATCAAAAGTTATTGGTTTCGTAAACCATATTGTTACTAATAAAGACTCAAATTTCATGGAAGACCCTTTTCTTTCCCGATTTATCGGAATTCTCGAACAGGTTCTTCGTGAAAATGGTTATTTTTTAATGTTGCGTACTGTTGAGACGCCTGAACAGTTTAAAGCTTTCTTAAAAACATGGGATCTTGACGGTTTGTTTTTAGCAGGTATCTTCCGCGATGACTTTTTTGAAGCCATTGCAAGTTGTGCTAAAAAGCTTCCTATCGTTCTCGTTGACAGTTACGTTCATGAAAAGAACATTTGTAATGTCGGATTAGAAGATTTTGGTGGAAGCAACCAGTCAACCAAGTATTTAATCAGCAAAGGTCATCGTAAAATTGCATTTGCCTCTCTTCACATAAAAGAAGGTGGCGTTTTAATGGAGCGTTTCCTCGGATATAAGGCTGCCCTTACAGAAGCCGGTATTCCATTTGATGATTCCCTTGTTTTTGAATGTGGTATGGACCTTGAAAATACAAAACATATCGCTAAATATTTATCTTCTCATCCTGAAATAACAGGACTCGTTACTACTGCCGATTTTCTTGCAGGAAATATTATGGCTAACCTTCATAAAGAAGGTGTTCGTATTCCTGAAGATATATCAATAGTAGGATTCGACGATTTAAATATATGTAACATTACAACTCCGGCTCTTACCACTGTTCATCAGGATATGGACCTTAAAGGTCGTACAGCCGTTAAATTTATGTTGGAATTGTTAGAACACAGAATGCCTAATCCATGCGAAGTATCACTTCCAACTTCTATTGTAGAAAGAGAAAGCGTTAGAAGTATTTTCTAACGCTTCTTTCTTATTTAAGGAGATTTCAAATGAATCCTAACAATCTTATAAATGCTACTTATATTGTCATATAAATTTTAAATTCTACACTTGCACTGTTTTGCTTTGTATTCATTTCCTATATTTCCACAATATTTGCGTTATTGTCTTCTATTTCAATTTTGTATTTTTTGTTTCTATAACAAATATGAAATCTCATTTTTTTCCATGCTTTTGGCAAATCAGGTTTTGCTTTAATTTTTCCATCTTCAAAATAAATTCCCGCAAATCCTTTTATTGCCACCATATAGGCTCCACCTTCTGCCGCCGGATGTGTTCCTCCGATGTAGACAAGTCCTGCCCATTCCTTTCCACCTTCATTCAAATCTGCCGAAGCTGATTTCATAAATAGCGGATAGGCTTTTTCTTTCATTCCACACTTGCAGGCTAACAAAGCATACATACATGCACTCAATGATGAACCATGTTCTGTTCTCGGTTCATAATACTGCCAGTTTTTGAGTTTTATTTCATCACTTACATCATCCGGAAACATTGTAAGCCATGTTACTACGTCTGCCTGTTTTATAACCTGTGTATGTGCTGCCACTCCATTTGCTCCTCCCCAATATTCCTTAGGGTCTAAGAGTCTGCTTCTTACAGTATTTACGCTTACATCTTCTAAATCAAAATAACCGTCAAACTGTGGAATGATTCCATTTTCATTTGGCTGTGGAATATAAATATTACGCTCAGCCATTTCAAATTTTTCTTTTAATTGTTTTAAGTTATATTCTTTACACAACTTTATTGCATACTGTTCGTTTAATTCATCAATTGAATCAATTACTTTAACAGCCTGTTCAAATGTATATTTTGCCATTCGGTTTGTATAACCGTTATTATTAACTCTTTCATGGTATTCATCAGGTCCTATAACATCATGAAGTTCATAATATCCTCCTGACACTTTTTTAAGAAGTAAATCATAATAAAATTTCGCACATTCAATTATTGTTTCTGCTCCACCCTCAGATAAAATTGTCATATCACCTGTAAGGTCTATATATCTGCCAATTCCATATACAATAGCTGCTGAAATATGAATCTGTTTATCTTTAAAATATGTTCGCATCGGTCTTTTTGTAAAAACGTCTGTAACATTATAATCTGAGCAGGCGTCATATCCGCCTTCCTGACTTTCCCATGCATAAAATGCACCATCATATCCATAACTTTTTGCTTTTTCCTTTGCACCATCTAAAGTATCAATTCTATATTTCATTACATTTCTTGCTACTTTTGGGTTTGTCATAAGTAAAAAGTCTAAAATAAACATTTCCGTATCCCAGAAAACAGCACCTTTATACGTCTGTCCCGATAAACCTCTGGCTGCAATGGAAAGACTGTCTGCATGTCTTGGCGAAATGCTATTCAAATGATAGCAGGAATAATTCAATGCTTCCATCGCATCATCATCGCCTTCAATTTCCACTTCTGAATTGTCCCAAATGCTTTCCCAGCATTTACAATGTTCATCGCGCAATTCGTAATATCCTTTATTTCTAATATTTATAGCCGTTTCTTTTGCATTATCTAAAGGATTCTCACAATCTTTTGATGTATAAATTGCCATAAATCTGTGAATTTCGTAACACTTATTAATATCTGAGACAAAATTTAATGATTTTATTATCTTTTTGTCCTCTTTTTTTAATATTATCTTCTTTTCACATGGAAAATTTTCATCTTCACTTACACTTACCGCCACATGATATTTCTTTTCATGAGATATTCCAACTATGCTTATACAGTCATCTTCATCCATAATAATTTCATCATAATGCGGTCCGTTAATGTCCCATACATCGCCATCAATTCCTGTTAAAAAATTAATGTCTGCATGAAAATCCGCCGTAATTTTGTATTTCTCTACTCCAATATGAACATCATCCATACTTACAAAGCGCTCTGATTCAAGTACAATGTTTCCTCTCTTCGTTGTCCACTCTGTATGTCTTTTAAATATTCCATGTCTGTAATCTAATTTTATAAAATGTTCTTTAGGCGCATTATCCTGAACCTTTAAAACATTTCCATCAACAATCAGATAACTGTAAAAACCATTTGGAGCATTCAACGGTTCTCTCCAGCTATTACCTACCTGATCATAAATTCCTGCCAAATTAACAGCTACTAAATCCCGGGAATCAAATTCATCGAGAGTGCCTCTAATTCCCATATATCCATTACCTGTCAGAAATTTATTTCCTAAATGAGCAATCTTTTCTGAATTAAACCCGTTTTCTGTCAACTCCCAATTCATTTATTTACCTCCCATTTTTGTCCGGGGACAAAACACTTTGTATTCTGCCCCGGCATTAAATTTATTTTTATTTGACGTCACAAATATATGCTTCTTCTCCAAGTTCAATTTTTTCATCATAAACCTGAACTAAAATATTTTTGCCATATTTAGTACTGATTTCCACTTTATCCTTAGTAACCATCACTTCAATAACTTCTCCCATATAATGGATTTTGAAAGTGTACTTATTCCAGTTTTGTGGGATTGAAGGTGTAATATGAATAATATCTCCATCTGTTCTAAGTCCGCCAAATCCATAAATAATATTCATCCATGCTGCTGCAATACTTGTTGTATGTATACCTTCTCTTGTATTTCTGTTATAGTTATCCAAGTCCATTCTTGTAGCAAATCCAAAGAAATCATATGCTTCATCTTTTTTATGAAGTTGTGATGCTAAAATTGAATGTACTGAAGGTGACAATGAACTTTCATGTATACATCTAGGTTCGTAATATTCATAATTTACCTTTAACTGTTCCTCTGTAAAATGAGAATTAAATAACAACATAAACATTAAAACATCCGGTTGTTTAATCATGTCATTTCTATATATTCTGTCATAAGACCAATGATTATATAGTGGGAAATCTTCAATTGGAATTGAATCAATATTCAAATGAGGAAGTTTAAAGAATCCTTCATGCTGTTCGTACAAAAGACTATCTTCATGGTAAGGAATGTACATACATTCACTAACTTTTTTCCATTTGTCCATTTCTGACTCATCGAAGTTAATTTTTCCAACTATTTCGTCATAAGCCTTCTTATCATTTTTCTTAATATCTTCAATTACTTTAAGTGTAAAATCTAATGTAAATTTACCCATAAAATTCGTGTAGCAATTGTTATGAACCATCATCTGAAATTCATCAGGTCCCATTACGCAGTAATAACCATATTTGCCATCCTGCGAGAAATCACCACGGGTAACTAACATTCTCGATATTTCAATTAACATTTCTAATCCATACTGTGTCATAAACTCTTCATCCTGATACAGTTTTTCATAGAACCAAATACCATACGCAACTGCTGTAGATGCCTGAAGCTGTAAGCTTGCATGTTGCCATAAATTACAACATTCCTTACCGCTTATTGTCGCTATTGGATAAAATGCGCCTTCACAATCTAATGCCTTTGCTCTTTCTCTCGCTTCATCTAATGTCTTATATCTGAAATAAAGAAGATTCTGAGCTGCTTCTTTGTTATTAAAAAGGAAGAACGGTAAGCAATATGTTTCCGTATCCCAAAAAGCATTTCCATTGTATGCTTCGCCTGTTAATCCTTTTGCACCAATATTTGTGCCTTTTACTGCACCGTGATAAGTCTGGAATAACTGGAAAATACAGAATCTGATTCCCTGCTGGTTTTCTTCATCTCCGTCTATTGTGACATCAGATGTTTCCCAGATTTCTTTCCACCACTTAGTGCTATCTTCTTTTATCTGTTCAAATGACATAGCACTTATGTCATTTTCCTTTTCTGTTTCAAATTCTTCATATACTGCCTTTACATCTTCACGGAATTTATTTTCTTCTTTTTCTTCCTTTAATGTAAAATTCTTAACTATCTTTTCAAATATTTTTTCTTCATTCTGTTTTAATGAAAGATTAAATTTAACAACTGCCTTTTTTTGTTCCTTAACATTGTCAAACTCATTCACATCCGCTTTTATTGCACATGCGCTAAATACTCTTTGCTGTGTATGAAGTGTTTCACCTTCTATTCCGACAAATGCGTTCTTTCCTGACTTATGTAATGTATCTTTTATTTCCCACATGTTCATTCTCTGCATACAATGTGGATTGGAAAAATCAAGTCCTGATTTTATTTCCACATCTCCATCAAAATTTAATGCCGTAAGCTTAACTCTTTGTGCACCAACCTGTACATCAGTCATTGAAAGGATTCTTTCAAAAGAAATTTTTAACTTTTTTCCATTTGATAAGTTCCATATAAATGAACGGGTTAATACTCCGTTTCGCATATCTAATTCACGAACAAATTCTGAGATATCTGCTTTGGAAATTTCTAATTCTTCCCCATCAACACATATTCTTGTATATAACCAGTCAACGGAATTAACCATATATTCAGTAAAATCTACAATACCTTTATAATGTCCGTAATCCGGTTTTGTTCTTTCATATATTCCATTAAAATAACTTCCGATTAACTTTGGTCCATTATATCCTTCTTCAAAATATCCTCTAACTCCCATATATTCATTTCCTAATGAAAATATAGATTCTGATACTTCTCCGTAATCCGGATTAAAACCCTCTTCAATTATTTTCCAAGAATCCACTTTAAAATATTTATCTGCTATTTTCGCCATAATTCTTCTCCATCTTTTCCTGCTGTCGACAATATGAGAAACATGGTCTTTCTAAACCACGGAGGAAATTGCCGACAGCTCACATCATTTCAGATTATTACTGTCAGTTTTATACAGAAATAATCTTTATCAAATATATTTTTTACTAACGTAAGGGGATGTTAGTATCCAAATATCTTAACCCTTTACAGCCCCACCGGCTGCACCATCTGTAATCTGTTTCTGGAATATAGAAAACAGAATTGTAGGTGGAATCAGCGAGAAGAAGATTGCTCTAATCATATCTATCGCTGTTGTTCTTGAAGTTGAATATGTATACAACTTAACCATAACTGTTTCTTTTCCTGATCCATTTAAAATCAAATATGGAAGAAGGAAATCTGACCACGCTGCCGTAACCGCAAAAATTACGATTACCATAATGATTGGTTTTGATAAAGGTAATACAATTTTATAAAATACCTGTACTACATTACATCCATCCAACCTTGCCGCTTCAATAAGTTCAGGTGGAAGCCCTTCAAAGAATTCTTTGAATAAAACTACCCAAAAGGCATTTGCTCCATATGCAAGCCACAATGGAATAAATGATTTATTTAAACCAATTCTGTTAATATTTACAAACAAAGCAACTACACTTGTTGTTGCAGGAATCAAGAGGCTCCACATTACAAGACCATTTACAATCTGATATCCCTTTGGTTTTAAAATGGCAAGTCCATATGCTAAAATTCCATTAAAAATAATTGCACATATAACTGAACCGATAACCATGATAAATGAGTTCTTGTAATACAATCCGAAATTCAATTTATCCCATGTTTCCTTAAATCCTGAAAAATTAAACGATTTAGGGAACAATGTTGCTTCTCTTGTTAACTCTTTTAAATCTTTAAATCCTGATAAAAATACCCATATTGCAGGGAACATTGCAATTATTGCAAATAAGATACATACTGCCACGAAGAATAGGCAGATTATCTTTACTCTTGTCGACTTAACGTCAAAGCCTCTGATGGCACCGTCTGTTTTGTCTGCATACTTATTAAAATACATCAGCCTTTCCTCCTAATCATCTTTCTTTCTTGTTAAGTACATATATAATCCACTCAACAAAATTAATACTATACAAATCATTACTGACAACGCTGCTGCGCATGGATAATTAAATTCAGTAAACGCATACTGGTAAACCAAAAGCATTATTGATAAACTTGCATTATTTGGTCCACCATTTGTCAAAACTAATGGTTCATATAAAATCTGGAATACGGAAATAACCTGAAGAATAAGCATTGTCTTTCCTAAGCTTAAGATGCAAGGAAGAGTTACATGGAAAATTCTTTGGAATACACCCGCTCCATCAATTGCAGCAGCCTCGTAATATTCCGGATTAATTCCACTTATTCCCGCCATATAAATAAGGGATGTGGAGCCTGCACTTTTCCATGTCATTGCTATAATAATCAACGGGATAACCAACGCTGCATTGTTTAACCATACCTGTGGCTCTATACCACATTTAGATAGTAAAATATTTAAAACACCTGTAGGACCCGGTTTGAAGAAATAAACCCAAAGAAGTGAAACAGCCATTCCCGGAATCATATTTGGAAAATAAACTGCAAATCTGAAAAAGCTCTTTCCTCTAACGGTCTCACTGATGAATATTGCCAAAATAATCGGTACAAAAAATCCTATAATCAAGGACCATCCTATGTACTTAAATGTGTTTAGAAACGCTGCTTTAAAACTAACGTTATTAATTACTGTTATATAATTGTCTAACCCAACAAACTCCTGGAGCTGAACTCCCTTTGCTGAAAATAGCGATAATCTCACGCTTTCAAGTAGCGGTTCCCAAACAAAGAATGTGAATAACAATATTGATGGGAGCATTACGCACCATCCCAGTAAATCTCTCTTAGAAAATTTATGTTTTTTAGGTTTATAATTTGTTTGTTTTGTTTGAACTTGTTGTTTACTTTTCACCTGGAAACCTCCTCACATAATATGTATTGCCCTCACCTTTAGTCAGTAGCTAATTTTCTGAAACATTTGTAGAAAACAATTCTGTTTCCTTAATTTTATAGTAAAACCTTCTCCTGTTTTTAGAAAAAGGGCAGGCAACCGGACTAGTCGCCCACCCTTCCTTGGTAATATTCTATTTGTTTAATTTGTCTAAAACTTTCTGATAATTTTCATTTGCTGTCTTCATAAGTTCTTCTACATTACAATCTTTCTTTGTAACAACTTCCTGAAGAACTTTTGTAAGTTCCTTGTACATTGACTGTGTATCACCAGGTTCTTCCGCTCTTAAGTTGCCTTCAGCTCCTGTCTTTTCAAAGTATGAATCGTAAAGCGCTGAGTCAACATTCTTGTATTCATCAATAACCTTCTGTTCAGCATCTACATAATCCTGATTAATCCAGCATGGGAATGATTTAATTACAGGAACTCCGTTTGATACACGGTTAGCTGCATCTGCCTGTTTACCTTCAATACTTGTATCATTAACTACAGGAGATTTACCCATAATTTCAAGGAAATCTAAAGCTGCATTAATTTCTTCTTTTGTTGCATCTTTAGAGAACATATAAGGTGTACCACCTGTTAATGAATACTGATCGCCGTTTGGTCCGGCTGGAATTGCTCCCATTGCCAATTTCTCTGTTGGCAATCCATTAACCTGTGTTGGCTGTGCAACTGCATCGTTAGCTGCGATGTACATTGCTGCTGCTCCTGTTCCTAACTGCTGGAATCCTGATGCCCAATCTTCTGCTGTTGGATCAGCTGTTAAAACATCATATTTCCATTTCAAATCATATACATATTCCATAGCTGCAACAGCTTCTGTTGAATCTAAATGTGAAGTGTATGTTCCGTCGCCATTATCTGTACATAATGTAGCGCCAAAGCACCATGCAATATTTGAAAAATGCCATCCTCCTGAATTGTCTTTTGCTAATAAGCAAAGTCCTGCAGCTCCTGTCTTATCTTTAATAATTTTAGCATCCTTAGCAAGTTCATCCCATGTCTGTGGGAACTTTGGAATACCCTTGTCATCAACAAGTCCTGCTTCTTCAAATAATTCTACATTGCACATAAGTCCTAATGCGTAAGCATCTCTAGGAACACCATATACGTGACCGTTTTCATCTGATAAAAGAGATAATACCGACGGACTCATATCATCAATCCATCCTCTTTCTTTAAGAATGTCTGTAACATCTGCCACCAATCCCTGTTTAATTAACTTCTGAGGTTCAGTAAACCATGTTTCAAAAATTGTTGGGCAGTTTCCTGATTCCGCTAATGATACAAATGTGTCTGTTGCATATGTATAACTTGCAGGTTCAACATATACATCACTATGCTGTTCATTCATTGTCTTAGCATACTTTTCAAAATTCTTAACATCATCAACCAAATCTGCTGACGGCCAGATTCCTAATGAGAGAACTGTCTTTCCCTCTTTCTCTGCCTTTTTCTTGGCTGAATCCTTGTTTCCTGAACTTCCACATCCTGCAAACATTGTTGTTGTCAACGCGGCAATCAATGCCAAACTAAGTAACTGTTTCTTTCTCATATAAATACTCCCTTCTACATTATATAATAATATATTACGTTAAGTTTAACGTTAAACTTAATTAAGAACATAATATACCTACGTACCTTCTACAAATTCCCCAATCAAAAGAGTCTTTAACTTCTTTGTAAGTTTGTTATATCGTTTAACGTTAAACTAATAATAACATTGTTTAATTTATTTGTCAATATTTACAGTGAAAGCAGATTAACTAATATTTATGCCCTATTTTTTAATAAAAACGTTACTGATTTTAGTAATATTGCACAATTAGCATATTATCTTTGTTTATTAATTAACAATTATGGATGTTAAGGGTTGAGATTTTATTTTAAATATTATACTTAAGTATTATCTTTGATAAACTTTTTGGTTCCTGATATTTAAACCTTGAGATTAATCTTGGTCCGGTTTCAAATATTATATTTATATTTTAATGTTATTTTACTTTTATAATTCCATAACAAAAAATTTACCTTAAGACTAAGCTCAAATACTTTTTCTTAAGGTAATTTTTTAACTCTTTATAAATTTTATATTTTATGATGTTGTGGTCAAAAGCCACAACTTTGATTTTCATATCGTGACGAGTTCCAAAGTCTTTCACCCATTTATGAGCAAGTTCATGTGTTCTTAGGTCTTTTTATCCTGGCATCATTATGTTGCATTACTGTTCCATAAAACCAATTACACATCCATTATCAGAAAATGAGATTGATATTGAAACATTATCCTTTGTTCCCGTGTATTCTATCATTTCATATTTATTTTTATCATCATGAATATATCCTACAGTTTCGACTCCGGAACTTTGTAATTTTTCTATGTACTCTTCAATCTCTTTCTTGCTTATACCATCTATAAACAGTGAATACATTTTATTCTCTTTATCTTCCGTATAAGAATATGAGTCTGCATTATTGAGTTCCGGAAAACCTTCTGTAAAGCTATTATCCGGCCATTTCTTTAATGTCCTTATTTCATTCTGACTTTCATCGTCTTCCATATATCTTACGTTACTCATCTTCATTTTATTCTTTGGTTCATTGCATCCAACAAGCAATCCTGAAATTATTAAAATAGCAATTGTTGAAGCAATTATTCTTTTTCTATTCATTTTTAACCCCCTTTATAAAATATATGAACACATTATACTATAATGCTTTGCAAAATAATTGAATTTTCTTGGCTAATTATTGTCTATACTTGTTAGATTTTTCACCTTCTAATTTTCTAATCTCAAATTATCAAATTCGATTTGCATCTAAATATCTAATTTCATAACCGCATATTCTATCATTGTATATCTATTCAATAGTTTTCTTAGCATATTTCTGATAAATAAAATACGAAATAATTCCTGTTGCAAATTCTGCTATGACAAATGACATCCACACTCCGTTTGCTCCCATAAACCGGCTTAAAATAAAAGCTGTCGGTATAATCACTATCACATAACGAAGTAATGATATCATCAATGAAGGATTTCCCATTCCTAAGCCTTCTAATGCTCCACTGGAAGTAACTGATACTGCAGAAATTATAAATCCAAAACTAATTATATGAAGTGCCAAGACACCAATTCGGATTGTTTCAGGATTTGTGGTAAACAAACCTATAAGCTGAGATGGAATAGTCCATGAGAGCAACATTCCGAGCGCCATTATTAAAGCTGTTAATTTTAATGTCGTGCGATAAATCTTCTCTACACGCTTATGCTCACCTGCTCCATAGTTGTATCCAACAAGTGGTCTGATTCCCTGTATAATTCCATTTGCACTAAGATAGATAAATGTCTGAAGTTTATAATAGACCCCAAGTACAAGTACATATTTGTCTGAAAATTCTGCGAGGATTCCGTTTAACGCAGATATTAAAAATGACGGTAATGCCATATTTAATGTTGCCGGAATTCCTATTCCATATAATCTCTTTAACAATTTAAAATCAGGCTTTAATGATTTTCTTTCTATTTTTACAGGAATTGGTCTCGCAAAATATACAATTATATAAACTAACATCGAAATAACCTGTCCTATTCCTGTCGCATAGGCTGCACCTGAAATCCCCATTTTAGGAAACGGACCAATTCCAAAAATCATTAGTGGGTCCAGAATTATATTTGTTGCAAATCCGCAAATCATACTAAACATGGAAACTTTCATTTGTCCCACAGCCTGAAAAATCTTTTCCAATGTAATACCTACAGTGCTTGCCACACTAAACATGAATACTATGTTTGCATACTCTAATGACATGGAAATTATATTTTGATTATTTGTAAACATCTTTAAAAACGTTGGCATAAACGCTGTACATAAAATTGTCAATAGCAATCCATGTATAAAGTTCAAGACAACACCTTGTGTAGTTGCTTTATTTGCCATTTTTTTATCCTCT
The DNA here is from genome assembly GCF_003479125.1 of Eubacterium sp. AF19-12LB. NCBI lineage: Bacteria > Bacillati > Bacillota > Clostridia > Eubacteriales > Eubacteriaceae > Eubacterium > Eubacterium sp. AF19-12LB. Next base: position 152,795 of record NZ_QUGP01000001.1, on the reverse strand, counting down.
GCTCCAAGATAATACGCAACTGTCGAATTTATTCCAATTCCTATACCGACACCAATTGATGTTATTATGTTCTGAACAGGGTATACAAGTGCCAATGATGTCATCGCATTCTCGCTTAATTTTGCCACAAAGAAACTGTCTACTATGTTATACATCGAGTTTACTGCCATTGAAATAACCATAGGCAGCGACATCGACAATACTAATGGCAAAATTTTCTTTTCTTTCATAAAACTCTGATCCATTTTATCCTACCTTTCTTTTTTGCTAATTGTTTATAACAATAATAAAGCCACACAACTACTTCTGTAATTGTGTGGCGAAAAAAGATTTCTCTCTAAAAATCCACCCCTTAAAGGTTTTAATCCTTTGATATATTAATATTGTTTATTTGTTATGTCAAGATTCTTTTATCCATAAACTATTTATGACTCCGGCATTAAATATGCTTCAAATCTATAGTCATTAACTTCTAATCATTTTCAATCTCAGGACAAAAGTGCAAAATTTATTATAAAACAAATATTTCTATGTAGATATTTTATAAAAAATATGCAAGCACTACTATACCCAATATAATTCTATACCAGCCAAATACCTTAAAGTCATGTTTCTTTATGTAGCTCATTAAAAATTTGATTACAATGATTGATACTGCGAACGCTATTACCATTCCCCATATGAGAATTGCAAGCTCAGTATGTGTAAAGTTAAATCCAAATTTTATTATTTTGATTGCACTTAAGCCAAACATTACAGGCACTGCCATAAAAAATGTAAATTCCGCTATAGCAACTCTTGATATTCCCATCAACAAACCACCGATGATTGTTGAGCCTGAACGGGATGTTCCGGGAACAATTGAAAGCACCTGAAATACACCAATTAAAAATGCGTCCTTATAACCAATTTCTTCTAATGTATTAATTCTTGCAACTTTATTTTTGTTTTTATTTTCAATAATGATAAATGCTATACCATAGAAAATTAATGCAATTGCAATTACTACAGGTGTATGAAAATGTGCTTCAACATAATCATCAAACAACAATGTAACCGCTGCACCCGGAATACATGAAACAACTACCTTAAACCATAATGAGAATCTGTCTTTTTTAATTATAGATTGAGATTCTTTTGGCATTTGGAAAGGCCACATTTTATTCCAAAAAATTACTACAACCGCTAAAATTGCTCCCAATTGAATTACAACAAAAAACATATCCTTAAATGCATCACTTACATTTAACTTGATAAACTCATCTACCAAAAGCATATGACCTGTACTGCTGATAGGAAGCCATTCCGTAATTCCTTCTACAATTCCTAAGAAAACAACTTTAAGCCATTCAATAAACTCCAACATATAAAGTCCTCCAATTTTATTTACTTGTTAATTTGAAAAAAAATTTTATACCTACAGTTCACGAAGGCATTTTTTTAAATAAAATATTTCCTCTATTTAAATCAGACTAAATAAATCTGTAGATATTTTTAATTATCTTTTTACACAACTTCTTCATTATAGTACAGCAGTGTTTCTAATAAAAGTAAATTTTTTCTTAATAATTTTTGTTTATTGAAAATAACCTTTCTATCTATCGGATATTCTGTATTTGATAAACAAAGTATCTAATGGTTAATCCACGTTTAACCAATCAATTATTTTTCCGGTAATCTATGTTTTCATAAATATTCTTTTGTTTACTGGAAATAGCTTTTGTATTCTATTTTATATTTGCTGTCAGGGAACAAATATTTATGCAGCTCTATAAAATAATCGTCAGTCATGCTGGCAATAAAATCTACAACAATCTGATTTTCCTCTTCATCAAGATAATTTTTATGCTTATAGTACTTTAAATTTTCATTTATGAACTTAATATGGTGCTTGTAAATTATTGAATCTGTGCTCTTGTTATGAACATCATCCAATAATTTATAATACATTTCCTTAAACATTGGTTTAATAATTTCATTGTACTGCTCTTCAAGTTTCTTGTTGTTATATATAACTTCGTAATTTTCTCTTTTTGCAGTTTTCAAATCATTATATACAGATTTGCTTAACAATATGTAATCTTTTCCGTAGCTGTTTTCCAAAATATCAACAGTCATATTATTAATTATTGCGGCATTTTCCGCACCTATTTTATTAGTCTTAAACTGATAATTTTTGTCGATTATTTTTGCAATTCTTGCATCCTGTCTGTCTTTTCCAAGATATGCAACAATATCACATATTCTTACCACACATGCCTCAAGTGTAAGCGGTACAAGACGTGAAATCGCATCATGACCGATTACATAACTGTCCTCTACTTCCCTGTCATATTCAGCAAATGTTTTTCCAAAGTGCGGACGATATTCCTGTTGCTCAAATTCACCGTTATGGCATAGAATTCCATCTAAAGTCTGAAGTGAGACATTTCTTGCAAACATATTTTCAAGAACCCTTACACTCTGTACGTTATGATTGAAAAAACGTCCGGTTTCATTCTGAAGCAATTCGCTTAAAAATCTTTCGCCTGCGTGGCCAAATGGTGTATGCCCAATATCGTGTCCCAAAGAAATGGCTTCAATTAAATCAAGATTAAGTCCAAGCACCGCGCCTATATTTCTCGCAATTCTTGACACAAGCTGAACATGCAAAGCTCTTCTTGTAATATCATCATTGCTATAAAATGAAAACACCTGCGTTTTATCCGCATAACGATTGTAATATGGCAAATGAATAATTTTCTCAATATCACGCACAAATGCCGGTCGCCATAAATTAGGATTGTCGTGTTCCATATTTCTTCTGATTACCATATCATCATTGCATCTGTAAGGATTAATTTTTCCCTGCTTTCTGTCGTCTTTAATTCGTTCCTGCAATTCTATACTTAACTGGTCGTATTTTAAATTGTCGTTTGACTGTTCCTTCTTTAACTCCATTTTACCTCCCATCAAAATTCATAATTTTCCGGCAATTATTTTTGCCCACATGATATAAATATAACTTTCGCTCTTATTTTATATCTGTCTGATACAGCTAAAAAACTCATGGCTAATATTCCATCGTTCTTTCGCTCTTAATAAATATCCGCCTGATACATATCAAATTACATTTTATAATCAAATGAAACCCTATTTGTTACATGTGGATTATATTTTTCACCCATTCTCACATGCTCAGGATAACTTAAATATTGTCCAAGAACGCTTTCGTCTTCCAAATCCATCTCAATCATAAGGTCCATATTTGCCGGACGGTCCACGCAATTTTTATGAATCTTTACATCCTTTATTCCATCAAATGCATTCTTTATTTTGGCAAATGCCTCACAATATTCTTTGTAATGTTCTTCTTTAAAAAAATCTTTTTCAAATGTAAATATAACAAAATGTTTAATCATTATCCCGTCTCCTTCTCTGCTATAATCTATGCTTTTATTTTATCAAATTATATCAATAAAAAAAGCCCTCTTATTTATCAATAATAAGATGACTTTAAACATTTTATGTAATGTTAATCGACATATTAATATTCTCCGCGATATCAACTAGTAGTTTAAATGCCTCCAAAAATGTAAACTAACATTTCTTCAGACATTGCATTGCTTTTCTTGAGTACTCAACTCCTGCTACATTCTCTCCCTGAATGTTTCTCCATCTGTTAATTAATCTTAAAAAATCTTCAGATGTTACGCATTCTTTTCTTTCGCTTTCAAATTTTTCCGTAAGTGTTTTAGCCATACTCCCATCCTTTCTCACCTCAACCAATAATTACATTAGAATCTACCCCTTAAATCCCTTACAACAATCTAAGTATAGTATAAATAGCCAAATTGTCAATTGAGTTTTTGGTTATTTTTCATATATTTCGATAATATTTCATATATGCAAGTCATATTTCTTTCTAAATCTACTTTTTAACAGTGGTAATTTTTTCATATATAAAAGCCCTGTCATATCAGCCAAAAACCATCCTATAGGTACAGATATCCATATTCCAATGACACCAATCTTTGGAATCGCTGATAATGCATATGCAAGCACAACTCTTGTTCCAAGTGAAATGATTGTAAGAATCAAGGACATTTCCGGCTTTCCAACTGCTCTGTAAAATCCATAAAGCAAAAATAATATGCCAATTCCAATATAAAAACTTCCTTCAATTCTCAAATATCCTGCTCCCACTTTTATAATTTCAGTTCCATCAGACACAAACAGGCCCATAAATCTTTCAGCAAATATAAACACTACTGCACTCACGCACACACAAAAAACAGATGCTGCAATCATAGACTGCTTCCGGCCATCCTTTATTCTTCTGTGTTTACCTGCTCCATAATTTTGTGCAACAAAAGTCGATACTGCATTGCCAAAATCCTGTACCGGTGAATATGCTAAAGTATCTATTTTTACTGCTGCCGCAAATGCCGCCATAACTATCGTTCCGAAACTATTTACCAATCCCTGTACTAGAAGAATGCCAAAATTCATAACCGACTGTTGCAAAGCTGTTAATATAGAAAGATTTGCTAACTCCTTAACAATATTTATATCAAATTTTAAGTGCTTGCGTTTAATTCTAAAATGTGTAGATTTTAAAAGTGCATAGATGGTTATTCCCATTCCTGAAACATACTGAGAAATTACAGTCGCCTGAGCTGCTCCTTCCACTCCCATTTTAAAATTAATTATAAAAACAAGATCCAACACAATATTAAGCACCGCTGAAATTCCAAGAAAAATAAGTGGCATTAGTGAGTTTCCGATTGCCCTAAGCCCATTTCCAAAAAAATTGTAAAAAAATGTACCAATTATTCCTATTCCAATAATAAGAAGATACTGTTTTGTAAGCTTCGTTATTTCAGTTGGAATCTGCAAAAACTTAATTATATTATTAATTTCCGCAAAAAATACAAAAGTTATTAACAAAGTAATGCTGCCTATTAACACAAATGCTAATACAATTCCATTTTTCATTCGGTCATAATCTTTTTTCCCAAATTCCATAGATATAAAAGCACCGGCTCCCATACTTAACCCTAATATTATTGATGTTAAGAAAATCATCAATGTATAAGATGCCCCTACCGCGGCAAGAGCATCATTTCCCACATACCTTCCAACTATCAATGTGTCCGCAATGTTGTAGCACTGCTGCAAAATATTTCCTAACATAAGAGGCAATGCAAATTTAATTAATTTTCCTGTTATATTTCCCTGCGTCAAATCCATATGCAAAACTTACGGTCACAATTATTTACTATTTAAGTTGCGACCTTACTCCATTTTCCGTAATTTTTTTAATAAATTTTGTCAAAAAAGAAACCCAGAATTACATACCTTCGTCAATGCAATCCTGAGTTTCCATATGAGCAAGCCACCGTCCTAGCCTGTCTCGATTTCTTACTAGTATTATAGCATAAAATGGGTGTTGAGGGAATAGATTTGAAATTTATTTGCAAAGATTTTATGGATTTTTATGGCAAAATTTTATGACATTTTTTGTGTTGTTGTAGCACTTTGTGTTTCTATATTAAGCGGGTAAACTTGGGATTTAATTCAATAAAACTTAAGCACTTTCTTCAAATCTACCAATCGCCTTCTCCCTCTTCCATCATTTCATCTATTGCATCGTCAACACCATCTGCATAATCATCATCTTCATCATAGCGGTCATAATCATAGTCGTCATCTGATATTACATCATCATATCCATCGTCGTATGAGTCATCATAATAATAATGTTTTTTAGAGCTATTTGAATAATTATAAGTTTTTCTTGTTGTCTCTCTTTCATATGTGTTGCTGTTGCTAGTTGGTTTCTGAATATTATTTATGATGTCATAACGGGTTGTCTCTTCTTCGTAGGTTTCATCATTTTCTGTTGTATCATTTTCCAAATCAGAAAAATCATAATCAAGCCCATGCTCTTTCATATGACGATAGCAATAATCAAATTCTTTTTCTTTATTAAAATTACAACCGGGCTCTGCGCATGTTTTTATGTTAGTGTAAATTGATTTAAAGCCGTATATTAATCCAAATATGGCTACTATTAATATAACAAATTTTATAACTGAAGTTGATTTGTTGTTTTTCATTGTTGAATCACCTCCACGATTGTATTTGCCATGGTTATCATCATTGTTGTCAGTTTTATTGTTGTTGCTATTGCTCTTGTCATCATTGTTGTCAGCTTTATTGTTGTTGCTATTACTCTTATCATTATTCTTGCTGTAGGTCCTGCCATTGTTTTCCTCATTGTTATGATATCTGGAACTACTATCTTCATAATCTCCATACTGTTTTCTCTGGCTATTCTGATTTCTTGTTTCGTTCATAAAGCGGTATTCCATGCCTCTTTCAAATGTATTTAATTTACCATCTTTATTAAAATCAAAAAACTTATCTAACGGTCCATCTGCCTTTCCATTCCAAATTCCCATAATTAACCTCCAATCATGTGTTATAAATATTTTACAAATTGTGTGGTAAAAGAATGTTTTTCTTTTATTGAGGTAATTATCTCATATTTGGTGTCCAATAGATGGGACTTGTAGTTTTTTTCTTTTTTCTCTTTTTTCTTCTTTCTCTTCTTTCTCCTTTCCTTATCCACTCTTCACCAGCATTTTTATTTAATTAAGATTTGAAAGTGATTTCATAATCAAATCAATATCTTGGTTTTCAAGTTCCTGTATTATATGCAAATACGTTTTTTGCGTTGTAGTCATACTTGCATGTCCTAGCCTTCTAGCCACACTTCCTATTGAAACACCTGCATACAGAAGAATAGATGCATGAGTATGTCTAAGTCCATGTATTGAAATTTCTGAAATTCCAATTTTCTTACAATATCTGCTTAGAATTCCATTTATAGTTGAATTATAAATTTGCTCATATTTTCCATCAATTTTCTTGACAAAAATAGGCTCGTCCGTTTCTAAATTTTTCGTCAATGTTGCAAACTGCATTACTGTCTGCCAATCAATTTGGATTTTTCTAACAGATGATTTATTTTTAGTCAACGTAAATCCCCCTCCTGACTTATAATTCCATGTCTTGCTAATTGATAAATTTTGATGTGCAAAATCAAAGTCACTTGGTGTAAGAGCCAAAGCTTCTGAAAATCTCAATCCTGTTTTTGCAACCAGCAAAATAAAATAATCCCAACTAACTTCTTTTCCTAATTCCAATCCTGCTAATAAATTATGCAGTTCAAATTGATTAAGATATTTAACCTTTTTCTCTCTAGGTGTTTTTCCCTTAATTATTACTTTTCTGGTCGGGTCTCTAGGTATAAGTCCTTCATCAACTGCATCAAGAATAGCTCCTTTTAATTGATGATGAAAATCCATCGTTGTCTGTTTCTCATGATGTATTGCATAATCATTTATTAATTGCTGATATACAATTCTAGACAAATCACACAATTTAACTGTAGGGATAAGTTGTTGCAACCATTTTAACGTCATTTTATACTTTGCAAAAGTAACATCTCTGATTGCTCCTTCCTTGTAAACACTCATCCATTGTTTATAGTAATCTATTACTAAATCTGTTGCTTTAATTTCATCTAGCATATTAGCCTCCTGTTTTCTAATACTGATGAAGAGCAACTATATTTTATAATGTAGTAGTTTATTTCTTCTATACTATTTATCCCAATTTTCAGGTTCTTCTATGTCTTTTCCACCTGAAAGAATAAAATCTTCTAAAAAAGAATTAACTCTATTATTAACCTTAAACATTGGCATTTTTTCTCCCTCTGTAAGTGCAAAATATTTTTGTGCATCTTCTTTTATAACCGATGCTTTCAATGCATCAAATCGACCATATTCATTAATATTATCTTTTGTTACATTAGCATTTAACAATGCTGTAACAAGATTTATATCTACCCCAAAATATCTAGACAATCTTGTAATTTGTGAACGCTTTTCATTATTTGAATATCGATAAATATAATCCTGTAATGTTAATCCTTCCTGCAATATAGCATCACCTGTCTGAACATCATGTAAGAACAGATTCGCCATCTTTTGGTCTTCCTGTGACAAAAATGCAAATGAATTATGTAATTGTTCTAAAGTCTCGTTTAATTCCTCTTCAGAAACATTTGGTTGACTTAATGCTTTTAACCATTTTTCAAATCTGGTATTCATATAGTTGTAATCAATAGCTTCCGTCTTCAACTCAGTTAAGTACGGATCTATTTCAAATTTAATGTCATCCTTTGGGTCTCCACCGTTATCTCCAGGAGTTCTTAATTCTTTATATCTTTGCAACAAAATATTATACTCTTCTTCTGTAGGCAAAACTTTTATATAAATCTCTTCTTTATCATCTTCCGTAACTTCCATTATATCTTTCCAATTAAACCCCTGAATTTCTGCTGCCTGTAAATATGTTGAAAATTGTCTAAATAATTTTGCAAACTTAGCTCTTGGTATCGTATCATCTGGAAGTTTTTCTAAATTATCAATCCCTTCCCCTTCAAATACAGCCATCATCTCCTTAAATGCCAAATTCATATGCATAACATTTTCAGGCAAATGGTCAGCAAACAATCCTGCTGGTCTATCACCTGAATATAGCTTAACTGCTAATTCTATATTTTTCTTCATTGTATGTGGCTTTCTGTAATAACGTATAGAACCAAATGGTTTTTCGTTAATATTAAATAATCTATTTGTTCGTGAAAAAGCCTGTATCAAATTTTGATACACCAATATTTTATCTAAATACAAAGTATTAATCCATTTAGAATCAAATCCCGTAAGCATTTGATTCACAACAATTAATAAATTTAACTGTTGTTCCGGTTTAATTCTTTCATACGGTTTCTTATGTGCCAATCTGGCAGAAGCATCCTTTTTAAAAGTTGCATAACTACCTATATCAAAATGCTGACCATACATATTATTATAATCTTCAAGCATCTCCTTTAAGCCATCTTCTTTATCTAAAGATTTCTGGCCACCTGCATTATCAATTGTTGAATCAAAGATTCCTGTTACTTTAAGCTGCGGCATTCTCTCTTTAAACTTTTTATAATAACTGATTGCCTCCGGAATACTACTCGTTGCAAAAATACCATGAAACTTGTTATTTCTACTCATTACAAGCCAATTATTTGTTATATCATCTACAACTGCATACTGATAGTCATTTGTTTCATACTGCTTATTAGGGATATAACTTTCAATTCCTTTTACAATCGTTCCGTCTTCTAAATATGTGTCTGCCATAGATACTTCCTGATCGGACATATAATGATAATACACTTTGCTCTTTTCAGGATCTCCTAATGCATCTTCAACAGACTCAGCTTTAGCCTTATATAACGCAACTTCATTTCTTATCTCTTTGTCTTTATAAACCATTACCATAGATGGGTCAAATCCCAAAACATTTTTATCCCTAATTCCGTCAGCAATACTATATCTATGCAATTCATTGCCAAATATATCGGCTGTGGTGCTCATAACTTTTTCATTTTCTGTAAATACAGGTGTTCCTGTAAATCCAAAGAACAACGCATTTGAAAAAGTTTCTTTAATTGTACTAAGCATTTCACCAAAAGTTGATCTGTGGCATTCATCTATTATGAAAACTATTCTCTTCAACTGTATTTCTTCAAGATCCTTTGCTCGCATTTTTACTGCAGCGTCTTTCTTTATATTGCTCATCTTCTGTATTGATGAAACTATTAATGTATCTTTTGGATCTATACTCTTTAATTTCCCAATAAGCATAATTGTATCTTCAGTTTCCTGAACATCGTCAACATCATCTGCAAATGCTCTATATTCTTTTAATGACTGAGTTCCCAATTCAATCCTATCCATCAAAAACACTACTTTATCTGCATCTTTAGAATTGGCTATTAATTGTGCTGATTTAAAAGATGTCATTGTTTTTCCTGAACCAGTCGTATGCCAAATATATCCTCCTAACTGATTTCCGTCCTTCCAATCTTTCTTTGAAACACAGTCTGAAATTCTATTTGCTGCATAATACTGATAACTTCTCATAACTTTAAGTACTCCATCAGAATCATCTGCAACAGTATAAAAGCCTACCAATTGATGAGCCAATGGAATAGACAAAATAGTTGAAGCTATAACTCTCCAATCATTAATCAGTTCATTATTAAAATCTGCCCAATGAAAAAAGAAATCAGAATTAAACTTGCCATCCGGACCGGGATTTGCAAAATATAAAGTTTCTTCCGGATTCATTGCAAAGAAAATCTGTACAAGAGAAAAAATTCCGGTAAACACACCTTCATGTGCATACTTCATTATCTGATTAGTTGCTTCCGAAACAGGAATCCCTGTCTTTTTTAACTCAATATGAAATACCGGCATTCCATTTATTAAAAGCATAATGTCACCACGTCTGTCTTGAAGCACCTTATCATGTCTTTTAAAAATAGGCTGTTCAACAATCTGATATCTGCTCTGCCCTGCAGCTATCTCCATTCGATCATAAATTTTTAAACTAACTTCTTTTCCATAATGTAAAGTATCTTCTGGATTTTTTCTGATGATTGATACAGTCTTTCCATTAATAAATCCATTTAAAGCTAATGGCGTACGCAAATTCTTTATCTGTTCAATCAATTCGTCCATTTCTTCTCTAATTAATGGTTTATCATTAAGCCTGTCAATCTCTCTGTTATTCTCAAAAAGAATGTTAGCCCAATTCTGAATAAGATCTTCCTCGGTAGGATTCTTAATAACCTGATTCTCCCATCCATTACTCTGAAGTGCAGTGATAAGCGCTTCTTCAAATTCTAATTCTTTATTAAATCCGTTCATACTTTTTCTCCTATTTTCTATATTTTTTGTTGTTATTTGCTTACTCCGATGAAGAGTGATAAGGTGGTCGAGATCTGAAAAATAGGCTCCAACCAGATTTTGTTCATCCAATGAAGGCACTGAAATTTTTATCTCCATTACTTTGTTTTTAGAAATGTTATATCTCGATATTCCTTGTGCCAAAAAAGTCATATTTTTTCTGAAAGATTCTGCTCGAAGTACATATGCTAAATAATTCAAATCGAATTCTACAGTTGGTCTATACCCGAAACAGAAACTATTAAGATAGATATTATCAGCATTTTCAGACATTACACACGACATTCCTACTTCTTCTGGTGTTTCAGATGACGTAGTAAAAAATACATCCCCAGCTTTAACACAGTTTTGTTTTGAATCGATTTCAACATATTCTGTCATATCTAAATTGGCAATAGGATTAGAAAATACGTTCATATAAGTTATGAATTTTGCATCTCCATGTCCAAAGTCTTCTTTCGTTTTTCCAGATAGTCCTGTGAAAGTTGAACCCATTTCCCCCAACTTACGCTGTTCCCAAGATATAATTCTTTAATAAAAATCACTTTATAATGCTTACTCTGATGAAGGGTGATAAGGTTGTCGAGGGACTCAAAATACTGTCCCAACTTTGCCTGTTCTTGATCACTTGGGATATCGATATCAAGGTTCCTTATATTACCTAATGCAATAAATTTTTGTGTACCGCCATCCATCGAATTAGTAAGTTGCTTTATCGTGCTATTGGATTGTAAAAAGTGATAAATATACAAGTAATTTATCTTCTTGGCATCCTTTATCAAAGCAACATTTTTTATTGCAAAATCAGGCTCTTTACGGATTAAAGCTATATTTCCAATAGTTCCAATCATACCAATAAGAACATCATTAACATCCACTTTTGAACGCTTATTTATCTCATCAAAATCCTCATCTGATATATATTGAATATCATCATAATTCACGAAACCGTCTTTAACATTTTTCGATGTCACAAGCGGATGTCCTTCGCTAATATACTTCGGAGAAGCATGTGTTCCATCCCTAACATCTGCTACGTCCGACAACTTACGCTGTTCCCAAGATATATACTCTATTTCAATAAAAATACTAAGTGCAAAAATAATTATATAATATTGTAAATCTATTTTTCCACTAATACTGTACTTCAGTAATTTTATATATTATTGAATTTCAATTTGTTATCTTCTTTCCTTACACAAACATATTCTCAAGCATAGACTTTTTAATATATTTCAATTTTTCTAACTTTCGTTGATGAAGAGTGATAAGGTTGTCAAGATTTTCAAAATAAGCACCAATTTTTCTTTGCTCTTCTATAATTGTATAAGGAATGACAATATTTCCTACTAATTGTTTATTCAACCCACCTCTTGAACCATCTCCTGATGACATTGCTCTAATTTCATCGTATCTATTTTCTAAATTACTAAACACAAATTCTGGAATAATATCATCGTTAAAAGTCATTGCCGCGATTGACTGATTAGTACTAAGGGAAATACGATTAATAGCCACTGTTCCACGCGTTTTTCCTTGTCCAGCAAGTGCAATTAAAATTGAATTTTCCTTTATCATTTTTGCACTAGAATTGGATAATCCTAATTTTGAAATCATATCATCAGTATATGTTACGTATTTTTTATGCACTTCACCAGATGACAACCATGGAACTTCTTTAGGTTCCCAATATTCCGAAACTGAAGTACTAGGTGTTCCTCCAGCCGCAATTTCAGCAGTTTCAGAAACCTTACGCTGTTCCCAATCGTCATTAAACCCTTTAAATCTAATTTCTGGCTTTTTCATTCCATTTTGAGGAAACATTTTTTCCAACATCGATTTTTTTATTTTTTGTAACTTATCACACTTTCGTTGATGAAGAGTGATGAGGTGATCCAATTCACTCAACAAGTTTACAATTTTGTTCTGTTCTGTCAGACTCGGTACAAAAAATGGCATCTCTAAGAAGGTGTTTGCATGTATTCTTTTTGCTTTTCGACTACCATCGGCAATCATCCCATTCTTTTCATAAAAGATAGGTTGTATTGCAGTGTAAAACATAAAATATGGATTTACTCCATCACAATCAAAAGCAGGTACATCCGCAGTTGTTTCAAGGCTATCCAGTTCCTCAGGCACTACTCCAAAGGCACAATTTAAGAAGTCTAATTTACTGTAAATAAATTGACCCGCATGTCTTGTGAAATACTGAGTATTTGCGCTTCCAGTTTCATTTTTTTCATAAACACCTTTACCCCAAAGTTTCACTGTCATCTTGTGAGCAACATCACCCTTGTGGCCAGATTCTCTACTTTCCGTTAAAAATTCACCAACCTTACGCTGTTCCCAATCATCATTAAATCCTTTGAATCTAACTTGTGGTTTTTTGTCGTTTTTCATTAAAAATCACCTCCAAAGAATTTCTTTAATTCAGCAATTCCTGCCATATCTGCATCATTCCCAGTTAACTCATCAAGCATTTTTACAAGTTCTCTCTCTGTATCTCTTATTTCATTTTCTATGTCTTCAAATGTATCCTGATATTTCTTAGCTAACTCGTCCAGTTTCTTTTCTAGTTGCGCTATCATATTTTCAGACAAACTTTCAATTCCCCATATTATCGGATTAATCCATTTACATTCAAGAAGATACTCAATATCACTATCTGTTAAGTTCTCAATTGTTTCTTTTGACTTGTTATGCAGTTCATCCTCTGATTTTTTAATACTGTTCTTTAATGATTTTTCTTCATTATTCATTTTTTCAACATTTTTAAGTGTATCAATTAACGTCTTATATTCAGAATCACCGTCTGCCTTTAAAGCTTTAATTGTATTTTTAATATTTTTGAAAACAAATTCATCTTTGTTTTCATTAACTGCATCACCTAATAACTCTTTATCATCCTCTGATAATTCACTAAGAATTGATTCATATGAAGATGATATTTCCTGTAACTGAGATTTCATGTTTTCAATCTTAGTTACATCCTCTTTTAACAATGTATCCTGAACAAGTTCAAATGGAATAATGTGTCCTTTCCATCCTTCCTGAATTTCCGTATCTTTTCCATTTTTCTTCTTGATAACCATGTTAGGATCAACCTGTCTAACAGCCTCTTTTCCTTCACCCTGTATTAATTCAAGGTCTCCTGATATTGAATCATATTCATTTTTAAAGATTTCATATGCTTCATACTTGTCAACCAACTTCATGTTATTAAATCTTCCAAGTATATCTTCTGCTATTCTGTCCTCTTCCATCATTACCTGAATTTCACTGGAATTATCTATTAATTTCTTCTTTAACTCATCCTTAAGACTTGAAAATGCATTTTTATATTCAATTAGGAATTTTTTTACATCTCCATTATTCTCAATAGCTTTCTTAATGTTTTCAACCTTTACTGAGCCGTGACTGCCATTAATTTCAAACAATTCGTCTTTTAATGTTGGAAATTCTCTCCAATAATTATCTAGCTGCTCAATTTCATTTGTAGGTATTCCTCCAAACATTGTTGAAAAAATATCCCATGATTCAGCAACTTCAGATGAATCAACATATCTTGGAATATTCAGGTTATAATCATTTGCCCTGATTTCTTCCCTACTTACTTTTCTTGAATACTTATCAATATCTAAGCGTCCTTTTACAGTATCCGTAATCTTTTTTATATCACAAGAACGCAATTTATTATTTTTTCCTTCTTTTGTAAATCCTTTAGATGCATCTATTATTAATACATCTGTATTTTCCCTTTTCTGTCTTAGTACCATGACAATCGTTGGTATACCTGTTCCAAAGAAAATATTTGCAGGTAATCCAATAATTGTATCTATATTATTCTGTTCAATTAATTGCTTTCTTATTTCTCCTTCTTCTCCGCCTCTAAAGAGAACACCATGAGGAAGAACAATTGTCATAATACCATCCGGTTTTAAATGGTATAAATCATGCAATAAGAAAGCATAATCTGCTTTTGATTTTGGTGCCAGTCCATACCTTGAATAACGTGGATCATTCTCTTTTCCTGATGGATCCCACTGCTGAGAATATGGCGGATTGCTTACTACTGCATCTACATATAACGGATCATAAGTTGCAACCGGATCCGACTCTTCAAAATATGGCCAGTCATCCTCCAATGTGTCACCATTTCTAGTGACAATGTTATCTGGAATAATTCCTCTCATTACCAAATTCATTCTTGTCAAGTTATATGTATTAGCCTTCAATTCCTGTGCATAATATCGAATATTATTTTTATTATTCATATATTTTGAAATAGCTCGTCCAATATTAATCAACAAAGAACCTGAACCTGATGTTGGATCATAAATTCTAATTTTGTCATGTCCTTTTAAATGATTTGCTATAATTTCTGACATCATTAAAGATACTTCATGTGGAGTATAAAATTCCCCAGCTTTCTTTCCTGCATTTGCTGCAAACTGACTAATCAAATATTCATAAATAAATCCTAATACATCATAGTCTTGTTTGCCATCCATAGGGATATCGTTAATCAAATGTATTAAATCGCTAATTGCCTTGGTCTGAGACTTTGTATTGTCACCTAATTTGCTAAGTCCTGTTTCAAGTGTTGCAAAAATACCTTCAAAAACCTTTTTGTGTGAAGGTGATATTAATCTGGAAAATGATGATAATGCTGTTCTTACATTATCTACACTAAAATCTGCCCCCATATTTATCCAAGTGGAAAATAAATTTTCATATGCTATAAAATATCCAAGTTTTGTATGTGCATTATGAACCAATTCTTCATCTTCTTCATTAACATACTCCTTAATGTCCTCATCCTGATAGTCAATTTCGTGTAACCATTTTTCTTCTTTGTCTGAAAGATATTTATAGAAAATAAAGCCCAAAATATAGTCCTTGTATTCATTGGCTTCTATCTTTGATCTCATTTTATTGGCAGACTCCCATATCTTTGCTGCTAACTGTTGTTTGTTCATTTCTAAAACTCCTCCTGTGCTTTATTTTCGTAATATAATTGCACTTAAGCACATAAAGATATTCTACCACATAAGTCTTATTTCTTGCATAATTTGATTTGTTTTTCTTTAACTCATTTCTATTTGAAATATCTCTTCTTTAAAATTTAATTTCATCTACTGGTTTTACTAATTCACACAAAATTCCTCTTGGCATTTTGTAAAGCACTTTTCCAACTGCTGTGTCGCCAATTTTGTCATAAATACGTCCGGCGCTATATGACTCGCCAATGACTGTACTACAACTATTTGCCACATGCCCTACTTTTCCAATTCCCGGCATTTTTACAAGAATTGCTTCGTGGTCATATTTGTTGTCCGGTTCTTTCTCAAGAAACACTTCCATATCCTTTTCAAAAAATTCGTCACCTTCAAAAAATCCTGTTCCTGTAATTGTAAAATAAATCTTATCTGCCATCTTTTTTTCCTCCTTTATAGCTGCTATTTTTCTTTTTCCTTTTATGAATCCATTTTCTCACATTCACTGTCCCTTTTTCAGGACTCGATTTTGCTATTTTTTCGAAACTCTGTTCTGTTTTCACTTATTTTAAAGCATAAAAACAGCCCACAAGAGAATTTCATAATTTTAGTTCGCCTGTGGACTTCTTTTGTTTGTTTTTGTTTGTCGACATATATTTATTTTTAAATTTATTTTTTTGATTAATTTGCCTTTAGTTCTATATTTACCTCTCCGCTACTTTCATCAACACTTACCTCAGCATTTATGCCCTCTTTTTCCATTTCATCTTCATTCATTTCGAGCTCATACTTCTTGTCTTCGCCCTCGTAAATGTATTTTCCTTTGCCATTTTCTTTAAGTTCTTTTTTATCGCTATTGTTTTCCAAAAATACATGGACATGCTTTGTTATTCCATTTCCGGTTGCCGCATAAGACACAACATCTGTCATTGCGAATATAGCAAGCATAACTGCTGCAACCGCCACATAACGTATTCTGAATTTCTTTATTTTGTGATTATTCTTTTCCATATGTTCCACCTTTCTTAAACACTCGTCTGAAATATTTATTTTGTCAAACATTTCTTTATATTTATTCATCTAACCAATCTCCTTTGACCATACTTTTAATTTTTGCTCTAGCTCTCATAAGTCTTGTTTGAATTGTAGTCTCTTTTATATTTAATATTTCTGCGATTTCTTTTACTGAATATTCTTCGTAATAATACAAATGAACTACTATTCTGTATTTTTCGCCAAGCTTCATTACTGCATCATATAGTTCTGATTCTTCATCATTTTCAAAAGAAAATTCGGCATCTGATTTGGATTCTTCCAGCGAAACTATTCTTTTGTGCCAAAATGATGTACACATGTTTTTTGATTCATTTACAGTCACTCTTATAAGCCATCTTTTTGCATGTTCACCATCAGCAAATTCGCCTTTATATTGTAAAAGTTTTAAAAATGTATTCTGGACTATGTCTTCGGCATCATATTTGTTTCGGCAATAATTATAAGCAATTTTAAATACCATATTTGCATATTCCGATACAAATTCTTTGTACTTTTGCGTTTCCACTGCTTTCCTCCTTGTTGCTTTGAAAGATCTTTCTAATAATATAACAATTCAGGAAAGAATAATATCACATTTTTTTTGGCCGGGCTGTGCCTGCCTGTTTATCCTGTTGCACAGGCTTGTTTTATTCTCTAACTTGTATTATGTCATTTTTTTATTACTCATTTGGGAATTTTCAAAAGAGAAATTTTCAAGCCTGCTTTTATTTTACATACCGTTAAAGCAACAAATTCCCCCTTTATTTCTAATCTACATAATCCGCGACCAGACTTTAACATATAAAAAGGACGAAATCCCATAACAAAGATTCCATCCTTTTTATGTTTTCTTTAATTCGATTTTATTAAATTACAAGTTTTCCAGAAACAGTTTCCTTAACTCATTTATAAATTAAATTACAAGTTTCCAGAACCGGTTTTCCAATCAATCTAATTCTTCTTAAATTCTGTAAGCTCGATTCCTTCGTTTCTTTCTAATAAAAGTCTTATTGACCATTCATTTGTAAATAAAATCAAAGGATTTCCTTTCATGTCCTTAACTCGCTTTGTGTCGCTTGGACATTTTATGCTGTTTAAATCTGTAGCCGGGTCTTTTACCCATCTTATATGACCATAAGGTAATGGCTCAAGTCTTACATCACAGCTATATTCATTTTCCATTCTGTATTTTAACACATCAAACTGAAGTGTTCCTACAACACCCACGATAATTTCAGACATTTCAAGATTGTAGTCCTGGAAAATCTGTATCGCACCTTCCTGCGCGATCTGCGTTACACCTTTCATAAATTGCTTACGCTTCATGGAATCAAGTGCTACAAGTCGGCAGAAATGTTCAGGTGCAAATGTAGGGATTCCTTCGTAAGTGAATTTTTTGCCCGGAGTGCAAATTGTATCACCAATTGAGAAAATTCCCGGATCAAATACACCGATTACATCTCCTGCATAAGCCTCATCAATTACTTTTCTATCCTGTGCCATAATCTGCTGTGGTCTTGATAATTTCATTTTCTTTCCACTTTGTACATGGAACACATCTTTTGTGGCATCAAATTTGCCCGAACATACTCTCATAAATGCAATTCTGTCATGATGTGCCTTATTCATATTTGCCTGAATTTTAAATACAAATCCTGAAAATGGTTCTGTTATCGGATCAATTAATCCTATATCTGACATTCTTGGAAGTGGTGATTCTGTCATTTTTAAGAAATGTTCCAAAAATGTTTCAATACCAAATGTAGTTAAAGCTGAACCGAAGAATACCGGAGATAATTCACCTTTATCAACCAAATCCTGATCAAATGGTTCACTTGCTCCGTCCAACAATTCTACATCATCCATAAGCTGGTCATATAATTCATCCCCAACTTCACCTTTGAACGCTTCGTCTTCTAAATCATAAGTTGTTTCTGCTGCACTTTTTGCACCACCGACAGATACTGCCTGAAACATTGATATTTTCTTTGTATCTCTATCGTAAACACCTTTAAATCTTTTACCTGAACCTATTGGCCAGTTTATGGGACAAGTCTTTATTCCTAAAACATTTTCAATTTCTTCTAAAAGTTCATATGGGTCTCTTGCTTCCAAATCCATCTTATTGATAAACGTGAAAATTGGAATATGTCTCATTACACAAACTTTGAAAAGCTTAATTGTCTGTGCTTCAACACCCTTTGAAGCGTCAATTACCATTACTGCTGAGTCTGCTGCCATTAAAGTTCTGTATGTGTCTTCCGAGAAATCCTGATGTCCCGGAGTATCCAAAATGTTAATGCAATATCCTTCATAATTAAACTGCAATGCTGATGAAGTAACTGAAATTCCTCTTTCCTTTTCAATTCCCATCCAGTCAGAAACCGCATATTTTGAATTTGCCTTTCCCTTTACTGAACCGGCTGTATTTATTGCTCCTCCGTATAACAGGAATTTTTCTGTTAATGTAGTCTTACCTGCATCAGGATGGGAAATGATTGCAAATGTTCTTCTGTTTTCTATTTCTTTTTTCAAATTTTCGTCCATTTTATTCTCCAAATGTTTATTTTAACTAAATTGTGCCGACATCATTATATGTTGTCGTGGCAAACTTCCCCGACTTTGATTCCTACGGATTGTTCCGTGCCAAGCACTCTCACAATTATATACAATTATTTTCTTTTCCACAAGACAACCTGCGTAATTTACTCAATCAGCGAATGTTCCATCATAAACTTTAATTTGCATTTTGTTACTCTTCCATCGAACTCGATTTCAAGCAAATCACCGGATATTTTAAGTACTTTACCTAAACCATACTTCTTATGCATAACTGTTCCTGTCAAATAAATTTCTTCTATTTTATCGGCATATTCAGACTCCGTAATTTTTTTGCGTTTCGTTTCCGTTTTCTGATAAGAAGTTGGTTTAGTTAAATCTATGTTATTTTTATAAGACGATGATTTTGACATACTTCGGGTTGACGATATACCTGTTATTCCATATATATCACTAGAATTTGCACTATTTTTATTTTCGATTCCAAGCAACTCATTTGTAAATGTAGAACCGTCGTCAAATTCAAATATGCAAAGTTCATTTTTTGCCCTGGTTACACCTACGTAATAAAGTCTTCTTTCTTCTTCATACTCTTTTGCCTCTTCGCCTTTTGCTTTGCATGTTTCATAATTTGCTATAACATTTTCAGGAAAAATTCCATCAACTGCATCCATTATGTATACTTTGTCATACTCTAAACCTTTGCTTGAATGAATTGTTGATAAAATAAATTTGCATCCATTATCGTAAGGCTTTTCTTTTATAAGCATCGCAAGTTCATCTAATCTGTTTATTAAAGCTAATGCAGACGGCTCATTATATGCGATTGCCTGAATTATACTTAATTTGCTATCCTTTATATTTGACCTGTCTAAATATTCCTTATATCCCATAGAATGTATAATTCTATAAATTGCCTTACCTCCACTTTCTTCAAGCATTCTTTTCAAATGTGTCTGCATCGATTTTACACTTTTACGTGTACCCGCGGGAACATCTCCATAATCAATGGCTGCATCCAAAATTGTAATTCCTCTTTCCTGACTTATTTTACATACTTGTGTTGCCACGGCTTTACTCATATAAGTATTTATCTTGTAAAACATTTGCATAAAAATTTCTGTATTCGTTGGCTCCATTGCAAATCTGATAATATTTTTTATGTCCATCACAACCCTATGCGAGAAAAAAGTCAGGTCAGCATTTTTAATTCTATATGCAATTCCTTTTCTTTCTAACAAATCAACCACCGGAATAATGCTCTCATTATCCCTGTAAAGCACCGCTGTCTCTACATCTGTATTCTCAGTTACTTTTGCCAGATAACTATATTGTGCACGTCGGTTTTTCAAATGAATTTTCTGTATTTCAGTCCCTGATTCTCTAAATGCTTTCATATGTTTTTCATGTCTGAATTTATTTTTCTGTATAAATTTATCCGCAGCATAAACTATTTTTGCATTTGACCTGAAATTTTCTTCCATTAGCAATACATTTGCGTCTTTATAATTTTTTTCAAATGAAAGAAGTGCCTCAGGATAGGCTGCCCTAAACCCATAAATGCTTTGATCCTCATCTCCTACCATAAATATTTTTTTATATTTGCCTGCAAGTGTTGCAATAATCTGATGCTGAATTTTAGAGGTATCCTGTGCCTCATCGACACAAATATATTTATACATTTCCTGAAAATATTCTAAAATCTGTGGCGATACTTTTAGCATAGTCAGGGCATACACCATTTGGTCATCATAATCCATAAGTGATTGCTTTTTCATTTCATCACAATATGCGCTATAAATTTTTAAAAGTGGTATATCCTGTTCGTTACCAGCTTTATCTATCTCTTCTTTTGAAAGTTGCATATTTTTTATATACGTAATTAATGTGCTTATGTTTTTCAAATCGCTCTCTGTCGGATATTGATGAACGAGTTCTGTGTAAATTGCAGACAAAAGCTTTGTTTTATATCCCTCATCAGTCAACAAATCAAATGCTTTTTTCCCAACACATATTTCACAATATCCTATTATTTTTGCACATATTCCGTTTATGGTTCTAAACTCAAGTCTTGCAGCAAGTTTGTCTCCAAATATAGATGCAAATCTTTTTCGCATATCATTTGTTGCAGCCACAGTATATGTAACTGTTAGGATTTCTTCCGGACGAATTCCTAAGCAGTAAATCATATATCCTAATCTGGTAACCAAAACCGTGGTTTTTCCACTTCCGGGAACAGCCAAAAGCAGTGTAGGTTTTTCAACGCTCTGCACTGCTTCTAACTGTTGTTTATTTAATTTTACATTGAATTTGGTAATAAATTCCTGTAATGTCATAATTTTTTTCTTCTCCCCATTTTCATCATTAGTTCCTCTACAATCTCACTATTCACTATATCAAAAATAAAAATAAAATTGTATACTTGTAAAAATAAAAATAACAAAATATTTTTTAATAAGTTATAATTATTCTATTATCAATCAATTTTTTTCTTAGAAGTGGGGTGAATTAAAATGGAATCAAAATTTCAAAAAAATATCAACAAATTATCCGATTCTTCTGACAATACCGCTAATAATGGAGACTTTATCAAGCGTGATTACGATCGTTCAATAAACATGTGGAATGATGTTTATTCTAATTGTAAAATTGTAGATTTAAAGGGAAAATCATTATCTGTTGAGCCTATGTTTGATATTTGTCTTGATATTTTTGCCAGCGAATGCAAAAAGGTATTAGATTTTGGTTGTGGAACAGGAGATGTTATTTTTCAATGCTATGAATTTGGGAATATAGATTCAGGGCTTGGTATTGATTTGTCAGAAACCGGAATTGAATTTGCAAAAAAATTTGCTTCCGTAAACAATTATCACAATCTTGATTTCCAAATTGGCGATATTTCTTTTTTTGATAATTATAATAGTAATAGTTTTGATGGTATTATTTTGTCTAACGTTTTAGATGTTATGCCTAAGGATGTTGCTTTAAAGACTTTTAGACGGCTTACGGATTTGCTTGTTCCTTCAGGACTTATGTTCGTTAAACTCAATCCATATTATGAGAAATCTGATATGAAGGCATGGGGATTCACTCAGATAAAGGATAATCTTTTCGAGGAGAATGGCGTTCTTAGATATCGTGAGTTAGATACTGCTTCATGGAAGCAAAGTTTTGAAAAACATTATGAGATTATTCGCTATCTTGAATTTCCTTATCCGTGGCAGGATGGTATGAACCGCTTGTTTTTACTTCAGAAAAAATTGTAAATATTGTAATAATTATTTTAAATAACGGAGTAGTTTGCCCATCTACATTGGGCAACTTCTTCCATTATCTTTTTCCATATCGCCTTTAACATATCTTGCATTAAATTCCATATTGATATCTCTTATTTCTCTCTTTCCATCAATGTAATCATTATACATTTCAGCAAGTCCGGCCATACATCCGTCACAGTTAGCCTCTATGTTTCCAAGCGACTCCTCAACTATCTTTTTTCTTTCTTCTCTTGTTGTATCTTTTATTAAATATCCTGACATGCTTTCTCTCCTAATATTATGTTATTTACGCTGTTCTAATTTTTATGTAATTATAATCTAATTTGCTTTTTCCCTTAATAATATGATATTTGCCCTCTCTTTAATCGACGGCTATTAGTTGCAAATTTTACTTTAAAAGAGAGCCAGATAAATCTGACCCTCTTTCTAAATTATACATTATTTACTTACTTTTACAACCTTTTTGCTGCTCCATTTTCCTGCTACTTTCTTTCCGTTCACCACTTTGTATGCACGAATCTGAACAAAGTATTTTCCAGGTTTCAATTTTTTAAGAACAGCTTTTGCATTATTCTTTGTAATAGTTTTAATTTTTGCTTTTTTCATCTTTTTGTTAACTGAATATCTAATCTGATATCCTGTAACAGCTTTCTGTTTTCTCCATTTAATGATAACACTCTTTTTCTTATTAACCTTTGTTGTCACCTTCTTAACTTTGCCCGGTTTTGTAACAGAGTTATCATTGTCTGTTTTGTTTGTTGTATCAGAATTGCTTACATTTGTTGTTCCGGAATTATTTGTACCTCCCGGTGTTGTATCTGCCGGAGTTGTTCCGGAATTATTTACAACTGTAATTTCTTTTGCAACTTCACCTTCATATAATGTATTAAATGTTACTATAACCTCATATGTTCCTGTGTCCTTAATTTCAGTAACCACAGCACCTGTAGTTTTATTTTTAAATGTAACTGTATAATACTGGTCTGATACAATTTCACCAGCTGCATCAGTAACTGTTACTGTTGGTAATGCAATTGAATTTCCAGTGTATTCATATTTTTCATTTGAAATATTAACACTATCAATTCTGCTTATTGCAATTTTTTTACTGTCACCACAATAACACTTAAATTCCCTGTAACCGTCAGCTTCTAATGTTGCTTTAATAATATTTGCTTCGCTATCATAGTTATGTACATGTTTTTCTTCTGAGTTAGTTACGTTTATTTCTTCATCAGAATTTACAAGACTATTCTTATCTGCTGCAATATTTCTAGTATCAATTTTTCCTGAATTGTATAATTTATCATACGTTGATTTTCCTTCATCATATGCACAAATTCCTCCGGCATATTCGTATGCATTTATATCGCCATTATTAATTAATTCAGAACCATTTACACCATATACATATGCTAATATTCCTCCGCCATATCTGTCAGATAAAATATTTCCATTATTTATACAATTGTTAATATCAAAGTAATATCCATAATCAACTATTCCGGCTGCACTTTCTGCTGATATATCTCCGTTATTTTTACAATTACTAATTTTTATTTTGTTGTGATTCTGTGCATTATTTATATATTCACAGATTCCTGCTGCGCTATCATCTCCATCAATATTTCCATTGTTTTCACAACTTGTTATTTCTAACTTTCCATTGGCTTCACAAATAATTCCGGCTACTGTACCACCTTTGACATATCCTTCATTTACACAATTACTTATTATTAGTTTCCCCGGTGAATCAAAATTACCTTTATATTTAGAACAGATTCCGGATGCATAATAATCATAGTAACTATTTGCTTCTATTCTTCCCTTATTTATGCAACCTGATATCTCAGTTGTCCCCGGAATAAGGTCTCCCTGAACATCAATTACTATTCCGCTTGCTATATTATAGCCATTAATACTACCATTATTTATACAGTTCTTAATTGTGCTTGAATATACATTGACTGCAATTCCTGCTGCCATGCCATTTTGCATAGATAATTTTCCATTGTTCACACAATCTTCTACAATAGTATTTTCAGTTATTATATATGCAATTCCTGCTGCTGTTCCACCTGATCCCGTACCTGTAACATTAGCATTATTTGTGCAACCGATAAATTTACAATTATCCGCAAAACAAACCATTGCTGATAAACAGTCATTAAGGTTATTAAGATTTTTGTTACCACTAACACTACAGTTTCTAAAAACTGAATTTTTTGCTCCAATTGCTATGTCTGTAGCCATTCCACTTGTAAAGTTTTCATTTACATATTTAATATTAATGTTCTTTATTTCACTAGAATAAACAAAATTAAATAATGGTCTGTTTTCTCCTCTTTGGTTGATTCCTGATATCGAATGGCCATTACCATCAAAAATAATATTTACTGCATTCACATTTCCTATAAGATCATCTTCATCCTCATAGTTTTCAGGGAATGTAATGTCACTCATAAGTTTTCCATTAATACCACTGTAAATATTTTTCAAATATAATATCAGGTCTTCAAATGTAGTAATTTCAAAATATCCGTCTTTTTGTTGTTTTACGAATTCTTCTTCTGCACCACATTCCTCGCAAACACCATCTTTAAATGAATGACCTAATTTGTTTATTACTTTGCCTTTTTCTATTGTTTCTTTACAAATTGGGCAGTATACATCGCCGGTATAACCATCCTTTTCACATGTTGCCTTGACCATATTATAATCATATATAAAATATTGATTTCTGCTTCCTTCCGGATAATCATGATATGCTTTTATAATTTTATTTGTAGGCTGATTTTCACTTTCTTCTCCACAATATATACACTTGTAATCTCCAAGATATCCGTCTGTTGTACATGTTGCTTCTATGCTACCTACAAATTCATATTTATGTGAACCATATCCTGCATTAGTATCTATTTCAGTTTTCTTAGCATTGCAATACCTACATCTGTAATAAGTCTTTGCATATTCATTACACGTTGCATCTTTTCTGTTATATTCATAATAAGAATGTTCACTGTGAGGTTCTATGGTTACTCCTTCTTCTACTGTTTCTCCACAATCATCACAGATAATATCTCCGGTATAACCTCCTTCTTCACAACTATTAATTGTTTTATTTTCTACATGAATATTATAATGTGCACAACCAACAGTTATGGTAAATTCGCCATATTCATACTCATCATTATAGCCATAAGGTACAACTACAAAATAATATTTTTCACCCTTAGTAAGCTCGTATTCAACCTGTGGAGCTCCATTGTTTCCACCATCATCATCAGAGTCAAGAGCATTATTAAATCGTATTTTGTATTCGTCTTCATCAAAGAATTTATCAAGCTCATTTCTTATCATTTCATCACTATAATTCTCTGAATCAAATAAGAATCCATAACTGTCCCAACCGGTTTTATTACTACAATAAAAACTAATATATTCATCCTTATCTGCAGTATATTCTATTACCTGAATTGGTAAGTCTTTAGTTATTTGAGTATCATATACTTTATTCTTCTGTACATTTCTTATTCTTCCACAGTTTTTACATACATCATTTTCATATTCGTGTTCGAATTTAGGAATTACTTCTCCTTGCTGAAGTTGCATATTACATACCGTACAGTGTTTATCTCCTGTATAGCCATCTAAATAACAACTGTTCACTCTGGCATTCTCTAAATCACCCGGCGTATGCTCTGAAGGTTCAACTGTAGTGCCATTTTCTATTACTTTTCCACATGTATCGCATACAACATCTCCGGTATAGCCTCCCTGCTCACAGTTTTCAAGCGTTCTTCCTTCAACATGCGTTTTTGTATGCACACACGTTATTGTCAGCTTAAAATCTCCATATTCTGTTGAATAAGGTCCAAAAACAAAGTAATATGTCTCTCCCTTTGTTAGTTCTACATTTATCTTCGGTGCCAGGTTATTACCACCATCATTACCTATCCAATAGTTTTTTAATTGTGGTCTTGATGCATTATTATCCTTTAATCTGGCATAATACATTTCCATTCCTGCACTTATTACGGAATCATTAAATTTATCTGCCCTGTAAAGATATCCATAGCTATCCCATTCTGAATCTCCTGTAAATGTGTATCTTCCACTTTCCGGTGCCGTGAATTGAAATACTGTATACGGATAATCTTCTGTTGTCTTTGAAGTGTATGTTATATCTAACTGAGCATTATTTACTCTTCCACAATTTTTACATACATCATCTTCGTATTCATGTTCAAGTTTAGGAATTACTTCTCCTTGCTGAAGTTGCGTATTACATACCGTACAGTATTTATCTCCTGTATAGCCGTCTAAATAACAACTGTTCTCTCTGGCATTCTCTAAATCACCCGGCGTATGCTCTGAAGGTTCAACTGTAGTGCCATTTTCTATTACTTTTCCACATATATCGCACACAACATCTCCGGTATAGCCTCCCTGCTCACAGCTTTCAAGTGTTCTTCCTTCAACATGCGTTTTTGTATGCGCACACGTTATTGTCAGCTTAAAATCTCCATATTCTGTTATATAAGGTCCAAAAACAAAGTAATATGTCTCTCCCTTTGTTAGTTCTGCAGTTATCTTAGGCGATGGACCAATTCCGCTATCATCACTTTTCCAATAATCTTTTAATCGTGGTGTTGATGCATTATTGTCCTTTAATTTGGCATAATACATTTCCATTCCTGCACTGATTACGGAATCATTAAATTTATCTGCCTTGTAAAGATATCCATAGCTATCCCATTCTGAATCTCCTGTAAATGTGTATCCCCCACTTTCAGGTGCCGTAAATTGAAATACTGTATATGGATAATCTATTGTTTTCGTTAAGCTATATGTTACGTCTACCTGAGCGTTATTTACTCTTCCGCAGTTTTTACATACATCATTTTCGTATTCATGCTCAAGCTTAGGAATTGCCTCTCCTTCCTGCAAAGTTTCATCACATACTTCACAGTATTTATCTCCTGTATAGCCTTTCTGATAGCAACTGCTTTTTTTGGCATTTCTAACCTGTTCAGCCTCTTTGTGTCCATTTGCCTTAAGCACTTCGCCCTGCTCTAATACCTTGTCGCAAACAGGACAAATCTTATCACCCGAATAGCCGGTTTCAGTACATGTAGCTTCTTTAACTGTGCTTTCATCTAATACTGCATCAGAATGTCCTCTAGCTTCAATCTCTTCGCCGTCACTTATTTTTTCATTACAAAATCCACAGTAAACATCTCCGGTATACCCTCCCTGTTCACAGTCAGCTAAAGTTCTATTCTTTATAACGTTCTGTGATTTAGGATGAATACATGAATCATATTCTATAACACCTGTGCGAAGTGAAGTCGTATTGCAGTCATTCCACTTTCCTGCACCATTTGATCTTTTATTATCGTAAACCTCTCCTGCTTTTTCATTCTTGTTGTTTGGTTCGCCATCATTCCAATTAGTATAACTTACTTCACTTCCATCTGCCCACAGCCATTCATCAAGATTTTCTTCATTTCTTATAAGTCCAATATAAGATGATGTATTATCACCTTGCTCTGAAATAACATTCGCAACAATGTCATTTTCCCTTGCATTGGAAATACATGCAAGATAGCCTCCGCTTTCTTTTGCCAAAGCCAAAACCCGCTCATAATTTCCTTCCTCACTTGTCAATTTATACAAGTGTCCTGTAGTCTTGTCATATGCCATATTGTCTGCATACATTACGTTTTCTTCACTATTATCAGTAGCTGCATATGTACTGACAGGCATGAAATTATTAGTAAAAATCATTGCCAACGATAGTGTCATACTTAAAAATCGTGTCACTTTTTTTCTCATATTTGCCCTCCCATTTAGATATGTATATTTTTCCAATTTACTTCATGTTTTATTATAGAATAAGACTATATTTCAATTCTATGTTCTGGCGTCAAACGGTTAATTTTAGGCATCAAGTGGTTGTAATAAAAAAGATACCTGACTCATATAAAGCCGGTATCCTTTTTATTGTCTATATTTTCTTTATATTTCAGGTGGTTGCAATAATACTCCACTAACACAGAATTTCTTTTCGTTAATTTCTATTTTAATGTCCCCTTCATATTTATTTACAACATATTTTACGGATTCAATTCCTATTCCACTACCATTTTCTTTTGTTGACAAAAATCTGTTTCCTTTCATTTTTATATTTCCGTCAAATGTATTATCTATTGAAAATACTATTGCTTCTGCATTTGGTTTATGTATTTTTAAATCAATTTTTCTTTTTTCTATTTCTATATTTTTGCATGCATCAATAGCATTTTCGAGCAAATTTCCAAATAACACTGTCAAATCTGAATCGCTGATATTTACTTCATTTGGAATAGAAACATCTACATTTATACTTATATCTGATTTTTCAGCCTCCTGCACATAATATACAAGCACCGTATTTAATGCAAAATTTCCACAATATACAATTGGATTTTTCAAATATGAATGCTTAAGATATTTTCCCAGATACTCTTCTATTTTTTTGCATTCATTATTCTGTGCCATTGCATGTACAACACTTATGTGATGTCTCAAGTCATGTCTTGCCCTTCTTGTTGCATCCATCTGTTTTTTCATTTCGTCATAACGAAGATTCTGAAGTGCAAGCTGCTTATTTTCATCACGCAGTTTTAAATTGTGTTCAAATTCAAACATTGCACTGATTAATACTCCATATACCAGAAGCGCACCTACATTTACTAAAAATGTAAATATTAGACTGACATAATTTAAAGCAAGTTCCAATGAAGATTTAGAGTTAAAATACAGACCGTGATACCAGAATAAATAAAATGTGGCAGGTATCATCCATAGGTATCTCCACATTTTTCCATTAATTTTAATGTCTGCAAGACCTTTTATATATTTTTTAAAGTATATAAATATAATTGGTACAAATATTATCTGCACAATTGTTGTGCATAATGAAAATGTCCAACGGTTATTCTGTATGGCCATTTGTGGGAATATGTGACCTTCCATGCATTTTCCTGCCATTACAATAAAATTAGCAAAATTTGATACTATAAGAAGCACAAATACAAGTTTTCCAAAATAATCTTTTATGGCAATAAAATAGAACGCTGCATAACTTACCGTACTTATTAGGGAAATAAGTCCTTTCTGACTTTGCGAACAGGTTGTTGCATATATCCCCATCGCATTTTGAAATATTGTAAGAATAATTGCAAAAAACATTGTTGTTTTCTTTGAAAAACGTAGTTTATCAATAAAGGGATAAATTGCAAGTCCTAAGTATGGAATTAAATTAAGACACGAATATAATATTATCTCAAATATTCTTAAATTAGACATTTATATATCCTCCCCTTGTCTTAATCTCTCTATCAGATAATCTGTGTAAGATTTCTTTACTTCTGCATATTTTCTCCTGCTAATTGGAACATATTCTTTATTTATCAGTTTAAATCTGTCTTCCTCAAGCCCATCTACTTTTGTAATATTAACTACTATTCCTTTAAAGCATTGAATAAGTTCCTTATGTTCTTGTATACATGCTTCAAAATTTTTCTGTGTGCATCTTAATTGGATTTTGTTTCCATCAATAAGGTAAATTGTTACATAATGCCCTGAAAAAGTTGTATATAATAAAGAATCAATTGGTATAATCTGTCCATCCGGTAAATCTAATATTTTTTTATTTTTCTTTTCATCCTCAGATATTCTTTCTATAGTTTTAAGTATACGCTCTTTACTAAATGGTTTTATCAGATAATCATATGCTTTAACTTCATAGCTTTCACTGGCAAATTCATTACTTGTTGTGATAAATATTATCTTTGACTGATTGTCTGTTTCTCTTAGTTTCTTTGCCGTTTCAATTCCTGTAATTCCATTCATATAAATGTCTAAGAATACAATGTCAAAATATTTTTTGTTTTCATTTTTCTCTATTAAATTTATAAAATCTTCTCCACTAAAAAATTCTGTGATTTCAAAATCTTTTCTTGATTTGTTATCGCAAATTTTTGTAATTTCCTCTTGCAGTCTCTTTCTGTCATCCTCATTATCATCAACGATAGCTATTTTCATGTCCTTCTCCTTATTCCTAATAACATATAGTTATTAACTATGCCATTTAATTTAAGTTCTTTTGCATTTTTAATGACAAATTTCAACATTTAATGTGCATATCCATTTCCTCGCTCAGATTTATATAAATAAAATTTGCTTAAATACATAACATCTTTTTGGGATAAAATCCAAGTCACAAACCAAATACCAGGCTACTATGCTACTTTTAAAATAAATCCAACATGTTGTCCAAGTAAATTCTTTCTCTGACATGAATCTGATACTCAGGCTTAGTCATATAATAAAGTAAAAATTCCAGAATCAAAGCACTTCCTAAGCTTCGTCCTTCAATTTTAAAATTTGAAAAGCCCATAGGCATATAAATATTTTTTATATCATCTATACCAATGAAACCGGGATTTGTCATTGCTTTAGAAAATTTATAGCCACTCTCTGCATCAGGAGCCACGCAACGATACTCTTTAAATTTTTCTCCTAGATTTTTGCGACTTACAGTTTCATAACATTTTTTTCTGTCAGCACAACCAAACCAACAGCATTCATTGCATAAAAATTCAACTTTATCCTTCTGCTTTTCTGATAACCTATTCAATTTATCTAATTCTTTATTTAACCGAAAATCCAGAACAACATATAGAAAATCATTTCTATTCATCTCATGTTTTAATTGCTCAAAATCAATTAACACCTTAGTTGTTGATGAGACAAAATAGAATTCCGGATATTTATTTTTTAAATACTCTAATAGCAAATCTGAATGAATTATTACACCATTTTGTATTTCATTCTTTTCTCCAAACATAGAGCATAGGTAGTTACATTTTTTATCTGAAAGATGTTCAGTTCTTAACAATGAATTACTAAATGTCAGTCTTGCTGA
The DNA here is from genome assembly GCF_003479125.1 of Eubacterium sp. AF19-12LB. Taxonomy (NCBI): domain Bacteria; kingdom Bacillati; phylum Bacillota; class Clostridia; order Eubacteriales; family Eubacteriaceae; genus Eubacterium; species Eubacterium sp. AF19-12LB. The sequence continues at coordinate 121,090 of NZ_QUGP01000001.1, read as the reverse complement.
AATGCCATATTCCTTCATTAATGCTAAAACTTCTTTTGGATTATTTTCTCCAAATCCGACACGGCCTCCGCCCCAAACACAATCTGCCGGAGCTCCATATATAGAACCAATATCGCACCAGTCATAAAAATATTCTCTATGCTCACGAAATAATGGTAAAAACTCACTATACAACCCGTAAAATTCAAATAATCCGGGAAGATGATAATATGCTGTTTCTTTTTTTAACATTATCAGCCTATTCCTCCAAGCATTGCTCCAGCCACAAGTGCTATAAACGCTAATGGTACAAGCACATATTTTCCAAGTGGCATAAACCATTTGCCAATCGGCTTATTATTGCCTTTATTTACTGCACTAATTGCAAAATCCTTCCCTGCAACCCAGAAGAACATAATTGCTGCAAGCATTGCACCTAATGGACAAATATAAATTGATACTGCATCCATCCATCCTGAAACAATCCCCTGAATAACAAGCGCAACTGCGCAGCCAACTACCGCTATACTCAAAACAGCTACCGGTCTTTTAAATTTTAATCTTTCTTCCAATGTTGCTATCGGTGCCTCATATAAATTTACAAGAGAACTCATTCCCGCAAATAAAACGCAAATATAGAAAATTATTCCTACAATCTTTCCACCCTGCATTCCATTAAATACATTTACAAGATAGATAAACATAAGTCCCGGTCCGCCTGAAGACAATTCTGCTCCACCAACAGCCATTCCCGGAATTATTACAAATGCTGCAAGTAATGCTGCTACTGTATCAAATACTGCTACGTTTCTTGCAGAACTTACTACATTTTCTGATTCACTTAAATATGAACCATAAATTACTGTTCCATTTCCTGCTATTGATAATGAGAAAAATGCCTGTCCAAATGCATAAATCCACAATCTCGGGTCAAGCAATCCTTTAGGATTTATTGTAAATATGTATTTATATCCATCACTTGCACCCGGAAGCGTAAATACATAAATTCCTAATCCCAAAAATAATACAAAAAGAAGTGGCATCATAAATTTGTTTGCCCTTTCGATACCACCGGCAATTCCAAATGCCATAATTACGGCTGTAACAATTACTGCGATTACAAGCCATAAGTTATTTCCATAGCTTGTAGCTGTACTTCCAAACATTCCGCCAATAGCATCCATATCATGTCCCATATCTGAAAGCTGACCTGTAATTGCTAAATATGTATATTTAAATATCCATCCTACAACTACCGTATATCCTATTGCTAATGCTAATGAACCGATAACCGGAAGTGCACCAATCACTTCTCCGATTCTTTTATTACCTGTCCTAACTTCAGTACATTTGCCAAATGCTTTAATAGGTCCACCTTTAGCAGCTCTTCCAAGCGCCATTTCTTCGATAAGCCCTGTTGCCCCAATTAAAATAACAAATAAAACGTATGGGATTAAAAATGTCATACCTCCCCAGTCTGACACCATATAAGGAAATCTCCAAATATTTCCCATTCCTACTGCTGACCCTATGCATGCAATTACAAAGCCTGTTCTACTCTTAAACCCGTCCCTCTTTTTTTCCATTAATTTTTATCCTTTCCTTTTTCAGTCATACCTTAAATATTGTATCACATTATAGGGATTATTATAGTTAAATTTTACTCAATATGTTATAATTAGATAATGTAATTTGGTTCGGAAAATTAATACTTTTATTGCTTCTTTGTAAGCAAATTATTACTAAATTTTGCGAAAGGAGAGATTATTGTGGCACAAGATAATTCAAAAGATAACTCAGCTAATAAATATACAAATAAGTATACTAAAAAAACTAGTATCCAAAAATTTCTTTTACTCTTATGCAATATTATTATGATTGTAGTGGCACTTTTATCTTCCTACTCCTATTCTATTACTACGGAAAACAAAAGCGTCGCCTTACGTTTAGATAATTTCTGCGACTCTACTGACTCTATGAAACAGCTTACTGAAAGCTATTTACATGCAGAAAAAGGATATGTCGATAACTGGGCTCACTACATTTCCAGCAATAATATGACTATAGATGAAGCAATAAAATTTGTGCAGAATATTAACACACAGGGCAACCGCTATGCACACTTCGTTGATATGGATGACTTCTCAGCTATTTCTACTATTGCAGATAAAAATGGAAATTACTCTGTTAACTGTTACAAAACATTTTATGATACAGATACCAATGCATGTCATGCAATGATTAAAAAAATGCAGAATATGTTTAAATCACAATCCGGTCAGGTTTATGTTCTTGGTAAATATCGCGTTGACGGACTACAACAGACTGTCATCAGTGTTGGTACTAGAGTTTATTTAAATATTGGTAACAATAAGACAAAGCCTTACCTGCTTTTAAGATTGCTTCCTGTTGATTACCTAAAAAATGCATGTGCATTTCCAACTGAATATAAATCAGCAGAAATCAGTCTTATTAACTCTAACGGTGAATATGTTATTCAGTCTCCTTCGATGAAATCAAGAACTTTTTATGACTATATTCGCGGATACAATTTTCAAAATGATTACAATAAAGTCGACGAGCTTGCTAACAAAATTAAATCGTCCGATAGTGGCTTGCTTCAATACAAAGACTATCGTAACGAAAATTGCTATTGGTACTATTCAAGTTTTGGAAAAAATTTAGATTTATACATCATAGGATATATTCCTGTAAAGGATATTAATTCAGTTAATATGAACTGGAGTATTGTTGCAATTATATGTGGAACAGTATTGTTTTTAACAATTCTTGATACATTTTACATATTATCAATTAATCATAGTTTAAGAAAAGCTGCAAGTGAAGCTGAACATGCAAGTCAGGCAAAAACACAATTTTTGTCCACTATATCCCACGATATCCGTACTCCAATGAATGGCGTTTTGGGAATGACTCAAATTGCGAAAAAACATTTAAATGATCCTGAATATATGGGCGAATGTCTGGATAAAGTTTCTCTTGCCGGAAATCATCTTTTAACATTAATAAATGATATTTTAGATATTTCAAAAATTGAGAGTGGGAAAATGGCTATTTCTATAGAACCTTTTTCACTTAAGGACTGTGTAAATGAAGTTGTTAGTATTATTCGCCCTCAGGCTGAATATAAAGGCATTTCGCTTGAGGTTAATATGCATGACATTATTTACGAAACTTTGTCAGCTGATCCTTTACGACTTAATCAGATAATAACTAATCTTTTAACTAATGCCGTAAAATATACTGACAATGGTGGAAAAGTTTTATTTGATATAAGTCAGTCACGATTACCGGATGATGACGAAAAAATACGACTAAAAATTGTTGTCTCTGATAACGGAATCGGTATGACTAAAGAATTTCAGGAAACAATGTATAATTCATTTACCAGAGCTCTTGACAGTAGAACTAATAAAATTCAGGGAACCGGTTTAGGCCTTGCCATTATTAAACAGCTTGTAGATTTAATGAACGGCTCAATTGATTGTAAAAGTGAATTAAGGAAAGGAACTACATTTACTGTTTACCTTGATTTAGCAGTACTTAACGAACACAAGCATTTAGATACAGTAAATCCGGATTCATTATATGAAAAAAATTATGATTTTTCTTCATTACATGTACTTGTTGCAGAAGACAATGATTTAAATTGGGAAATTATTAAAACAATGCTTTCCGAATATAAAGTTTCATGTGACCGTGCCGTAAATGGTCTTGAATGCATAAACACTTTGACTTCCTCTTCCAAAGGCTTTTATGACTTAATTTTAATGGATATCCAAATGCCTGTACTGAACGGAAAAGAAGCTACACGTAAAATCAGGGAAAACGAAGATGCGTATATACGAAATATTCCTATTGTAGCAATGACTGCTGATGCATTTGCTGAAGACATAAAGGCATGTAAAGAAGCCGGAATGAATGCTCATATACCAAAGCCTATTAATATGAAACAGATATTATCAGTTTTAATAACTGTATTAAAGAAGGACTATAAATTTTAAAAAACTTTAATAATGGAGGCTAATTATTTAGGAGCAGGTGTCTATGAAAATTCCGAAGCTGCTGCTAAAGCCTTTGTTTTAGAATGTAGCAAATAATAAAAACAAATACCCGGTTGTGAACCATTTTCACAACCGGGTATTTTTGATAAAAAACTATAAAATAGCATTTTTAAAATTCTTAATTTATTATCTGTTTTCTTTTACTTACATAATTTGTTACTGCGACAAATATAAAACTGGAAATTACTATAACTGCCCCATTTATTAACAATGGTTTAATGCTTTCAAAATTAAAAACTTCCATAGTTTTTATCAGTTGGTTATTTGCTACATAATAATATGTTGGCAATATATGTGCTATTTTCAATACATAATCAGGCATGTATTCAAATGGCACAAAGCATCCACAAAGAAATGATGTGCCGAGTGCTATTACATTTACTATTCCACCAATAGCATTCTTATTCTGCGTAATATTTCCAATTAAAAATCCTATGGTCAGACTGCATATCGTAAATACAAATGAATTTATAACATAGCCTAAACCATTTGAACTAAACATTAAGTCTTTAAACAAAATCAATGCCAAAATCATATATAAAATCCACATTGCAAATATTACTATGGAATTTGATAATAGTACGATTCTATTATATTTTTTGTAATTGAAACTGCTTATAATTGTTCTCTTTCTTACAGTCTCATCATTTAAACTTGCTAAAATCATACTGATGCAATACACACATCCTGCAAGCAAGGCGTAATTTAGGATATTAAAATACTGTGTCATGCTGCTTAACTTTGATGTATCTAAAGTCGTTTTCATATAAACCTTTGTATCTTTGTCCACAACTTTATTTACTTTTGAAATTAACTCAACTCCACTATAATAATCCTTGTAAATAAGCACGGTTTTTATGTATTTTTCCACCATCATTTGGGCATATGAAGAATATTCATCACCACATGATTTATATTCCAACGAAGGATTCTTTCCATCTAATAAATTTTTTCCAAAATCTTTTGGTATATAAATTACATAATTTACGTCTCTGTAAAAAATTGCATCATTTATTTTGTCTTCGTCTTTTGTATCTATATCTTTTATTTCTGAATGTTTACTTATATAATCCTCAAAGCCTTTAGCAATATTATCTTCACTGTCTTTATTTACAATTAACACACTTGGTTTTGAATCTTCAAAATTTGTCATATTATTACCTGATGTCTGATTAAGCGCTGTTATTGCAACAAGTATGGCAGTATATAAAATAATCATTCCCTTTAATTTATTTAATATCTTTAAAATAGTCTTAAATACTGTCATACTTTTCCCTCCTTAAGCTAACAAACGAAACCAATAGACAAATTATAATAAATATAATCAAATAAATGATATCTCTAAAATATCTGTCTAAAGTATCGTAATAGTATAATGAATAAAAGCCATCAGTTATTAAGTTATTTGGATTTATCAGATTAATTATAGGCACATTTTTATCAATTACATATTTTAATGTAACTCCCATCATTCCTGAAAAAACAGAAAAGAACATTGTAACAGCAATAGTTATTCCTGTCTTAGCACCTTCTGACACTCTGAATATTGAAGCAATTACTACCCCTAGTGCAATTCCTGCCAGATTTCCTACCATGGAAAGTAAAATAATTAACAAAAGATTTTCTCCAAAATCAACTTTTATTACAAATGTCAAAAATGCCATAAGTACCGCAAGTCCTACCAGACTTACCGCATAACTTCCTATAGTCGAACTCAAAATAATTGTGCTTTTTTTATTTGGTGACACGGAAATTCTTTTTCCCTTGCTACTCATATTCGCCAGACAGTTATTTATTGCAGTCAACCCGAATATTCCACCATACATACACATCATCGCAATTAAAGTATAATATTCTATTTGCATATAACTTAAATTTGAATTAGAAATATTTTTCAAACTAACTCGTTCATTATTAATTTTGTCTAATATTTGATTTACTATTTTGTCTGTATCAAATGTAAAATTCCCGTTTGCTATTTCGTTTTCTATATTTTTTTCGGTCAATTCTTCTACTATTGTTTCATTCTGTCTGATTTCATTTATGACAAACTTAAGTAATGTTTGATATGTACCATTTGCCTTTACTACAACCTGCGGTTCGTCGTTCTTAAATACAACATATCCTTCAATTTTAGAATCATCTAATAGGGAATCTGCTTTTTTATTACTTACATATTTGATATTAAATAATTTGTCTTTATTATCATTATCCGATAATTCTTTTAATGCGTTTTTGTATATTTCCTGCGTTTCAAATTCGTCATTATCTACTACTGCAATATCAAACACTTTTAATACTTCATCTTTTTCTATGTTGGAAAATGCCATATTGAAAAATATTCCAAGAATAATCGGAAAGGCAAATGTCCAAAAGACTAATATTTTATTTTTAAACAATGTTTTTATCGTATATTTCAAATTATGAATAAACATTAATCTCTTAATTCCTTTCCTGTTAATTTCAAAAATACATCATTTAATGTAGGTCCTACACGTTCTATTTTTTCTTCAATATTTGCCTGTTGTTTCAGTTCTTCGCTTGTTCCCTGAGCTATTATTTTTCCTTTATCAAGAATTATAATTCTATCGCAAAGTATCTCTACCTCTTCCATATAATGTGTTGTGTAAACTATTGTGGCACCATCATCTCTTAATTTCTTAATTCCATCTAAAATATTGTTTCTACTCTGTGGGTCGACTGCTACTGTTGGTTCATCAAGAAAAATAAGTTTTGGTTTATGTGCTATTCCACAGGCAATATTTAATCTTCTTAAAAGTCCCCCTGAAAGTTGTTTTGGCAAATATTTTTTAAATTCACCAAGTCCTACTAATTCAATGGCATCTTCTACATATTGCTTTCTGATATTTTTATCTTCTATGTATAATCCACAAAAATAGTTTATATTGTCATATACATTTAATTCATTAAATACTGCAACCTCCTGAAAAATGACTCCAATTTTCGATTTTATATCGTACGAATCGGGTTTCATATCCTTACCAAATATTTTTATGCTTCCGTTCTGATATTTAAGCAATGCTAAAATTGAATTTATAGTTGTACTTTTACCACTTCCGTTAGGTCCAAGTAATCCTAATATTTCTCCTTCATATACATCAAATGATAAATTATCAACTGCCTTTTGTTCTTTATATTCTTTAGTTAGATTTTTTACCTCTATTACTTTTTCCATATTGCCTCCATAATTTTTCTTTTCATATTGTGATTAAATTATATCATATGTTAATTTGATTATGTTTTATATTTTGAATTTCTTCCCCAGCCGGCAGATATTTTCATAGCAAACACGTTGATTTTCCTTTCCCCAGCCGACAGATTTTTTCATAGCAAACACGTTGATTTTCCTTCCCCCAGCCGGCAGATTTTTTCATAGCAAACACGTTGATTTTTTTATTTTGCTGCGCCGCTTATTGTAAGTTCAAAAGATAAACTCGCCTATCGGCTCAGACATATCTTTTGAACTTACGCTATGCTCGCAAAATTTCAAAAATCTGCCTATCGTTTGCTTATGAAAATTTCTGCCGGCTGGGGTTGTGGAAATTCTGTTGTTCTGGATATTTCTGCCGGCTGGGGTGTGGAAATTTTGTTGCTCTGGATATTTCTGCCGGCTGGATGCGGAAATTCTGTTGCTCTGGATATTTCTGTCGGCTGGATGTGGAAATTCTGTTGCTCTGGATATTTCTGCCGGCTGGATGTGGAAATTTTGTTGCTCTGGATATTTCTGCCGGCTGGGGTATGGAAATTTTGTTGCTTATAAAAAGTTTTGACAGATTGGGTGATTTAATTTATATGGTTCTTTAAAATCGGATATAGTTGATTAAATTTTCTATTTTTCATACTTTAATTTAAAAAAATACCGAAAATCTATTAACAATAGACCTTCGGTATTTCACCTTAGTAATTTTTAATTATTTTTTACTATTTTGTCTTAACTCTTTTTGTCTTTGACCATGCTGAATATACTTTGTTTCCATCTACGATTTTGTATGTACGAATTCGAACATTGTATGTTTTCTTTGCTTTTAATTTCTTTACAATATATATAGTTGCCTTTTGTTTGTTTACTGATATTGTCTTTTTGTTTTTCTTAAACTTCTTATCAGTTGCTACCTGAATTTCATATCCTTTTACGTTTTTAACTGCTTTCCATTTCAAAGTAATTGATTTCTTTTTGGCAATTGTCTTGCTAATCTTTGTAGTCTTTGGTGGTGAAACTACAGCAGTTGTGTTCTGCGGATTTGTTGTTGTTTCAGTTTTGCTTTCCGGCTGATTTTGTGTTGTCGGATTAGTTACATCTGCTTTTTTTGTTGTTTGTGTAGAATCTGCTTCTTTTGTTGTCTCAGAAGTTGATGCTATAATTCTTGGTAATGTTTTTCCTATTGCAATTATTTTATCACAATCGTTACAATAAGTATCTCCTGTGTATCCTTCCTCTTGTTCTGTTGCATCTTTTTTATTTATAATTGTCGTATTTTTGTGCTCACATTCAGTTGGAATAAAAGTCCCATCATCTGTTTTTGAAGCTTCTGCCGTATTTCCATAAGCACCCATATTAACTCTGCTTCCATTAGGAGACGGTTCATTTGAATAATCACTTAACGGGTCACCTGCATTTATGCAAGGGCTTGTAACATCATCCGCAATCCACATCGTTCCATTCCATCTTCCGCCTTTAGATTTCAAATGATAATTTCCTTTTTCTATATTTGCAAATAATGGTTCTTCAAATATACATCCTATTCCATAATTATAAGTGTTACCATTCCAGCTATCATTATATATGCATGTATATGTTATATTTGATGTGTCTGTATCGTCATTTAGATTCTTAAATCCTCTCTTGTTTCCGGCTATTATACAATTTTTTATTATCGGAAGTTTTGTCATATATCTGCCTATGCTTACTCCATAATAGCAGTTTGCAATTGTAACATTTTCCAAAACTATTTTTTCAATTAAATCTTCTTCTACACTTAATGATAGACCAATTCCATCATTTTGCTTATTAAAATTATGTATAATACAATTTGAAATTTTGAAAATATTATCTTTTGGTACTTTTGTTCCATAAGCTGATATGCTTAATCCCGTGAAAGAATCATTGTTTTTTCCTTCAAAAATTGTATTTTCTACAGAAATTTTTCCATAAATGTAATCATTATAGCTGTTAAGTGTAACATACATTCCACTTGATTCATTGGTAAATTTACAATCTTTTACTGTAAGTATTTGTGGAATTTCTCCCTCATATCCGGTCTTTTTGCTTATTATGTTTGCCTGCATTTTAACATTATCAAATTCACAATTTTCAAATACGGCTTTTCCATTTAAATAATCCGAAGACGAATTCTGCGTTATGGAAATTTGATTGCTTGCATTTGTTAATCCTCTGTCAGAAGCCCCTACAAATTTAATAGGATTTTCCTTTGTTCCTTTTGCAATCAGCTCTCCATTATACATAATATCTAACGATGCAATTACATAAGGATGTTCTGAAGTCAATATTACTTTTGCATCATTTCCATTGTTATATCCTACAGTACAATTTTTAAAGTAATATTCCAGGCCCTCTATTTTTCCTAATGTACATTCCGGAGTTATCATTGAGCCACTAAGTTCAACGTACTTTCCAAATACAGCTGAGTAATCGCATGTATTATTCGCATAAGTTCTTGTTTTATCAGCATTGACATTTGCTCCAAATTGAACTCTTATAGGTGCACACTTATTCATTTCTGACGATTCATTAGATTGGCTTCCGTGAAATACATTTCCCTCTATTACAAAATCACATTGTCCATCAAGATTCAACGCATTTTTTGTTAATGCTCCACCTTCTGTTGTGTAAAATTCATTATTTATTATTTCCGCATTTCCTCCCCAGTTAACAGACGGATTGTAAGAACCGGGAATATTGTTTTTAAATGTATTATTTTCTATTTTACATTTTGATTTATCATTATAAAAATACTCATATGCTAAATCCTTTGTATAACCTTCAATTCCCATTGAAAGTGATTTGAACATTGAATTTGATATTTTAATATTTGATTCAACAGTATTTGCATCATAATCTCCATAAAAAAATCCTGCACCTATTTCACTCGGTTGCAAAATATTTTTGCTTACTAACTCTGTACTATCAAATATACAATGGTCTACTGTAAGATTAAACTTCGTATTCTTTGTCCCATGAGATACATCAATTAATCCCTCTGTGAAATCTCTAAACTGTGCTCCACCGTTTATAAAATAACAATATTCAAATGTGTCTGTCACTTCTCCATTATCAGGAAGTGTTATCTCTATTCCATTCCACCCTGCGTGAGTATCAATATTTTTAAAAACAATAGGCTCATCCTGTGTACCTTTTGCCTCTATGCTTCCACCTTCTTCTACTCTAAAAATAGAATATGGTCTATAAACTACATCTGAATTTTCTACTCCATTAACATTTCCCGTTCCTGTTCCAAATAAAACTGTTGTTCCCGGTTCGATTACAAGTTTACATTTAACATATGGTAATTCAACTATATTTTTCGAACATACAACATATGTTTTATCTTTTGTCCATGTTACAACATTACTTCCATCATCTGAAACTATGTCTCCTGTTACGTATACTAAATTTTCATTAGTTTCAGAATTATCGCTTTGGGCAATTGAAGCGTCACTGTTATTTTCGTATACGGAAATTTTCGTATTTTCTTTAGTTATAACATTATTTGTTTGTTGTGCCATAGTATTTTGTGGTACTAATGATATTACCAACATTATACTTAGAATAAGGCTAAAATACTTTCTCATAGGCAACTCCTTTCTACTACATTTTTTATATTATAATTTTAACATAATATAATCTTGAAGTCTTTATTTAAATTATTATTCAGCAGAAGTTTCCCTAGCAAACACGTTGATTTTCCTTTCCCAGCCGGCAGATATTTTTATAAGCAAACGATAGGCAGATTTTTGAAATTTTGCGAGTATAGCGTAAGTTCAAAAGATATGTCTGAGCCGATAGGCGAGTTTATCTTTTGAACTTACAATAAGCGGCGCAGCAAAATTTCAAAAATCAACGTGTTTGCTATGAAAATATCTGCCGGATGGGGCGAGGAAAGTGTGTTGCTTATGAAAGTTTCTGTCGACTGGGGTGGGAATTGTGTTGTCTATGGATTTTCTGTTAGCTGAAACAATGTTAAATATATTATTTTCCTTGAAAAATATTTGCTAAATATGTCATATATTAATTGACAAAAATCCTGTTTAAGCAATATGCTATAATCATGTTAAAAAAGGATATATTTAATGATGAAAAAATTTATAGAATTAGTACGTAAAGAAACAGTATTAGTAATTGCATGGGTCTTGGCAATTATATCCGCATTTTTTGTAAAACCAAATATTAAATACATAGATTACATAGATTTTAGAACGCTTGGAATATTATGGAGCCTTATGGTTATCATGGAAGGGTTAAGTTGTAATGGATTATTTGAAAAGATAGGTTATAAATTATTAAAAAAGACGAAAAATGTATGGCAGCTAAGTATAACATTGGTATTCATTTGTTTTTTCTCAAGTATGTTAATTACAAATGACGTTGCACTTATTACATTTGTTCCTTTTACAATGATGATTTTAGGAAAATGTGAAAAACAAAATTTATTGATTCCAATAATTGTTTTGCAAACCATTGCAGCTAATCTTGGAAGTATGCTTACTCCAATTGGCAACCCTCAAAATTTATATTTATATGGTTTATGGGGAGTTAACATATTTACATTCATAAAAACTATTTTACCTTATTCAATTGTTTCATTTTTTCTTCTTTTACTATTTTTGTTTTTTATTAAGGATAAGAAAAGTAAAATTGTTGTTGATGGTAAAGAAAATGATATTATTCAATATAAGGGGAACTTATTTTTCTATGTAATTTTATTTGTAATCGCATTAGGAACTGTATTTAAATTAATTCCTTATTATATTCTTATATTTCTTGTGTTTATTGTTGTGTTTTTTATACAGCGAAATGTGCTATATAAAATAGATTACGCATTACTTTTTACATTCATTGGATTTTTTATTTTTACGGGAAATATTGGTTCACTTCCAATGGCAAATAAGTATTTGGCTTCAATTGTTATAGGAAATGAAATTGGAATTGGGGTACTTGCGAGTCAGGTGATAAGCAATGTTCCTTCTGCCTTGCTTTTATCTGGTTTTACAACAAACTATAAAGGATTACTTATAGGTGTAAATGTTGGTGGTCTTGGAACACTTATTGCTTCAATGGCAAGTTTAATTTCTTACAAATTGTATGCACATAATAACAACAGCACAAAAGGAAAATATTTGCTTTATTTTACAGTTGTAAATATTGTATTTCTTGTAGTTTTACTGATTTTAAACACTATAATTAACTGATATTCCAGTCGACTGAAACTTTCATAAACAAACACGTTGTTTCACCTTCCCACGACCAGCAGAAGTATCAATAAGCAACTCAACTTTCACAACCCCAGCCGGCAGAAATTTTCATAGCAAACACGTTGATTTTTTTATTTTGCTGCGCCGCTTATTGTAAGTTCAAAAGATAAACTCGCCTATCGGCTCAGACATATCTTTTGAACTTACGCTATGCTCGCAAAATTGTAAAAATCTGCCTATCGTTTGCTTATGAAAATTTCTGCCGGCTGTAGTTAGAAAATTCTATTTCTTTTGTAATTTATGCTTTAAGGTAGATAAAATAAAAATTACGTATTGTTTAGATTTAACAAGTTGTAATTTTTACTTTAATTTTCATTTCGGATTCTTTTGAATATTTCGTACTGTCTCTCTAATTCTTTTTTTCATCTAATAATAGATTCTTTGATCCTAATATTCTTTCTATTGCCTGACTTGGATCTAATGTGTGATATGGTAAATACAATCCTCGTAACTCTTTTGCTTTACAATCTTGTACACTTGTATTGATGACATATTATAAGTGTATGAAAAGTACCGATACAGATATCCTATCCAATATAGTTCATTCAAATTGTATTTTACTGAACCATATTTTGATGCTCCATACTCTTCTTCTATCATATTTAATATATCTTTCGCCTGAATATTTGTCTGCAAAAAAATACCGCAAAACTCTTAATTCCATTGATTTATCACTTTCTAAATCACAATTTAGTATCTGTTGTCATAAATTCTTGTTGATTTTTTCTCACTTCTTGGAAGATCGCCAATTGCAACAGGCTTAATTATTGCTGCGATACCTATTTTAGCCTTGAATGCTGCTCCAATTTCATGTTCCATTTCGTAAGCATTTGCATCGTCCTTTATTTCAACAAATAATGTAAGAATATCTTTTCCATTCAAATGATCTATCATAACCTGATATTCACTTGACGCCCCATTAATGCCTTTTAACATTTCTTCTATCTGTGATGGGAAGATATTTACACCTTTTACTTTAACCATATCATCTGTTCTTCCTAAAATAACATCGATTCTTGGATATTTAGAACCACATGGGCATTCTCCCGGAATAATTCTTGAAAGATCATGTGTACGATATCTGATAAGTGGCGCCCCTTCTTTATGTAATGTTGTAATAACTATTTCTCCAATTTCTCCATCAGGAAGATTTTTTCCTGTCTTAGGGTCAACAATTTCTATATAGACATAATCATCCCAATAATGCATTCCACATTCATGTTCACAACTGATTGCAATTCCAGGACCATAGACTTCTGTAAGTCCATAAATATCATAAAGCTTAACGCCAAGTTCATTTGCAATTCTTTTTCTCATCTTGTCTCCCCAGCGTTCAGAACCAATTATTCCTTTTTTAAGTTTAATCTTATCTCCAATACCTCTCTTGGCAATTTCTTCCGCAAGTAACAACGCATATGATGATGTTGCGCATAGAACTGTAGATTCCATGTCAACCATCATTCTAAGCTGTTTATCTGTATTTCCCGGACCCATAGGAATAGTCATTGCTCCAAGCTTTTCAGCACCATTTTGAAATCCTATTCCGGCGGTCCATAATCCGTAACCTGGTGTAATATGAATTCTATCTTTATTAGTTACTCCTGCCATTTTATAGCAACGTGAAAACATTGTTGCCCAATCATCAATATCTTTTTTTGTATATGGAATAATAACAGGTATACCTGTTGTACCTGAAGATGAATGTATTCTTACAATTTCTTCTTCAGGCACTGCACGAAGTCCCAACGGATAAGCTTCTCTTAAATCTCCCTTCCATGTAAATGGGAGTTTCTCAAAATCCTCCTGAGACTTAATATCATCTACATTAATACCCTCCAATTTTTTCTGGTAAAAGCAATCCTGACTTGTAAGTTTTTTCAACTGTGCTTTAATTAGTTCAAACTGCTCTTCTTTCATTTTCATAATTTGTACCTAGCCTTTCAACTATGCATTTTCATGTGTTTGAAAGGCGCAAATCCAAGATTAAAAGAATGATTTGCATTGTTTTTCCTTTCTTTTTTATTTCTTTTAACCTTTTCTTCTCCTCTATGTATTTATGACAAATGCCTCTTCATTTGTCCATAATTTATAAAAAGTCTTTTAGACTTATATACTAGTTTGTTGCCATAAGTGCTTTAATGTTCATTTCAAGGAATTTCGGATTAAGTTTTGTTTCTATAGCTTTTTTAATTTCCTCTTTTGTTATTCCTAATTCATTACTATTGGCTGCTGCTCCAAGTAGTACAACATTTAAAGCCTTCGAGCTTCCTAACTCTTTACAAATCTTTTCTCCGTCCACAGCAATAAGATTAATATTTTGCTTTTGTAAATATTCTATCATCTCTTTACCATCATAGTGAAGTCCAAGACTTGCAGTTGTTGGCATTACCGGCTTTGTATTTACAACAACTGTACCTCCCTCTTTTAAATAATTTAAATTTCTTACAACTTCACCCGGTTCAAATCCGATAATTATATCCGCTTCTCCCTCAGGAATCATTGGAGCTTTTATTTCATTTCCTATTCTTACATGGCTTACAACGCTACCTCCACGCTGGGCCATTCCAATTGTTTCTGCTGTTTTTACACTTATCCCTTTATCAATTGCAGCCTGTGCAAGTAATTTTGACGCTAAAACTGTGCCCTGTCCACCAACTCCGCAAAGTAAACAATTCATATTTATACCAAACCTTTCATGCATATTATTTGTAATCTTCGATTTCCGGCAATTATTTTGTCAACAGTTCTACTGCTCAATAGCATGAACCGGACAAATATGACTGCATAATCCGCAACCAAAGCATAATGATGAATCTATTTCAATTTTCCCATCTATATTTGTCACTGCAGGACAACCTATTTCATTAATGCATTTCTTACATTTAATACATTTTTCGCTTACGGTATAAGCCTTTTTAGGCTTATTCACAGCAATACATGGACTCTTAAATATAATTGCCTTAACGCCTTTCATCTGTGCTGCTCTCTTAACCGCGTCTATTGCCTTATCAAGTTCAAATGGATTTACTTTTTCAACACTTACAACTCCTACTGCTTTTAAAACAGCTTCAATAGAAATCTTATGAGTTATTTCACCCTTTGGATTAGTATCTTTTTTCTTAACCATGTCCATCATTGTAACACCGGTTCCCGGATGTGGCTGGTGTCCCGTCATTGCTGTAGTAGAATTATCTAACACAATAAGGACTATGTCTGTCTCATTATATACAGCATTTACAACTCCTGTAATTCCTGATGCGAAAAATGTTGAATCGCCAATAAATGAAAAATGCACTTTCTCAGGTTCAATCCTATGAAGCCCCTGCGCTATTGTTACATCCGCTCCCATGCATAGACATGTATCAGTCATATCCAATGGCTTTGCATTTCCAAGTGTGTAACAACCTATGTCACCACAAAATACTGCTTCTTTTTCTTTCATTGCCTGTTTTACGGCATAAAATGAAGCTCTATGTGGGCATCCTGCACAGAGTACCGGTGGTCTTACAGGTAATTCCGGTTTTTCGCCTACTTCCTTAAGTGTTTCGTCATCTATATCTTTTGCAACTCCAAATTTAGTAAGCTGTTCTCTTACTGATTTTGCAGTATTTTCTCCTGCACACTGTACATCTTTTGTAAGTTTTCCTAACACCTTACATTTAATATTATATTTTCCACATACGTATGTGATTTCTCTTTCTATAAACGGACTTAATTCTTCTATTACAAGAACTTCATCCACTCCCTCTAAAAATCTTGCAACAAGTTGTTCCGGAAAAGGATATGAAATTCCTATTTCCAAAAATCCTGCCTTGTCATAATCTAAGTATTCCTGAACGTATTTTCTTGAAACTCCGCCTGATACAACTGCCTTCCTACTATCTTCACAAAGATGAATTTTGTTCCATTTTGATAAATCCAATTCATCTGTACTATCTGCAGAAAGTACATGTGTAAGTTTTGCATTTCTTTCCTCTATCCTAATATGGTTGAGGTAAGATGTTCTTGGGAAAATAACCCATTTCTGAGTATCTTTTATAAATCCCTCCGGTGGCTCTCTTTTTATATTTTCTAAAATTTCAATATCCGCACATCCATGGCATACTCTTGTTGTAGGTCTGAAAATTACAGGTGTGTTATATTTTTCTGACATTTCAAAAGCATCTGCCATCATCAAATAGGCTTCTTGCGGTGTTGATGGATCGAATACCGGTATTTTTGAAAAAATGCCAAATTCTCTTGTGTCCTGTTCTGTCTGAGAGGATATCGGTCCCGGATCATCTGCTACTAAAACTACCATTCCACCTTTAATTCCTACATAAGATAAACTCATGATAGGATCAGATGCAACATTTAGTCCTACCTGCTTCATTGTAACCAGTGTTCTTGCACCTGCATACGATGCGCCTGCTGCAACCTCAAGAGCTGCCTTTTCATTTACTGACCATTCAATATAATATGAACCGTCATTTTTCTTTGCTGCTGTTTCTAAAACCTCTGTAGAGGGTGTTCCCGGATATCCACAAACTAAATTAACTCCGGCTCTTATCGCACCCATAGCTATTGCTTCATTCCCCATTAATAATTGCTTCATTTATGTAACCTCTCAAACATATCTCTGTAACGTTTTTATCTATTTATTATAATATTAATTATGATATATAGCAACGTTTCATTTTAAATCAAAATATCATTTTGAAACATTTTTTACGCTTCTATATCTCAAATGTTTTTCTTTATTTTATCTATCAACGTTACATCTGCCGGTAGCCAATCTACATCATATAATTGTCCTTTTGTAAGCCATTTTGCAGCTTCATGTTCTTTGAGAATTGGCTTTCCTTGTTTAATAATGCACCAAAAGCAATCCATAGAAAGGTGAAATGTTTCATAATCATATTCTACAGTATCAATCAATTCACCTACTTCAATTTCTGTTTCGATTTCCTCCATTATTTCTCTTTTCAAAGCTTCCTGCGGTGTTTCCCCCGGTTCTATTTTTCCGCCGGGGAATTCCCAACCATCTTTCATATCTCCATATCCACGCTGTGTTGCAAATATAATTGTTTGTCCTTTTTCATTTATAGATTTTATAACTGCTGCAACTACTCGTACTATTTTCATTTATAGCTTTCTCCTATTTCGTAAACAAATTTATTTTCTTATTACTTATAATGAGACGATTTTACTGCCCTCAATAAAATCGTCCCTCTTATTTTTATATTTTTCTTCAAAATGTTTTATCATAAATTTTCTTAGTTAGTCAGATACTCATAAATATCTTCTCTTACACTATGTTCTAACTCGAAAATAAAATTCATGATTGGAAGTTCTTTTCCTTTATTATTCTTTATAGTTTTCTGCATCCAGCTCTTAGGCACAACTTCACCCATATAATAAAAATCTGTACCCTCGCCATCACTCTTCTTTATAAAAAGAACTATTTTTAATCCACTATTTTTATAATTTATTATTTCCTGACTCTCTCTATTATCAATTGCCACATTACTTCTAGTCAGCCAGCTAAATGTCTTCTGATTAATAAACTGATCTTCATATTTTGTGCTTTCAGAAATATCATCCTTCTTTTCGTATGTAACAAATATTGGACACGTTCCGTGTTTGATACGATATCCATACATTGTTGAGCTTTCATCTTTATCCCAGTTCATAAGTCGACAAACATCTTTTCTTGAATATTTTCCATATAACACTAAATTATTTTCATCATGATTTGCGTACATATCCTTATATCGCATCATCCCATAATCTAAAAGATTTGATATCTCTTCCCTAAATTTCGTATTATTAAGTTTATCTAAAAACGCTAGTGAACGTTTTAATAGACCTGACTTTAAATCTAATTTAGATAGCAATTCTATCTGTGCGAATTTATTTGCATCTGCTCCGGCTACAAATTCTAAACTCATCATTCGAACCGCAGAATTATAATCAGCCTCTTTGAACTTTTCGCCTATGCTTACAAGTTCCTTAGCAAATGAATCTATCGCAACTGATTTTCCATCTAACATCATCTTTAACATCAAGAGTTCATGCGGTCTCTTACCATCAATTATCAATGATGAAATAAATGCAAGTATCTGCTCTTCTTTTTCTGTAAACACAACTGTATAATCTTTATCTACAGCCCGCTGGAAATTATCATACGTTTTTGCATAGTTAATAAATAGCATAGGATCAATTTCGCCAAGTTTGTAGAAATCTATAATAGTAGGTATTCTACCAATTTTAAATTTTACCTGCATATATTTTTCTGTAAGCATTTTCTTCGTCGTAGTCATTCTATCAATTGATGCAAAAATTTTCTTTTTCGTAATCTCATCAAAATGAATTGTTGAACACCCCGGAAGCAATCGTGATCCTTCACGCACGTATTTACGCACATTGTCCTTGTTGTATGTTCTATCTCCTGACAACGCAATTGGAATTAAAAAATTGTTGCTGTAATTACCAATAAAATCAAGAATAACTACATACTCTTTATTATCCGCTTTTCTAAGTCCTCTACCTAACTGCTGTACAAATATAATTGCTGACTGCGTAGGTCTTAGCATAATGACCTGATTTACCTGTGGTATATCTACACCTTCATTAAAAATATCTACAGTAAAAATGTAATCGAGTGGCTGATTATGTTTTACTACTTCCGATTTTATTATAGGTCTTCCACAATTATCGACCTCACACTCCATCTCTAATCGTTCAATAGCCTCCTCTCTTTTCTCCTGTGAATCATCACCTGAAAGTGCAACTGTATTATAGCCTCTATAATTAAACGCATCTGATAAAGCCTTAGCTTCCTCTTTTCTGCTGCAAAAAATAAGCCCTTTTACTCTATTTCCTGAATACCCAAAATATTCGGTTTGTTTAATTATGTGCTCTACTCTTTGCTCATTTGCCAAATATTTAAATTCTGTCTTTTCATCAATTTCTTTTCCATCTATAACTAAATCTGAAATTCCAAAATAGTGGAATGGGCATAACAAATCATCTTCAAGGGCATCCTGAAGCCTAATCTCACTTGCGATATTGTGTCCAAATAATTTGTAAATATCAAATCCATCTGTACGTTCAGGCGACGCCGTCATCCCTAAAAGCAATTTGGGCTTAAAATGATTAATTATTTTATGATAACTTTCAGCCCCTGCCTTATGAGTTTCATCAATAATAATGCAATCAAACATATCTTCTTCGAATTCGGTAAGAATATAGTCTCTACTCATTGTTTGAACTGTTGAGAAAAGATAATCAGCATCTTTTTCTTTATGATTTCCGGAAAGAATGCCTGTAGTAATTCTATTGCTAAAAACATTCTCATAAGATCTTTTTGCCTGCTTTAAAATTTGCTCACGATGAACTAAAAATAATACTTTCTTAAAACCAAGTTCTCTCATTGCAAATGCTGACGCATAAGTTTTACCGGTACCCGCTCGTGTCAAGGGTGTGACATTTTTTTCTAAGTAAATTAATGTTGTATTAGCTGTTTTTAATCTATAATAGTAATTCTACCATTCTTCAATTTCATATTTCTTTTGTAGCCTTTTACTCATATAAGACCACTCATATGGATTTGTTCCATGAACTTCAAATAGTTTTTGTGCTATATCATCATCATTTCGCAATTTAGCTGAGTAATATTCAACACTTGGCATATTTTTCTCCAAATCTAGCATAGCTAATTCTTTATTACCCCTCAAACGTTTGCTCATACTGCTAAATATAGAATTTAATGCATCCTTATCCATTAAGCTAATTTTTGCCAATTCAAAATCATCTCTGAATACTTTATCTACAAAATTAAAATTCCATCCATGAAAACTACACGCAAGATAAACTAATTCCCTGTCTTTTCTATATGGCTTCATACAATCCAAGCTCATAATCGTTCCATTTTCAGAATTCGCAATTGCAAACTTCACCCATTCTCTATCCTGCTGAAATCTTCGAGATGCATATTGAATTGCTGTTCCATCGTTTTTCAAGCTTGTTCTTACCATTATTTCATCATCCTGGTACATATCTAGATATTTAAGTGCCCAACCACGTTTTAATACCGACTTCGCTAAAACTCTATCTCTAAAGTATATTGGATTAAATTTTTCTATTAAACTTGGATTTCCCTTTAATTTGTCAATCAACATTCTTCTATATTGAATGTAGTAATCTTTACCAATTTCTCTCTTGTATGGAATAAAACAAACTTGTAACGGTATAAACACATTTTCTTCATAAAAGATATTTTTGAGTATTTCTATATCTTTTTCAATTTGACTAAATGGAATACCATATTTTTCTGCACTTTTCTTTATATTTTCTGTTTCCCATATTAACTCTGCCAATTCGCTTATTAATGCTTCTCTAACTTTAGAAATCTTATCTATATTTCGTTCCATAACTTCTATTTCGTGTTCAATATCTATATCGTCATTAGTTCTTATTTCAGAAATCGAATGTGTTTTCTCAAGTTTTATTTTACCTTCATATTTTTTAATTATAAAATCTGGATATTCTCCATATACTTTTTTATACTCTTTTCTAAGAACAATATAGTTCTTTGTATCATATATGCTTTCAACAAATTGATTTCCATATTCATACTCAGGAATCAATCTTGAGAAAATAGCTTGTATTATTTCTGAAGACAGATGATCAGGTTCTGCCCAGAATGGTACCTCAGAGAAATCTTTATTATGTATATAATTATTTCTAATATACAAACAGTATGAAAAATGATAATCAATTGCATATGGATTATCAATTAAATATTCCTTATTTTTTTCAGTTAACTTGCTTATACAATCATCAGCGACTTCATTTATAAATTCTAATTCTGTTGCACTTTTTACTTTTTCTCTTTGTTTTTTCATATATACTCCATTATTATTCGTCTAACATAATTTTACCCTTTTTCGCTTTTGCTTTAAGCCTTGCCATCTGTTCTTTTTCAATCTGTTGTATGCTCTTTTTGGGAGTAGGTAAATCCTCTGGCATTGTACCACCAATCTTTTCTATTGCTGTTCTAACTTCTTTTCCGACATTATAGTGAACACTTGTTGCTTTTTCTGCTCCTTGTATGTTATCTTTTCTAAGTTTTTCCTCTGTTTGCGATATTCTGAAAAGATTTGCAATTAATTCAGTGCTTCCCATGTAATCAAGTATTTTCTGCCCAACTTCAAGCTCTTTCCTTGTATGTATATCATCTACATCAAGTCCGCCATACAATCCCATATATCCAGCGTTCTGAAAAATAGCAAATTCTTCATTTGTAATTACACCTGCATCGTGTGCTGTCTCTGCAAGTAACTGGTTCCATTGCTTAATATCTCCACGAACAACTAATCTTCTTTTATCTTCATCTAGTTGATTAAAATGATCTGCTACTTCTTGTCTATATGTTTGTATAGCAAAATAAGTTTGTCCTAAAGCTATTACTTCTTTTCTAGGATCACCATTCTGAACAATCAAATAACAAGCATATCTTGAAAGTTCATAGTCCTTCTTTGGCTTACTTGCCACTCCAGCTTCTACGATTTTCCTGACCTCAGGAAAATCGTCAGAAACGCTATGTCCACTGTTCTCACAGGCTATCATAGCTCGTCCTATCACCTTAGAAAAATTTTCCCATTTTGTATAATCTAAAGCAATTGCTAATTCTCTAGCACTCCAATATTCGCTACCATCTTCTCTTATGTGTTTTATATCTTCAAATCGTTTGTATTCAATTGTTTTTAATTCGCTCAATCTTTTTCCTCCATTTTTATGTTTTAATCAATTTTACTGTTAATTAATTCTACTATTTCTCCAAATTCAAAATGTTCAATGTTATCCTCCGTATATTTACTTACGCTCTTCCAATCATCTAATGTCATTCTTTCGAATATATCCATATTATTTTTGAATTTCATTTGAATATTTTGCCCATTGAACATATTCTTAAATTTTTGATTCACATCTTCAAACGGGCTTATTTCAAAGTCACCTACCTCGAATCCTTTCTCCGACAAAATTTCCTTAACAATTCGTGGAGAATAATAGTTTTCAATTTCTCTTTTTCTTAAAACGAGAACTTCTCCGCCTTTCTGTTCAACTGTATTTTTCAATCTACTTTGCTTACGAAGTTTATCCTCATAATCTACTGCACCTGAGTCTTTATCAACAATAACTATAAAGTTTCTATTCAATTTACTCATTAAATTCATCTCTGCAATGTTGTGAAGTTCATTACCACCACCAGGAACAAAAAGAATTCCATCTTCTTCGTATGAATGTCCAGATACAGCGTTAAAAATAAAATCCCAAAATTTCACATCATTACTTCCTTCTACAAATACCAATAGCTTACTATTTACTATATTGTCACTCGCCCTAACGCCTAATTCATTTACTAATAAATCAGCTGAAATACTATCACCTTGCTCATACTTAGACTCTCCATTATGCTTTTTTGCTACTATAATGTTTTTATTATCAATTTCACTTGCAAATACTGGTGAGTGAGTAGTAATAATTACTTGATGTATGTCTGATATTCGTTTTAAAGAATCTAATAAAGTTCTCTGAGCTCCTGGATGCAAGAAAGTTTCAGGTTCTTCAATTACAAAAATATAACTATTTTCATTTTCAGATATTTGTTCAGCCAAATATTGGAAATAAGAAACCATAAAAAGTCTCTGAATCCCTGTTCCTTTATTTGCTAAATTAACTTCATATCCTTGCGAATCTTTCATTATAACTTCAAAATTTACCAACTTCTGCCAATCGTAAGATATCTCTGGTTTTAACTCAGTTAATCCTGAATAATGTGTTTCCATATAATTACCAATCTTATTAATTTCACCAATCAGTGTCTCTTGCACTTCATTTTGCAAATTTGAAAACTCACTTATATGTGCTTGTATTGCATTTGTAACTATCTTTTTAAACTGATTTTGAAATGAAGATGTGCTAGTGTCTAAATTAGTATCCGCTAAAAATAATGAAAATTGTGGATACAATGGTTTAATTATTTCTTTTAACATTGAACCTTTCAATTCATGTTCTTCGATAACATAGCTTTCTTCAGAACATATTATCTCTGAACATAGTTCCAACATTTTTTCTTTATTAATAATATCGGGAACTTCTTTTCCAAAAGTTTTGAAAATAGTTTTCATTTTTGCAGCTGTCTGTTGAAACATATTCTTGTAATCAGTTTTCCCAAAATCATTTGCTATAATATAAGTTTTATATGACTCTCCAACATTGCTACTTGTTTTTTTTATATGCAAATATCCATTTTCATCTAAAATAACTTTTGGAACTGTAATTAATTCTTCGCCATAAAAACATATTTCTATCTCTGTCTCTTCATCACCTGCTCCAAAATATTTATTTCCTTCTGCCAATTTACTTTCATTATAGAAATCATTTATAGCATGTAGAATAGATGATTTACCCGCATCATTTTTTCCGACAATTGCATTTAGTCTATCAAATTCTATTCATCCAGAATTTTTAATTCCTCTATAATTTTTGATTCTTATTTTGCTAATTTTCATTTTTATCTTTCTCCAATTATTTATTATATTCTCTATTTTACCACTTCACCCTCTAAACTTCCACTCAACTTCTATCATTTCCTCCCCAACAACTATCCTCTCTACCAGCTGTTCTATCAGTGCTCTAGTCAGTTCCTTTAACCTCATTCCATTCCCCTCAAAACTAAACACTTCCAGTCCTATAACTTCTTCTCTTCTGAGTTCCTTCAATTTCTCATTCGCATCATTAATATCCTGATCTACCTTTGCCTGTAGCAAGATGTAAGAATCTCTTCCATCAAGATATTCCTGCTGGCTCATTGTGCCTTCTCTGTAAGCTTCATAATATGCCATAACTTTGCTATCATATGAATTCTTGATAACATGCAATTCTCGAATTTTATCCTCATACTGATTGATGCGAAGCATTCTCTGAGCCTCCTGCTCCTGAAAAATCTTCTGTGCATCTATTCGATTTTCCTGGATGTGATTGAACTCATCAATCACTATCTGTTCTAATGTTTCATCCAACACGGATGTGACACATCCTGTGTTATCACTTTCATAATAGCGAGTCTTGCAATAATACTTTGGTCTGCCTCTGTATGAATGAGCCATACGCTGTTTGCAGCTTTCGCAAAATAATTTTCCCACAAGACAATGACTTGGATTCTTCTGCACAACTTTTGAATTTGCTTCGAGCAATTCCTGAACTGTATCAAACATATCTTTATCTGTAATTTTTCTTTTAACTTTGCATGGATTTCCCACAGCAATAACTCCTGCCGGTATATCCTTTGTCACAACTATTGTTATATTGCATAATTTTTATGCTACATACTTTCTATCAACTTAAATACAATTAAAAGCATTTATCCAAAATGTCTTCATCTAATCCTTTTCTTCCTGTCACTGCTCCAATTGCAAAGTATAAAATTCCGCCAACCAAAAGCCCCCATACTACCGCATTAATTCCGGCAATATTAATAAACTTTGTAGCGAAAATGTAAGTTGCCACCGCACCTATACTGCTGCATATTGCTGCCTGTTTAGTTCCTTTTTTCCAGAATAATCCTCCAACAAGCGGCCAGAAAAATGTACATTCAAGACCTCCAAATGCAAACAAATTAAGCATAAAAATAATATCCGGCGGATTAATTGTAAGAATCATTACAACTGCACCTAATAACATTGTGACTATAGTACTTACAGATTTAACATGCTTTTCATATGACGCATTTTTTTCAGGGTCATCTTTTACAACATAGTTTTTCCATAAATCTTTTACAATTGCAGCCGTTGCAAGAATTAATAGCGAATCCGCAGTAGACATTACAGCAGCCATTGGAGCTGCAAGGAAAATAGCTGCGATTCCCGGTGGCATAAT
The DNA here is from genome assembly GCF_003479125.1 of Eubacterium sp. AF19-12LB. Taxonomy (NCBI): domain Bacteria; kingdom Bacillati; phylum Bacillota; class Clostridia; order Eubacteriales; family Eubacteriaceae; genus Eubacterium; species Eubacterium sp. AF19-12LB. The sequence continues at coordinate 95,591 of NZ_QUGP01000001.1, read as the reverse complement.
TTTCTGTACAATATATGGAATAAAATAATCAGATGTTGGAAGATTATCTGTATCCACCAAAGCACCTGCCCATGTTCCTGCCAAATGCATTCCAATAATAACAAAACTACATGTTAATACACCAATCCACATTGCTTTGTGCATACTCTTTGTGTCTTTAAATCCCATTGCACGAACGGCTGTCTGCGGAAGTCCTAATGTTCCAAATCCTACCAAAACCCAGTAACTAAGCAATGCTCCCGGTGTGTATTTTGAAAATAAATTATCATATACATTTGCCATATTTGAAGCAAGCCCCGCATCAATCGAAGCAAGTCCGCCACCTGTTTTTAAAACAAAAAATATAAACAGAAATGTTCCGATACACATTACAATTCCCTGAATTGTGTCTGTGATTACAACTGCACTAAATCCACCAACTGCTGTATATAAAATAACTACTGTTCCAAAAATCAAAAGTGAAGTTACATGATTCATTCCTGTTATGGATGCGACAAGAGTTGCTCCACCTGTAAACTGGCTTATCATTTGCGCAATAAAAAATGTAATCATTCCAAGACTTGTAATAACGACAAGCACATCACTTTTGTATCTTGCTTTAAAATAACCAACTACAGTTACAGCTCCTGTTCTACGCGATACAAGTGCAAGCTTATTTCCCAACACTCCAAGCACTAAGAATGTAACCGGAATCTGAATTGCCGCAAACCAGACCTGCGCATATCCATATGTAAGTCCTGCTGCACCCGGTCCTGATATGAAAGAACTGACCGAAGTATAAGTTGCCATAATTGTCATTGCAAGCACAATACCATTCATATTTCTTCCGCCGATGAAATACTTCTCTTCGGATGAAGATTTTAATTTCTTTTCTTCTTTTTTACTGTATACAAAACTTACAATAATATTAAATAATAAATATCCAAGAAATACAGATAAAATTATAATCTGATTACTGTTCATCTTCGTCTCTCTCCTCGTCCTCATCATAAGAAAAATCTATAAATACAAATTTAAGCAATACAAATACTCCTATTATTGCAATAATTACTGTTCCCAATACTGAAACTACAAACCATGCCGGCATATGGAATATTGTCCATCCGGTAGAATTTAATAAAAATGCAGTAATTACATGCCATAAAAAGCAAATGCACACTACCAAAAGCGTTGCCTTGATTTCTTTTAAGCATTGCTTGTGTTTCTCTTCTTTTGATAATTTTAACATAATCTCTCCTCTTTATTCCTTTTTCCAAATTAGATTGTAGTACATAACGCTATATTAATCTACATTATATTCAATTATAGCTATTATGTATAATTTTAGATTAATTTCATATGTGAACTGCCAATCATCCAAAGCCATCTTGCCTGTGGTATCCACTTTTTCAATTAATCACCTGTTTTTTCTTAATTATACAATTCTCTAATCATGTTTTCTCCACTGTAACTTTCAATCTGAGACGATAACCGTTCAAGGAATTCCTTTACCCATTCATCATCCTCATTTCAAATATCCAATAATCCTACTTTATATAATATGACTTATAGCAGATACTTTCCAATAAAATAACCGAGTGGTGCACTCGGTTATTTTGTGTAAACTTTATTTAATCTCAACTTATTTTCTTGTGTAGGTTACATAGGTGTATGGAATTTCTCCGGTATGCTTTTCATTCACTTCTTTTACAAACTTCTCCTGGTCAAAGTATGGAAAAAATGTATCACCCTCGATATCGAGATTTATTTCAGTAATATACATCTTTTCAACGAAGGGCAGAACCTCCTCATATAACCGCACTCCTCCAGCAATATATATGTCTTTATCTCCGGCTAGTTCTATAGCCTCCTCTAAAGTTCTTGCAGTAAAGCAATTCTCACCCTCAAATTTTTTCGTATTTGAAATCACAATCGTTGTTCTGTTGGGTAACGGTTTCCCGATTTCTTCATAAGACCTTCGTCCCATGATAACAACATTTCCCGTTGTGAGTTCTCTAAATCGTTTCTGTTCACCTTTAATTTCCCAAGGAATACATCCCTTATTACCTATAACCTGATTTTTTGCAAAGGCTACAATTAAAGCAATCATTCTTCCCTCCAAACATTCAACTTTATTGTTTCTCCCCAATCCTCCGTTTATCTGCAAATCTTTTTCCTCAAATTTAACTCTGTTGAAATAGTATTTTGCTCCTCCGAAGAAAATACCCTAGTTATTTCTGTATAGCCATTTTTCACCCAGAAATTCAATCCAATATAATTTTTTGATGAAACCAATAATTCTGATTTATCATACTTTTCCTTATAGATGTTGTCTAATGCTTTCAGTACTTTAGTTCCAAATTTGTGTCTTCTAAAATTATTAGTAATAATAAAATGTAAAATATAATAACATTCATCTGATATATCTTCCATAACCCAACTATATCCTACAATCTGACCTTCAAATAGAAAAGCATAACATTGAATTGGATTTTGTTGTGGTATTCCCGGTTCAATACTATGAATATCATCAAATGGCGACAACGGTCTTCTTCCTTCAACTTCCATGAAATACTCTATAGATTCTTCATAAATCCTTTCTAAGTTTTCCTTATATTGACTGATATCTGTAATAATTTTTAGTTCACTCATTCATTCTACTCCTAAAATCCGAATTTATAAATTTGATTTTATCTCTTCTTGCATTTTTTTACTCAACTTAAAAAAAACAGTATCATATGCCAAATCAATCATATCCTTTAAAACATCGCCTGGAAAATCGTCTAGAAATATTGTATTCCAATACGGTTGTTGGACTGGAGGACAATGATAACCTCTTACTACTTTTTCAGGATAAGCCATTCTGAAAAACTGACCAGCATCAACAGTACACTTTAATGTGATTTTATAATCATATTCATAAGGATATAATTGTACAAAAATCTTCCCCTTAAGTTTAAAACAAATAGGTATATCTCCAAATGGATTCTCTTCTGTTATCATTTTCTTACTTCTGCAATAATCTTTTATTTCGTCTACTGTCATAAATTTACCTAATTATACTTCTATAAAATGAATTGTCAGATAACATTTGCTTAATTGATACAAACTTGCAATCACATAATTTTTCACATAAACCTAACACTTCATCATTATCGTAATCTTTTACCTCATATCTTCTGAAACCATCAGGTAAATGAAATATAAAAATAACTTTGTCCTCGGTTAAATATTCATTCCAATATTCTACTTCCAAATGTTTCTTAATAAATTCTTCCCAATATTTGGCATTATCTTCCGAAAATGATACCTGATAATTATTTCCTACTTTATCAATTATAAAGCCCCTTGATTCCAGACTTAATATACTATCATCAATTCCCATCACATATGAATGATACATTTTAATACCTCCACAAATTTCGATTTGTCAAATTGAAATCCACCAACACACTCCAAATTTATCAATAACAGTAGCACAACAACTACTCCATGGAAGTTCATGAATAGATTCAATAATCACTCCTCCATTACTCAAAACTTCAAATGCATTATAAACTGCCTCCTCAGTACCCATTTCAAAAACATTAAATGTCATGGTTTCCCATTTATTCTTATGTACTATATCAATATCACATGGATTTGAAGCTTCGGCTAATGCCAAAAAACCTTCTCCATTAACAGACAACTCGCAATGTTCATAAGCAGTGTTGTTCTTGTTTATAAATGCTCTAGTAATCTCTGCTCCAAATGCCTTGCAATAAATTTTTGCTGCATCAAAACTATTTTTAACATAAACTTGATTATAATTTTTCATAGTCAATCTCCTTTTTCAGTTTTATCAATTTTTATTTGGTAACTTCAATATAATAATCTAAAAGTTCATATATCCAATCATGAAGTACCGAAAACTGAAATCCCAACGCTTGTGCTTTTTCGGTATTTATACTATATTCCGGTTCCCTGTTATATGGAGCGTTTTCCCCTCCTTTGTCAATAATTGCTTTGGAACCTGTTTTCTTTTCAACATAATCAATTATCTCTCTTATAGAAATAGTTCCTTCAGCACTTCCATTAATTGCTCCTTAGCTAGAAATTTATTATTTTGTATTATACTTTATATTTTTCAAAAACACTACACTCCACCCTAACACCAAAACTTCCACCACCGGCATTACAGCCCATAAGCCCTGATGCAAGTGCCGCAAGGGCGTTAGCCCCAACTCCCTGTCCAATTACAATTGCATCTGTAAGTGTGTAAATTGACATTACCATTGCGCTACCAAGTGACGGTATTATAACAAATATGGAATAACTGTCAATTACTTATAAAACCGCTTACTCACTTTAAAAGATTTTACACTACTCCATTTGCCTTTGTCTTTTCCAACTATTGCTCTCACTCTTACATAATATCTTTTTCTAACACGTAATTTTCTTAACAGATATGTATTTTTTCCTGTACGTTTTGTTCTTACGTTTTTCTTAAATTTTCTGTCAGTTGAATACTGTATCCGATATATTTTAGCCTTACTTACCTTTTTAAAAGTAATTCTCACTTTTCTATTTTTAAATTTTTTTACTTTTAGAATTTTTGTTTGCTTTAAACTCTTTTTATTTACACCGTCAACACGAGTTGTAGTTTTACCGTTAGTTGTTGGTTCATTTTCCTTTGTTACAACTTGTCCAAAAGTTGTAGTTGATTCTTTTTCTGATGTTGTTTCGTCAGTTGTTTGATTTTCTACAGTAGTTTCTGATGTTGTATTTTCTGTAGTCAATATTTCAGTTGTGGGTTCTACTGTGACAGTTGTCTCAGTTTGTTTCTCAGTTGTTGGTTCTAATGTAGTTGTCACTTCCGTTGTTGGCTTTAGTGTTGTTGTCACTTCCGCTGTGGTTGGTGCTTCTGTTGTTGGCTCTGATGTTGTTGTCACTTCCGCTGTGGTTGGTGCTTCCGTTGTAGGCTCTGATGTTGTTGTCACTTCCGCTGTGGTTGGTGCTTCCGTTGTAGGCTCTGATGTTGTTGTCACTTCCGTTGTGGTTGGTGCTTCCGTTGTAGGCACTTCTATAGTTGGATTCTCCACTTTGTTCTCCAATTTTGTGTATACCTTTATTCTTCCTACATAATTTTTAAGTTGTGTCCATCCACTACCATTGTTTATATATGACATTTCCCTGCCATTTTTATATGAAGTCATTATTTTGGCGTCGCCATTTTCATTTGAAACACTTACTATTGCAGAGAACCATTGGTCTTTTTCAATCTTTACCGGCTGATTCAGTTCTATTGTTACATATCCACTGTTTTCAAAATACGCCGTTGTAGTATTTGCCAGGTAACCACCTGAAACTGGTACATTGTCCTGTCCGCCATAAGGATAATCTACATTTTTGTATATCTCCACTTTAGCGGTTACATTTTCACCACCAATAGCCACATTTACTGCTTTTATATATTCATCTTTTAAATCATCAGATTTTTTTGCTTTAAACACATTTGCCACTGACTTATCTTTTCTTAATGGGAAATCGTCCATGCTTCCATCATAGTAATAATTAAAGTCATACTTGTCCTTTGGTGCAAATGAAAATGCATAAGAACAACTGCTTGTATTGTCATATGACAGCCAAAAATACTCCAATGATTTGTAACTGTTTTTTACAAGCCAGCCACCCTTTTGGGTAGCACCATTTGGCACAAATTTGTCTGATGGGATATTGTCATCCCAGCCAATGATTGTGCATGCATGTGGAGAAATTGTACTGCTATGTTCATTCTTTGGATTGTAGTATAATGTTTCTCTTGCATTATTGTACTGAAATGTTACTGCCCCATATTTTGCTATGGCTTTTTTTATTGACCTAATGTATTCTTCCGGATTTGATTTGTTTTCAGGTATATAAATTGCATTTTCAAATCTATATGATGGATTTTCATATGGGTTTGTCGTAACCACATTACCCGATACCGGTGCCCACCACATTGAATATAACTTGGCAATTTTTAGTGGGTCTCCTGACTGCATCAAATAATTTACTGATTGCCAGTCTCCATCTGTATTTCCCAATGGATCGCTTTCTCTCTTAAAAACTCTATAAGCTGCCGCCATCGGATTTAATGATAGTGTATCTTTTGTTACTGTAGAATCAATTCCACTTTTCAAAATGGATGATTCTGCTGCTGCAATGCTTGAATATGCCCAACACAAATTGGTATCTCCCTGATCTTTTACAGGTGTTACTATGCCATCGTCCCTTCCATCATATTTTTCCCTGTCTGATATCTCTTTAGTTTCAGTCTGTTGTTCTTCAAAATCACCTTCTATTTTAAATGTTAATTGATTATCAGTTATATTTGTGACTTCAACATGCATATCATCAGTTATTTCCAAGCTCTGATTCAGTTTTAATGGTGCGTCAGATTTTGTTGCATATGTGCCACCTAATGTTTCATAATTCCACTTTCCTGCAACGCATCCCATATTGTTTGGGAATTTTGTGTCTTTGTCCACCAAATAACAAACAAGTCCTGAACCAATTATCAATCCTTTTAGTTTCGTTCCATCTGTTTTATACAATTCTTTTGACTGACAATCATACTTATTACCACCTGTGCCAAAATTTCTATATTCTAAGTACAGTGTTTTATTGGTTCCTTTTAAATTTAATTTGTATCCGACTATCTGTGAATCTCCTCTAGTCGATGCTTCCTTTAAGGTATACTGTCCATTTTGATAAATTGTTTTAACATTGTCAGATGTAAGCCACCCCTTTGCTTCTCTTTCTTTTACAGATATAAACTGTGGCACAGGTGACATATGCTTTGCCATTGCAGACATATAATATACCGGCGAACTATTTGAACTATTGTACAAGTCCTTAAATCCTAAAATGTGCCCCATTTCATGAGTTGCCACTGCCATAGGCAAAATCACGTTTTCCCGATTATCCTTGTATAAATAATTATAGGAATTTGTCACCTGTACATAGTTTTTACTTGTAATTGTTTTTCCATCTGCATTTATTTTTACATAATCTGCATAATCCTTATAATTCCACAAAGGTGAGGACCAACCCACAGAGATACTCTGAGTTGTATTTTTATAAATAATGGTGATTGCATCGATTACCCCATCATTGTTTTTATCAAGTTCAGAAAAGTTGTACTTTTTTGTACCATCATAATTTGTAATCACATTACCCGCCGATATAGCTCTGTTTATAGATTCAGACCAGTCTGTTTTTAATTCGTACATACGCTCTGCTCTCTCTCCGTTGTCCCTGTAACCTTCAGGATTCTCTTCACTATACTCTGCATAGTATCCTCTTGTATGAGATAACTGCACTGAACCACCTTTATTAAACAAATACACGCTATTTATCTTAAGACTTCCCCTTGACGCAATTTCATAATAATCCGAAACATTAAAATATGCACTGTTATAAGTATTATCTGTAATTTTTCTAACAGATTCCCCATTATAAGAATTATCTATAAATTCATCTTCATCTAAAAATCTTGCAAATACTATAAGATTTGTAAAATTACTTTCTTTTGTTTTATTTTCTGTATTTTCATTCGTATCATCAGCAAAAGTTGCGCCACTAAAAAGCATTGTCATAACCGTAACAAACGCCATGATTATACTAAACCCTTTTTTCATAAAATCTCCTTTTAATCATTTATTCTTTTACACCTTAATTATATATTCATTATAGCATTTACCAGATTAACTTTGTATTCTAATTTTTTAGAATTATAGGCTCATCATACCAGACATTATACAACCGCCTTTGGCACCGCATTTGATTATTTCATCCATTTGTACATCTGAAAGTTTTATTCCTCCAATTGCGTAAACTGAAATTGTAACGCTATTGCAAACCTCTTTTAAAAACTCCAATCCTCTTGGTGGTAAATCTTTTTTGCAATCAGTAGCAAATATATGACCTGCACTTATATAGGTTGCTCCTAGTTTTTGCGCTTCAATCGCCTCTTCCACAGAATGAACTGAAGTTCCTATTGTTTTAAATTTTGAAAGTTTCTCATAATTTTCTTTAAGTTTAAAAAGTGGCAAATGAATAGATTCATAATTTAATTTTTCTGCTACTTCGGAATAAAAATGTATTATAAGTTTCACTTTGTTTTGCTTACAAATCATGGAAACTTCTTTAGCAAGAGTCATATATTCATTCTCAGGCAAATCCTTTTCTCTTAAGATTATAGCCTTAGGATGAAACTAACACACTTTTTCCAATTGCTTTGGCAATGATTCTTTGCATAAATGTCTGTTTGTGACACATATAACTTTGTCATATATGTCCGCTGTTTCATTTTTTAATGTAGTATTCATAAATTTTACCTTTATATATTTTTATATGAAATTATTTTGTATGTTATCATTTCATGCGCTACCATTTCGTACGCTATCATTTTGTATGCTATCATTTTGTATGTTACCATTACGTAGCTTATTTCATCATGTCACTAACCGTAAATATAATCGCTCATTACCGGTTGCATTCCACCCATTAAAGCTCTTTCCTGAGCGTTTACTCTATATGGAAAAATTCTTTTATGACCTGCTCTCACCTGTAAATATTAAAATTTCCTGAAGTCCTGTCTCTGCAATTGCCTTCATCTCTTTGTCAATTTCTTCATCGTTAAGACAGGCTCGTTTTATTTTGTTATGGCAATTAAATCCGCAATAAATACAATAATTCTCGCAATAATTTGCTATGTAAATTGGTGTAAACATATATGTACTATTTCCAAAATGTTTTCTTGTTTCCACTTGTGCCGCTTGAGCTATTTCCTCAATAAAAGGAAGCGCAGCCGGTGATAATAAAGCTTTAAAATCCTCAACAGTTCTTTCTGTATTATTAATTGCAACTTTCACGTCACGTTCCGTATATTTTTCATAATCATACTTATTCATTTCGCCCCTCAATCTTGAGGGGTGGGCTTTTCTTTTGCTTCATTTTTCTGCATAATAGACATATGAATATCTTACAAAGAATCTTTACCAACTATTATGAAGAAATTAAATATACTCTTCATCCCAGAGCTTCTGAGATAGAAAATATCGAAAAGATGATAAACTGTGGTGATTCTTCTTTTGGTGGTGCTATGTACGGCTGCCCACACTGTGGAAATCTTAAGTTCATTCCTTTTCGCTGCCACAGCCGTTTCTGTCCCTCTTGCGGTAACTAGTATTCCATGGAACGTACTACATCTATGTCTTTTAAACTGGTTAACATTCAGCACAGACACTGCGCCTTCACAATTGATGAAAATCTCCGTGATTTTTTCCTTCAGGACAGAACTCTGCTTCATTGTCTTTTCCATTCTGCTGCAGTGTTATTTTCCACATGTTCTTTAAAATGAACAAATCCAAAAACTTCACTCTCGGTTATATCATGGTTCTTCATACTTTTGGCAGGGATCTCAAATGGAATTCTCACATTCACTGCCTGATTTCCGAAGGTGGCTACAGCTATGACGGCGTGTTCGTTACCTTCCATTACAATCGTCACGAAGACGAAAAGTATGTCGAAGAAACTCTCCCTGCTATGGATTTCATAAAACGGTTAATCAGACACATCCCTGAAAAGCACTTTAAAATGATTCGATATGGTGGAATCTATGCCCGCCTCCCGGCAGGCTGTTTTCAATTTACCAGAACGCCAACTACGATCTTTCCTATAAAGAAAAAAAGACTACAATGTGACTAATTAATCACATTGGAGCCTTATTCTCCTATATTTGCCGAAATGGTATCATATTGGTATCACCTCGGTAATATTATATACAATTATGTGGTTCTAAGCCCTTTATTTAAAGGCTTTTTAAAAATTTGAATTCAAAAAAACTGTTATTCAAACTCCTACTCACAAAAATTTACTTCTTTACAAAGCAGGATATTTATTGTATTTAACAGTTCTCTTCTGTACTGTTTTAGTATTGTTACATATAGTTTCCAGTGAAAATATTGTCATTTTATTGTCATAAGATATATTCTAATAAACTAATTTAATTATAATCATAAGCAATAAACTAATGATTCTTCCTAAAATCATATATAAGTGCTAATCGTCGTAACGTTGTTGGCACCTTTATTTCCCCTTTGCTCTTAATCTTATTAAGTTCATCTATTATATATTCTCTACATTTTTCAATTCCAATAGTATCAATATTTGCAGCAACAACACAATGTTTATGGTATTCTTTCAACCCTGCATTTTTAATTTCTTCCAAACTATTATACTTTTCAGTAAACTGTAACAAATCTATTTGATCTTTAACATCTACAAATGTTCTTAATCTTTTTCTCAATTTTTCTTTTTCGCTTTCAGCTAAACTACTTTTCAAAATAGATTCCTCCGATAGGTATCTCCAAAAAGGAAGAATATTATTATTTTGGCTCGCTATGAACCTAAGCATAGTATCATTATTTTGCTCTGTATCATCCCTAATGTAGTCTAAAATATATTCTACAACATTAGGCATATTGAAAATAAGTTTACTATCGCCTATTGCCACTACAATATTCCTATCTTTTAGATTTTTTTCTATATCATCCAGCTCATTCGGTGATACCAAGACTGACTGAAGACTTCCAGCTTTTCCCTTTTCAATAATTAACTGTTTTATTACATGTTGATATCTTCTAACTTCAGCTGGAGCAACGCCCTGATTTATTTCCGCAATCTTATCATAAATTAATGAATAATTATCTGTTCTTATAACTGTAAGCCTGCATCCTAAATCCGGGTCATTTATAACCTGCTCGACAAGTTTTTCACTGCCTTTCTCCCATTGAACCAAGAGTAATCTTTTCTCTAGTTCCTCTTTTTCTTGATCTGATAAAGACATAGCAAAACTTTTAATTAGTTTTCTCACATTCCGGTCAGTCAAAGAATATCCTAAAAAAATAATGGGAGAATGTAAAAGCATCGAAATAACTTTTGCACTAATTAAAATACTATTTTCATCATATAATTCATAGTCCGTTTTTCCAATAACTAATGACTTAGGTTCAGATATGCAACCATGTATCTTATATATTTCTGAATAACCTATCGTTTGTTGAAAGAATCCCCGTTGTCCTATATACTTTTTTATATTATAACTACTTTCCTTATTATATTGATCCTCAATAAAAGTATCATAGTTTGTTGTCAGTATCATTTGAGACTTCACCAACATTTTTCTAAAATGTGCCAACTCCTCCAAATAACTATCTTTTATCTGGTATTTTGAAAACCTATTAGCCAATGCTTTTTTAAATGGGGACAAATCATTTTTATATGCTTCTTTTTGAGTCAATCCTTCTATTTCTATATCTCCATTATAGAATTTCATATTAATTATTTTTTCTATTTCTGACGCAACATTTACATTTATCTCAAAATCTTGATCAATTCTACTAGATAAATCTCCAATTTTGTCTCGTTCTTTATTCAGAAAGCCATAAAAATTTTCTTGTTCGGCTTTCCTCCAAAATTCTTCTAACAACTCTTCCCAGCTCGGGTATTTAACCAAATACCTCCTAGGTATCCCTGAACCAATAAAAATAATTGGAAATTCATTCCTATTTATCATAATATCAAGAATTGATTTTTCCATAGCATCCTCCTATTTTTATCTTTTTTTCACAAAACTATATTGCAAAAAATTTCTTTATGGGCATATAATCTTTTTAATGTTATATACAATCATTCTAATCTTAGCACCCAAACAACAGTATTTACTATACTACATTAACCGTTTTTCATCACCCTCCCTTGAATATAACATCATTATGATATTTTATAAATTCTCTTCCTGGCAAAAATTTATCTGGTAATCTTATTTTTTTGCCATTATAAAAAGAAAACCACTCTCTTGTTTTGTCATCCATCACCACATCGTTAATTATACGAGAATTTACAATACAGTAATTCTTATCAATGGTTATTAGCCCTCTATCAAAAGCCTTATCATGCATAGCATTTAAGCACAATCCATTGCTTGGATTTGTCCTCTCTGTTTTAGCATCACTTACATTCCAAGGTTTAATATGACTTGCAATAAGTAATTCATTATTTTTCAAGCCTGTAACACAACATGCATTTCCGTATGACATAAGTACAGATGTACGAAAAAAATACTGTCCTATTCTTACCTTTGCCTGTTGGTCTTTAGTTATACCCAATGGTATTTTATCCAATTGTAAATCTGGTAATAATTCATCTACTGATACATGTTGTAGTTTAGCTAAAATATTTTGCGCCACAAAAGATAATTCTTCTATATTATTCGAAAATTCATTATAAATAATTTTATCTAATTTACTTGTATGAGATAATCCCGATATATTTCTTGCCTGCAACTCTGGGTCATAATGTGCTATATTAGACATCTTGTACGCTACCGCATCTGGAGTTCTATTTATAATCCGTGCGAGCTTAACTATCTCTGGATTATTTTTTCCTATTTTTGAAAAAGGCATACGTGTATATAGGTCCATTGCTAAAATAGTTTCTTCCCTTGTCCAATTTCTCCTAACCATACCTTCACCACCTTTATAATTATTATATAACTTTGGATGCTATCTGTATATAAATTATTTTTGCTGCTTTACGCAGCATATATAAATAATTATTGCGTTTTTGCAGCAAATATTGTATAATCAACTGGAAGGAGGATGCAATGAACAATCCAGGACAATATTTAAAAAATATACGCAAAGAACTCGGACTTGGTGTAAAAGCTGTATATACTAAAACAGGTGTAGGTGATTCCACTATCCGCCGTATAGAAGAAGGCGTAACAAAATGTCCTCCTGCTCCACAGTTAAAAGCCCTTGCTAATTTTTACGGAATAAATCTGATTGAATTATACAAAGCTTATGGATATTTGGATGAAGCGGATATAAATTGTAAAAACAACTGTTTTAAAAATATAGAATTTTTAAGCGATGATGCAACTTCTCATATACAGGGGCTGATAAATTTATTGACAGAAAAGAGGACACTAAAATGATTTATAGACTAGGTGAATTATTCTGTGGGCCCGGTGGAATAGGCTGGGGTGCCACTAATGCAAATATAGGTGATAACAACTACCGTATTATACACCAATGGGCTAATGATTATGATGAATCGACTTGTGAAACATATCGTCACAATATCTGTCCTAACGCTCCTGAAACAGTTTATCACGAAGATATTAGGACACTTGATATGTCTAAATTAGCACCAATTGACGCTCTTGCTTTTGGTTTTCCATGCAACGACTATAGTGTTGTGGGCGAGCAAAAGGGAATAGATGGAACATTTGGTCCTCTCTATTCTTATGGTGTCAAAGCATTAAAGCTATTTAAACCAATGTGGTTTCTTGCCGAAAATGTTGGTGGATTAAGAAGTGCAAATAAAGGGAAAGCTCTTACCAAAATTTTGAATGAGTTAAAGGATTCCGGATATACCATCACTCCTCATTTATACAAATTTGAAGACTACGGTATACCTCAGGCAAGACATCGTTTGATTATTGTTGGTATAAGAAATGATATAGAAGTAGAATTTAAAATTCCTTCTCCTGCACCTTATTCGAATATTGATAATACCTGCAAAAATGCAATTGAAAATCCACCAATTCCTATAGACGCTTTTAACAATGAGTTTACAAAACAATCAAAACAAGTTGTTGAGAGATTAAAGCACATAAAACCTGGGCAGAATGCTTTTACAGCTGATTTGCCTGAAGATTTACAATTAAAAGTTAAAGGTGCAAAAATTAGTCAAATATACAAAAGACTTGACCCAACAAAGCCATCTTACACGGTAACCGGTAGCGGTGGCGGTGGTACACATATCTACCATTGGTCTGAACCACGCGCTCTTACAAATCGTGAGCGTGCACGTTTACAAACCTTTCCTGATTCATATCAATTTTTAGGGTCAAAAGAAAGTGTCCGTAAACAAATAGGAATGGCAGTTCCATGTCAGGGAGCAAAAATTATTTTTGAAGCAATACTTAAATCATTTGCTGGAATTGAATATGAAAGTATTCAGCCTTCCATTAACGAATAAAATTAGCTGTACTACTTCTATTTTGAATAGTACAGCTATTATTTTACACATCTTCTATAACATCATAATAGATAATATCATTTGGTAACTTTATATTAGGTATCCATAATTTTCTACCACTCCAACCTTTATTTCCAGTAACTTGATACATTGTCAATACTAAATTTGAAGGAAACTCACTTCCTAATCTCCAATCATTTGGCGAAAGCAACGCCCCAGTTCCTTGTGCAACATCTCTGTTTCTTCGAACAATCAATATTCCTTGTCCTGTTGGTTGCTCTGATAATATTGTATCAATTATAGAAACAAATGCTTTTAACTTAAAATCCGGACTCGGTATGATATGACTTAAAATTTTCTTAATAATTCTAAGATTAACTTGATAATACTGCTCATCAGCATTAAATGGTTCTAGTAGTTCTGATAATTCTTCTATTGAATCATTATCGGGATATGATGGATAGTAATTTGTTCCACCTGATAGCATCTCCACACAGTTACTATCAAGTACATTTTTTCTTGTCGGATTCAAACCATTTGGATAATATACCTTTACATCATCAATCCCCCTTTCAATCTGGGCAATAATGGAGTTATTTGTTGCGTTTATATCTGAAAATAATTTATACAATTTTTCTTCGATATATACTCTCATAAGTCCTGGATCTCTATCATATCCAAACATCCTACTATGTTGCCACATTGTATCAGCTTGTGGTTTTTTGCTAGTCCTTGTGTAATAGATTGTTTGAAGACAAGGAAATGTAACTCCTCTTCCCAAAGTGTTTCCACCAACTATGAAATTACATCCTTTCCCATACTGCTCACTATCAACATCATTTTTCCCATTCATTATAAGTATGTGAATCATTTTGTTATCTAATAACTCATATGCCTTTTGAATATATTTACTAAATTTAACCTTATCATTTCTATATGGTGTCAAATTATCATATTCTTTTTCCAACGCCTCTTTAAAATCCTCATTTCTATTTTCTACACACCACGCAATTTCATTAAGTATTTCATCAGCATATTTTTTATGTTCTGCCTGTCTTACACTTGGATGAAATAAACAGTTGGCAACTTTTCCTCCAGATGCTAAAATCTGTGCTGCCACAGCAATATGCCTAATAACTACGTTTCTTGTAGGATTTTGAATCTGTTCTAAAAATTTTACACATTGTGGTTTTCCTGTTGAAGGGAAGAAAAAGTCACCACCCAAATAACTCTCTCCCGGTTGAAAATAATAAGTAAAGTATGGGTGCCATCCAGACTCTATCGTCTGCAAAAAAATTGCTTGGGGTGTTCCTGTTACTTGTAAATATATACTACTTGATGCTCCATTTTTAATTATATCCAAATACTTATTAATTGATGATTGTCGATCCCTATTAACAAGTGTATTCAAAGATGCTGCATCTGCTTCATCATCAATAATAAATAGCGGATTTCCTCTCATAAATCCCGTAGAATTAAATATGTTAGACCATAATTTCAAAATACGAACGTTCTTTTTTAAAACAATAATTGTCGGTTTTGTCAAACAGTTGTCTGTGAAAATTCGTGCATCATTCTCTCCACATATGCAATACCCCTCAAGATCCGACTTAACTCTATCTAATGTTTGTTGTTGTAACACAACATTATCTGTTGTCAGCAAAACAAAAACTGGAAAGCCTAAATCGGTTGCTTTTGAGATTATTCCAAACATCTGACCCGTCTTACCTGATTGAACATTTCCAAAAAGCAAACCCACCTCATGACTTGTAAACGAGAAATTTTTAATATATTTATCTCCAACTTCTTCAGCTGTATTCATAATAGATTCTGCAAGTTTCTCATTGCCGCGTATTACTATTTTATCAAGATAATTCTTCAAATACTGCATTACTCTTCTTCTCCTTTCCCTTCAATCTGCTTAAATGAAAGCATCCATACATCTAGCGGTGTTCCATCGCCATCAAGTGCTGTCTGCCCAGTTTTTTTGAGATATAGATTATCACATCCGTATTCTTCGAGCATCTCCTTTGTAATCATTCCTTCACGCTCGGTATCTGCTTGAGTATCATTAACAGGTTTTACCAATCCAGCAGCCGCTAACCTACCCTTAAGCCATCTTCCCATAATTAATTCATCGCCTACCGCACTAAATTGTTTATTTCCATCACTTGTAGTGTGGGCTTTGAACCAATAACCATCATCTGTCACAATATAAAAAGGAACTTTCTTTTCCGGATAGCCTTCCAACCTTGTTATCTCTTTTGACACCGTAAGTTGTGTTTCATACCAATCCCTGGATTTTCTTTTATTTCTAGGAGCTGCATAGCAGACATTAACATTTGATTTAGTAAAATGTTTTCCATCATCCATATACCTTTCGTTCTCAGAAGGCACCTTTAACGGCAAACGAAATGATGCATATGATGCACACCTTTTATAAAATTCAACATTTGATTTTGGAACCTCTGTAACAAGTTCAATACCTGACAATGCTGTATTTTTTTCATAAATAAGTGGCATTCCTTCTATTTCAGCTATATTTGCTGATACATTCGATTTCTTTAATTCTTCTATATGATTCACAATTTCTTCAACTTCATACTTTTCCTCTGTTATAGCTGAAATTTCATACTGTCTTCTATTATTTGCCTCAAGTTTTAATACTCCCAAATTAGCTGATCCAATTATTGCAGAAACTGGTTTTCCCTCTTTATAAAACACATAAAGTTTTCCGTGATATTTGAAAGCTTTAACCATACGAATTTCTCCGATTCCCAAATTCTTCCACTTCTTATTTATTCTAAGCGCAGTATGATATGAGCCCTCTGGCATTCCCTCAGTAAAATACATTCCTAAGTTAAGACAAATATTTTTTATATTATGCTTCTCAACTAACATATCAATTTCTTCTAATGCTAATCTTGAAACGTACCCAACTGCAATATCAATCCTATCTGCTAACTGTATTTGACTATTTATTGCTTCTGCAATAGTTTCTTTTCCTTCTTTTATCGCCATCGGTAATATATTTGAATATAGTAGCTTCATTTTTTCTCCTCCATTGTGTGATGCAAACAACTAAATGGTTTAAATAAATTACTTTAAATATATACTACCATAAAATTATCCACTTCTAAATAGTCCTTTCATTCAAATAATATTTTCAATTATATGGTCTTACTTATTTCACTTTATATTTTCTACTGCACCTCCATTTTTAATTTTCCTTTAAAATCACTTTTACATAATTCTTTTACAGTATAAGTTGTATTTTTTTTCTTCTCGTCCATCTTTACTTTTTTCTCTCGCTGATGCCTTTTCCTGCACATTCTCCATATACTCCCTGACGTTCTCATCCAACATTTCTTTAGCATCCTCCGCCCTGTCAACGGAATCTTTATACGCATCCATTTCCATTCTCATTCGGTTAAATTTTCTTATAACCCCATCCACACTGTCACCATTTAATTTTTTCAACAATCTGTTTTCTAAACTCCTTGCTGTTTTCTCCCGCTTTTCCAACTGTGAAATTTCATCCTTTAACTTTTTCTTTCCTCCAAACATCCTGTATTCTTTTCGGTCTATTTGGTCTTTTGCCTCTCTTATTGCCATATGCACTCTGTTTAATGCCCTATGATTTTCCAATAATTCATCAACCATTTTTGCATACTGCTTATACTCTTTAACCGGTTGTGGTGGCTTTGGTGCAATTGCACCTCTAAATATCCTAATTAATCCCTTTAAACAATCACATGCCATTTCAACAGTCTTTTCAAAAACTCCGGCAAATATTCCTACGCCTGCACTTTCCCTTGATGACTTGTTTTTCCTTAATCCACCAACTGTCTTTGTTTCCGTCTTTCCAAATTTATTTACATTCTTAAGTATATTTTCCTCTTTAATGGTTCTGATGTGTTTTTTTGGAACCTGATAAAACAGTGCTTCATCAACTGTACTGTTCCACTTCATTCTCACCTGATTGTTTTTTCTTATCTGCTCTGCTTTCGGATTATTCTTTCCAATCTTTTTTGTTGGCAGATAGACATCTTTATTGTTAAACACCTGCAGTTTATCTTTGTCATTTAAGAAGGAATTGATATGCTCCGTGTACAATGATTTTACTCCCTTTAGAAATGACCTTGCCTTAAACTCCACTTTCTTTTTTGAAAATCTGTTGTACTCATAAACCTGACCTTTTCTGATGATGTTACAGCCTTTTCTTACATTCCCATTGTCATCCAGTATTTCCTTTTTGGTCCTTACATGCTTTCCTGTTTCATCATAAAACATGTTTCGTGTGGAAATTTTCTTTATGCCGTTTTTCAATTCCTCTCTTTCCGAAAATATCAAATGAATGTGTAAGTTTGTTTTTGTCTTGTTGTGATGCATTGCTGCAATGCAGTTTACTCCGTAAGTTTTTCTAAACAGCTCAGTAAAATCTTTCAATACCCTTTGTTTGTCTATGTTACAGAATGGTTCAGGCAATGCAATAATCAGTTCTCTTGATTCGATACACTTTCCTGCACTTCCGCTTTTCTTAAATTCCAATCTGTTACACCCGGCAAGATCATGCCAAAATGTATCGTCTGTTGTATTGTAAACAGCGTACAGATTTTCCTGCCTTTTGGGATTTGTAATGTAATCTATGCGCCCCTTTAAATTGCCTAACTTGCTTATCTGAATAAATGAATTTCTTGCCATATGTTTGTTCCTCCTGTTCTTTAAATCTTTATGTTTAAGTAAAATAAAAAGCCCCCTGCAAGGGCGAAATGCAAACCCTTAAGAGCATAAAATCGTAAGATTTTGTGCGATGGGTGTATTTCGCTCTCAATCGCCGAGGGCTAATCTGCTTTTCTTTTTCCTTTAGTTTTTCCGTTGCTACCGCATGTATTATTGCCGACTTGTCTGCTATTCCACCTGCAAGTGCCACTTGCAGGTCATTAACATCCAGCAGAAAATTACCAACGGAAATCCTCCGGGATTTCCTTTCTGTCAAGATATTCTTTTCTTGCATTTTCTCTCTCCTCTACCGATTCGGCAGTCTTGCTTTCTGTATAAATGTTTCTCAAAATCATCTTATCCATCTTATCTTTAATACCTGCTTTAATCAGTTCCGTTTCGTCCTCTCGACCATATATAAAATACTGATAAATCATCCTGAATAAGTCCTCATCTATTTTTATCTGCTTAACCTTTTCAACCATACAAATCTCCTTCCGTAAATTGAAAATGTAAATCGGCTTTAAAAAACTATATTTTTTTAGTTTCATTTAGCCAATTTACAATTTACGATTTACAAATTTCAAAACATCCCATAAATAAAGGGATTGAAACCATTCTGATGTAAATTGGCTCTTTTTTTTACGTCATTTCCAATTTACAAATTCATCTTTCTGATTTACAAACCATCCAATTTACATAACAAATTTACATTTTTCTCTTCCATGCAAGCTGGGTTCCATAGCCTTCCTTAATGAATCTGTGACTTTTTACCTCTTCCCACTGCTCTGCGAATTTAAGTCTCATGATACTTGTTATCTCTCTGGATTCGTACTGTTTCGGCTTGCAGTTTTCGTGGTGCAACGCTCTCTCGTAAATCATCTGAACACATACAAACTCCTCATCCGTCATTTCAAGAAACATCTCAATGATGCCCACAAGAGTATCCTGAGGCATACATTCCTTCTGAAATTCAATGAGTTCCTTTTCCAACTCCTTATTAAATACAAGTCTAGTGTTAATGCCCTTTTTATACATATTCATTATTTCAGCCCAGCACTGTTCTATGTAAGCCCTTGTTTCTTCCTCATCCTCCAACGGATGATGCAATGCCTTTTCCTTATTTACCATTACCGGTACAAATCTTCTGTTACCTGTACGGTCAAATGGCAGAAAATCAGCATTGTTAGATGAGCCCACAAATATGCACTGTCTTGGTCTGTCCTCAGGATGGGTTTCATAAGGTACCTTGTAAGTTTCACTCTGACGACTTAGAAATGACTTAATGTCCTCAACGCTTCTTGCGTTACAGGTTGCAAGCATTTCCGCCATTTCAATAATCCAGTGTCCCTGAATCTTACGAAACACGTTGTCATCATCAAGTTTTCTTAAGTCATCCGAAAACCACTCATTTTCCATTGCAAGAAGTCTTAGAAAACTTGACTTTCCTGCACCCTGCCCACCTACAAGACAAACCATATATTCAAATTTACATCCGGGATGGTAAACCCTGTGCACCGCTCCCATCATCATTATTCTTGTTGCTTCAAATATGTAATCACTTTCATCTGTTCCAAGGTATCTCGGTAGCATATACCTAAGCCTTGATTTTCCATCCCACTCCAGACTTTCCAATTTGTCTATAATGGGATGATAATGGTTGTTGTTGCCTACAATGTCAATTGCACGTTTTATGTTTTTATCTCTTGTAATGCCATAGAATTTCTCCATTCTAAGCATTATGTTGTTAAAATCCGTATCGGTAAATGTCTTTGAACGTCTTCTCCAATCCATCTTCTTAACAATGTCTGTCTTACAGGAAAGTTCATTACGCCTTATTGCATCCTTTAACATTGGGTCCTTATTTAAAACCTCAATTACATTTTCAATGGTTTGTCTCGGACTTCCATCAGGACGTTTTTTAAGGCTATCCCTTATAGCCTCGATTTCTTTATTATCTGTGTCCTCCACATTGGAGGATTTATTCATTACCGTGTTATTCATTTTTCCTCCGTAATTTAAAAATTTTGTTGTTATTGGAGGTAACCCCTGCTATAATTTAATTGGTGATAAAAGTAGCGGGGACAACCTCCTTGTTACCTTGTAAGTCTTAAGCTTATTGCTTAGGGCTTTTTTCTTTCTTCAAATCCATCTAATATATCCAACATTGTTCTAATTGGGACAAATACCTCTTCATCAATTTCTCCACCAGCCTCAATCCTCTTTAACTGTGCTATTATTTCTTGGAGATATTTTCTGAAACTAAGCATCATTAGCGGATTCCCCACAGCTCTTATTTTTGTATAAAGTAATGATTGAACAATAAATTCCTGCTTTGTCTGAAATCCACTTAGTTTTGCCCTCATATTTATTT
The DNA here is from genome assembly GCF_003479125.1 of Eubacterium sp. AF19-12LB. Classification (NCBI taxonomy): domain Bacteria; kingdom Bacillati; phylum Bacillota; class Clostridia; order Eubacteriales; family Eubacteriaceae; genus Eubacterium; species Eubacterium sp. AF19-12LB. The sequence goes on along the minus strand of NZ_QUGP01000001.1, from coordinate 74,443 downwards.
CTTCGTTTTCTTCTTGTGACACCCTAAAGGCAACTGTTACATTTCTCCATCTGCCTTTTGCATCATTATTCTTCGCACTCATCTAATAAAGCCTCTCTTTCTGCATCCATAGTTTTTGCCATATCTGTTTGTACAGTTGGAAATAGATGTGCATATTTATAAGTGATGTCTACAGCCTCGTGGCCTAGTCTGTCGGCTATGGCAAGTGCTGTATAGCCTTTATTAATCAAATATGATACATGTGAATGTCTTAAATCATGTATTCTTATTCTTTTAACTCCTGCAGCTTTTGAACCTCTTATCATTTCATGGCGAAAATAGCTTTTTGAATTTTGAAATATTCTGTCATTTTCTTTGATGCCATATATACTTGCCAAATATTCCTTAATTTCTTCTGCCAAAAATTCAGGAATTACTATATCCCTTATGCTTTTAGGTGTCTTTGGGTCCGTCACAATGTCTTTACCTTTAACCTTTTTATATGACTTTGTTATTTTCAAAACATTATTTTCAAAATCAAAATCTTTCGGTGTTAAGGCAAGAAGTTCACCAATTCTAAGCCCACACCAATAAAGTATTTCAAATCCATAATATGATTGTGGTTTATCTGCCACCTGCTCAATAAATTTCTGATATTCCTTCTGCGTCCAGAAATCAACATTTCTATCTCTTGCACTGCCCATGTTCCCAGCCTTGCTTGCGACATTCCATTTAAGCCCATAATATCTGACTGCATGATTAAGCATTGCACTTAGCTGATTATGAATTGTTCCAAGATATGATTTTGAAAAGCTCTTACCATTTTGAGTTGTTAAGCTCTGAATTTCTCTTTGCCACTCAAAAATGTCCGTTACCTTTAATTCATTTATTTTTCTCTTGCCAAGATAAGGAAGAATTTTTGTTAAAATTATGTATTCCTTTTCTTCCCAAGTGTTTGGTCTTACCTTATGACTTACATCTCTTTTATATAATTCAAAGAAATCTTCAATGGTCATATCCAGGTCCTGGTGGTCTTGCAGTTTGAAATGTCTTTCCCAATCAAGAGCTTCAGATTTTGTTCTGAAGCCTCTTTTGGTTTTCTGTTTTCGCTCACCTTTATAATTTTTGTAATAACATCTAACTTCCCATTTATCTGTTTTGGGATTCTTAAAAACCATTTATTTCACCTCCTATTTAGTCTTAATTCCATAGATTCGTTCTTCAAAATACTGTCTGCTAAGTCTCCCCTGAACAGTTACAAACCCTTGCTCTTTAAGTTCATTATTAAGTTTTCTAATAATCTTATAAGCCATAGCTTCTGAAACTCCCATTTCCTTTGCTACATCGCTTGCTCTAACAAAAAGTGTATCTGCCATAATATCACCTCCTACCTATTTAAATTTCATCACTTTGTACAGTGCATTTTTGAACTGTGTTGTACTCATTTTATCAGTTCACTTTTGCACTGTCAAGTAAAACATTTCACTTATGACTGTTTTGTAATCTTTATATTTCACAAATGAACTGTTTATGATATAATACAAGCAGTTATAAAATGATATGGAAGGATATGTTTTATGGGAAAAAATAAAAGAGATTTTTCTTTAAATGCTAAAAATCTTGCCTCAGCAAATTTAGGACAAAAGATTAGATTTTACAGACAAATTGCCGGCATGACACAAAAAGAATTGGGAGCTGCCTGTGGTGTAAATGAATCAACTATAAGAAATTATGAACTTGGAAATCGTTATCCAGATTCAGACACTATATTTGAGATTTCGAATGCTTTGGAGATTTCTCCATACGTGCTTGCAACTCCTGATCCTATTTCAGCTGCAAGTTCTCTACAATACTTATTCAGTATGGAAAAAACTTTGGATTTGACTCCAACAACTATAGATGGAAAAGTTTATTTAGAGGTATCTTCCGAAATAGACGTAAACGATGCCACTGTTGCTCCTCTTTCAAATCTTAAAAGAATGTTTAGCCATTGGGCAACAATGTATGAGAAATTTATCAATGAAGAAATTGACGAGGAAACCTACCTATTATGGCAGGCAAAGTATTTAAGCTTTGGGACCGATTCAGCTGACTTCTTATTGGATGCGGAAAATGAAAAAGCTATCGAAGTAGACAAGAATATCTCTGATGCAAAGAAGAGATTTAGGAAAGCTAATTTGAAGGATTAAATTTATATGTTTATTTAAGAGAGATGATAAAATGGGAAAAAATATCAACGAATATATCAATAAATTTATTGATAGTTACCATAACGATAAAAACGGAAGATATAGATCATATGATCACTGTAGAGAAAGTTTCTTAAAATATAAAAATGATGAAACCATGTACAATTATATAACATTAAATTTATATGCCTACCTAGCTAGTTGGGGTATGCTACGAAATTCTTTTTTAATGCAAAAAGATTATTTATTTAGTAAGCCTGTTGTCGAAATACTTTGTAAGGATAAATATTCAAATTTAATAAGTTTTAATCCTTTTAAAGAGAATATTATCACAGATCTTGAAACTATAATGAGTTTAAGAGATGAAATAAAAGAGTACTATATGGGTCAAACTTATATAGAAGATGGTACTAACAAAACAAAAACAATTTCCAATGTAACAGATACATTAATTACTAAAATCATATTAGGAACTCTTGGATGCGTTCCAGCATATGACCAATATTTTGTAAAAGCGCTACGTCGGAACAAAATAAATGGGGTTTTCAATTTAAATAGTATGAAGCAAATAATTCAATACGCCAAAGACAACAAAGAAGAAATCGAAAAAGCTTGTAATAAACTTGGTGATTTGTACACCCCTATGAAAATTATAGATATGTATTTCTGGGAAGTTGGAATTGAAAAATAGAATATTGGTATTTCAGTCATAACCACCCCTGCGGTGTCACTGCAGGGTCTTTTTATTTTATAAAGGAAAAATATGTAATTTTATCAGTTCATAAATGTACGCTTTTGAACGTTTTTTATAAAAAATAGCAAAAAATATTGTCATTTTATTGTCACTCTAAAAAAGAAAAAACCTACAAACCCTTTATTTATGGGGTTTGTAGGCATATAGAATTTATTTTTGCATTATTCAAACTCTAAAAAGGCTGATGGTTAACAGATTATTTTATTTGCTTTTTCTGTCCGTATTTTGCCTTTTATTTTAATAATATTTTTAATTATTTTGACTTATTAAATTTTTGTTACCACGGTGTGGTCATACTGAAGAATAGTACTAGGTGGCTTGCAATTTATTTGCATTGTTCATACAAAAGTTCTAAACCTTTTTTGAAAGTCTCTGCTTTTGTCATTGAATGCTCCTTAGCAAACTCAATGAGTTTTTCGTGTTCCTCATCTGATAGTCTAACCGAAATTTTGTTGACCTTAGGATTGTCTATCTTTGGTCTGCCCATTTTTGCCATGCCACATGACCTCCTATTGATATATATTGTACTTTATGACTGTCAATTAGTCAACTATAACTAGCCTGCAATTAGTAGAAAATTACTCTGTTGATTCCATTAAATTTTTTTGAACATTGTCAATTTCTATTCCAAATATATGTATCTTTTTTCTTAATTCTTGCCATTCCTCTATCGATATCTTGTAAGTATCATCATGCAATGCACAATCATCAGGGCATTTGCGTGCCCTTAACTGTTTCATTGTATCGTAATACAAAATATTCTTTTGCATTTTGCATACATCTAATTTTTTATGTGCTAAATTATTGCGTGCTTTGACAATCTCAGATAAATATTGCTCTATTGTTATTTCCGAAAATGCTAAAGTATTATCAAATTCTATCATCCTTTCAAACATTTTATACTTTAATTGGATTGGAAAAAGCTCGCTACTCAAGTCCAAAATCTTATTTATATTTTTTATTCCACCTTGATTCAGTTTTTCTAATGTTTCTTCAATTTTAACAGAAAACTTATCTTTTTTTTGTTTTATATATTCAATTAAAATTTGAGCAATCTCATCTTTCTGTTCAGGTGTTAAAGTTTCAAATTTTTCCATTATATATGATTTCACTGTAAAATCATTCTCTGATGTTTGATCCATCAGATATCCTCTAATATTTGACAGCGATGTTAACCTTTTTGCATTCTTTCTAATCAGCATGTAGCTTTTATCATCAAAACTATTCTTGTTCGCAACATATACACCTTCGAATGCCCCCATATCATTTTTTATAGTTTTACGAATTGAAGCTTCTTTGTCAGATGAATAAAACAAAATGTCTGCATCAACATTTTTAGTCCTGAGCATTGATATCAAATCACTTCCTACAACCCCATCCGACAATGAATAATCAATAAAATAAATATCATATAATTTAAATCCTTCTTCATTGTTACGCATTTTATCATAAAAATCCTTAACATTCTGAATATAATAAAATTTTACTGAAATACCACTGTCCTCTGCATAACCTTCTAAAAGTTCTTTAGCTTCTTCATAATATGTTGATGTATCTTCAACCCATAGTATATTTAAATCGTATCTCATATTTTTTTAAACCTCACATGTAAAGTAAATCCTTTTGTTTGTTCTGATTTAATGTCTACAGTACCCTTCAACTCTTCTTCAACAATATTTTTAATATGATATAATCCTACACCAGTTCCAGTATACGTATAGCCCTTTCCAAATTCAAACAATTCACTTGTATCTTCTATATTAGGATTTAATCCATCACCATTATCAATAAAGTCTATAGTACAAAAATCTTCATCATTATTCAAAATAATTTTTAATATTGTAGCATTATATTTTATTGAATTGCTTACTACATTATCTAAAATAACAGCAATATCTTGCGGAATAAATCGAATTATAAAATCTTTTCTATCCTCTCTTAATATTTGAATTTCTATATCTTCATCCTGTGCTAACACATTCTCACAATATTCTTCAATAAAATCAAATAAATTATCTTCAATAAACTCTTCTTTTGTATTGAATTTAGCCATTGCACTATATTCCAACACCGCTTGCATCCTAGCACTTAGGTAAGAAATTTTTTTTAACAATTCCCATGCATCTTTTTCTTTAAATTTACCACGATTCAACTTATTAACATTATTTTTTACAATTTTTGCAATTGTCGATGTGTTTATCCGAATCATATGCAAACGTTTTGCAAAATTAATTTGGTCATCATCTAATGAATTTACTAAAAAATGATTCCTTTTCTTCTCACTTCCTAAATTTACAGATAACTTTTCTGCCCTACTGTTTGCCAGTTTTTTTTCTTCTTCTGCTTTTCTTTGTTTTTCCTCAGCCTCATTTTTTTCCCGTTCAGCTTTTCTTGCTTGTTCCTCAGCTTTCTGCCTTGCTTCCTCTTCCTTTTTTCGTTTATTCTCTTCTTGTTCTTTTATATAATTCTCATATTCTATATTTTCATTTCTTATCTTTTGTCCTATCTCGTTTCTTACCTTAAACAAGGAATTTATAATTGGATCCAAAATAGATATTAGCAACTCAACACGCTCATCATCCAAAAAATCCTGACGACTGGAAGTTGCAATATCTGGTAAATCATCGTCATCTAAAATATTAAAAGTAATATCTCCTTCAACATAATTTGACATTGCTTGTGTACTTGGATGCATTTCAAAAAAATCTGCCACGGCTAACTTATTTCTTACATATACTCTAAGCCTATTCGGTTTATAGATATCATTTCTAATAAATTTTTCGTCAATTGCATTTTTTGAATCTATTGTAGCATGTACACCAATCCAACCAACCAATTCATATTCTTTTTCAATCATTTCTCCATTCTCTGTCTTGAATTTCTTCTTGCCTTTATAATTGAAATCCTTCTTATTGAATATGATTGTTTCACGTTCCTTGTTTGCTATATGTGGATATTTAGATGCCCAGGAAAATGCAATACTCTTGCGCATTTTCTTATATTGTTCACTATTTGTGTTATCATACATGGCAAACAAATTTTCAAATGCCACAAACTTCTCTACCTTTTCAAAATTTGTTTTCTGTTTTTTGTCTGTTTTTACCGAAACATAGATACTTGAAGCCAGTTCATCAATCAAATAAAAATCCGCAAAAACTCTTTTCAATGCTTCAATTCTTTTTGCACCATTTCTTCTCAAATCTACATTATTCAAAACAATTGCAGTTCCATGTTGCATTTTTCCCCATATATCATTGTTTTCTATCACAATTTGTTTATTAATACGATCAAGTTTTGGGAAATCAGAATCATCGTACTTTGAAAGATTTATTTGCCATTGATTAACTTTATTAGCCGAATCTTTTTTTGTTAAAATAAAATAATTATTTGACAAGTACAATGCTGCCAATTTTCCGATTCCTTTTCTTCCCATTACATTCTTTTTGTCATCTTCAAGTAAGTCCGCATCATTTCTTTTATTTCTACCAATCCATACATATTTTCTAGCCAAATCCTCATAGTCCATTCCCATTCCATCATCTATAATTTCTATAATTGAATGTTCCTTATCAGACATGTCAATATAAACATACACATTTTTCGCCTTTGCATCCAAGCCATTTGCAACCAATTCGGATATAGCATTTGCCGCGTTACTATATAAATTTTTTCCTAAAAGCTTTAATGCAGCATATGAAAAATTAAAGTAAATTGCATTATCCGTATTTCTATTATTAATATCTTTCTTTTCCATGTCTGTCATCATATACTCTATCCTTTCAATAACTTTTCAATTTGTTTTGCTAGTATAATAGCCATTAACGGCGGCACTGCATTTCCAATTTGTGTAGTTACGCTTCCAACTCCACCCCTAAACTCAAACCAATCTGGAAAGGACTGTATTCTGGCCCCTTCTCTAGGCGTCAATGCTCTATTCTGAGAATAATGAATACATCTAAGTCCTGATGGAGCTGTCATATTATTTGTAATTGTTGGTGCTGGAATACTTTCAATCAATCTGCCATATGTATTCTTATATCCTGATGTAAGTCTATATTTTTTGTCAATCACTCCTGACTCAACTAAATTATTAAAGTCTTCTTTTCCTTCGCCCTGCTTAACATTTTGTATTACCGTTCGTATTTTTTCTCCATATATTCCACAATAATGTTCTGTCAGAACCTTGTTATTCCCACGCATCAGCCTCTGATAATCATTTTGTGGCTGAGAATTATACTTTACGACGTTCTCGTTTTCTAAAACGATTGGTAAATCAGATATTGCCTCTTTAATTGATAATTTATCACCTTTAATCGCTCCGGGATAACTCCATTTAATATCTAAATCTTTTCTTATGCCTACAACAAAAACTCGTTCCCTATTTTCTGGAACACCATAATTAACCGTATTAAGTACCTCACAACTAATATTATATCCAAAATCATCTGTAATAAACTCAAATCTTTCTTTTATAATATCAATTATCTTTCTTCCATATCTTTCTACTTTCGGATACTTTCTTTCTCTACCTGTCTCTTTATTCTTCTTAATTTCATATACTATATTTCCCTGATTATCAGTCTTATAAAATGTTTCTCTCATAGACAACATTCCTTTAACATTCTCAAACAAAAAAATTTTAGGTTTTGCAATACTCAAAATTCTTAAATATTCTTCATATAGTGTTGCCTTTTCATCGAATACCCTCTGTCCTACAGTACTAAATGATTGACACGGAGGTCCACCAATAATTAAATCTACTGGTTTGTCTCCTATCAATCGTTCAATTCTTTCTTTGTCTAATAGCTTTATGTCTTCGTTTATCATCTTTATATCTGGGAAATTCGCTTTAAATGCCTCCGCTGCGAAATGATCAATCTCATTTGCAAAAACAAAAGAATTTTTTCTGTTTCTTACAAATTCATTCTTTCTTTTTCTATAATAGAATCCAAAGGTTAACCCTCCTGCTCCCGAAAATAGATCTATAATCCTCATAATTTCTCCTATTTTTGTTCATTTATTACCTATGTCCATATTATCAAGCCTCTACCAAATGTTTAAATACCCTATAACTCTTGAGTGGTAAATAAACATATTTCTTGATACTTATTATTAGATATTTTTTGAAAGTTGCTCTCATATCACAAGATATTCTGCATTTTTGAACATTCTTAGATATACTCCTATATGTGATTCTGCAGCCTTCAAGTTAATACTCTTGTATATACATGCGTATAACACCCCCATTATCAAATCATTACAATCATAACATATTTTATTAATCTTATCATCCCTTTATTTGATATAGGTTGTGAAATATTTTTATCCACTTTATCTATTTTTACAATTTCTTATTTATTGTATAAATCATACATTTTGTATATAATATTAACCATCTTATATTTCATAATAGAATTTGAATAGACGTACCATCAGATAAATTTCAAGATAAAAACATCAATACATGAGGTAACTATATGAAGCATCATAAAATATCATTTCATAAAATATTAATAATTCTGTTTGGATTTTTATCTATCCTAAATTTAATAAATTGTTGTTTTTTTCATTTTAGCAAAATATATATGACTGAAAATCAAATCCTATATATATATTCATCACTAGCCCAGGTAATTGGTGCTCTACTTGGATTAACCATTGCCGGTTATAGTGTAATCGATTCAAAAATACAATCCATTGGTGCAACTGATGATACTATCACAGAATATACAGAAAGCTTGCGTTCTGATTGTTTTCATTCGCTCATATACATAATAATTTTTAGTGTTATAGATATTATTTTCTGCTTAATAACACTAGCTATTTATAATGAGGATAACGCCTTCTTTTTGCTTCTCCCATTCTTCCTAACAGAAGCTATTTTGCTTTTTTTATTGATTATGACTGAAGTAATAAAGTTTGCCTTATATTTAAACCCTACATCTATTAAAGAAAAAAGTATGAAAGAAAAATACATTATAGATAATGAATATTCTTCCAATAAAGAGAATAAGAATAGTTTTTCTAGCTTTATAACTTATTACAACCTACTAGAAGAACTGCTAAAACAATATGCTTGTGAATTAACATGTAGTCCGCAGTCCATGCATAATCTACATATCTTTGATGCATTAAACATCCTGCAACAAAACCAAATTATCAACGGCAGAGCATACTACTTAATTAATGACCTTCGCCGATATCGTAATGCATTAGTACACAGTCCCGATATTGATAAAAGCGTTAATACTGTAATTTATAACGAACTTAAAGACATATACACTTTAATACATGACATATATATGTTCAAAGATAACAATGATATTAAACTTCAAAAAATTAATAAGCTCTATGATTATACTAATAGAAACCATAATAATGAATTAGACCAACGATTGCTGTCTTACTTAAAAAAACACCCATCTGCTTCACTATCTGAGCTATCTAAAACATTTAATTATACTAAGTCAGGTATTTTAAAAAAGCTCAAATTGCTGCAAGAATCAGGTCTCATACAACAACAAGAATCCAATGGACGAAGAAAATGGTATGTTAATGATACAAACAGTTAATCAGAGTTTTAATTCAGTTTTGTATTTTATTAGTTATAAAATCCTATAGATAAATAATCCGGAAATGCTAATTTTTCAAAATTAACATTTCCGGACTATTTATTATCCCTATAATATTGTCTTTGTTATCTTTAACTATTTCTCCACCCCATCTATTGTCCTCAAAAACAACTCCGTCAATGTTTCTTTCATCTTAGGGCTTAACTCCTTCAGCCTTTCATCCACTGAAACCTCATCCTTTTCCTTTATCCCCAATATTGTATTTGCATCTGTATCCAATGCATCCATTAGCCTATACAAAAGATCAATGCTCATCTTATTACTTCCTTCTTCCAACTGATACACATGTGATTGACTTATTTTCGCTCTGTAAGCCAATTCAAATACAGATACATTCTTTTTTATTCTTAATGATTTAATTATGTTTCCAACTTCTAAACCTTTGTATTCCATTTATTCCTCCTGATTTTCTCCTTTATTGCAATGCATTGCATCACGTCTGATACAGTTGCAGTAATATAACACGCCAATAATTACTTACTACTTTGTTTCTTTCCCCTGACCGTCGCCAGTATATGTGCTGTAGCTTGCTACCATACTTCAGTATGGGTCACGGCATAGTCAACAACTTCAAACTTATAATCATAATAAGTAGAAACTATTTCATGCATTGCCTTAAAGGAGGTTTGCCGGCTCATTTGAGCCTCTTTTAATATACTGTTTTCAAATATAAAATAAGAGTTAGTGGCACTATACCTTTTACTCATCATCAATAACCATACAACTTCTGCCTAAAACCAAATAATCAATCGTTGTATCTAATACTTCTGCCAAATAAACAAATGTGTCAATTCTGGCTCCATTTATTCCACACTCAATCATCTTTAATCCTTGGCACGAAATTCCAATCTTTTCTGACAACTTTTCCTGTGTTAATCCCTTTGCTTTTCTTAACTCCTTGATTCTTTTTCCGCTTTCCTTAATATCGTAATAAAACATCTTTTTCCTTTCTGGAAAACCAGAAAGGTTCGTTGTCTGCACCTGACACTTTAATTACATATATTTTTTCTATGCGCAAAAAAAGACGCAAGGGAAATCCTGTAAAGTAAATCTACTTCTTACTGATTTTCCCCTGCGTCTCTGGTGCTTCTACAATTACCTCAATAATTGCATGCCCTTATCAGGTGGGCCTATTTAATTTTTCATAATAAATTGTTTTCAGTCATCCATAATATCCACATTCGTAATCATATGGTGAATGGTATGTTTTTTTCTTATGTAATTTGCTTAATTCATTTTTCGCAGCACTGTTCTTTGTTGCTGCTTCTCCAATAGTCTTATATAGCCTTGACTCTCTTAATTTAATTGAGCCTCTTCTATCCGTAAAACAAACCTGATAGAAGCCATTAGCTATATTAACTATTATCACTTCTTTTATGTGCATTCCATTTTCCATGATATACACATGTTCTCCAATGCCATACTTGTAAATCAATTTTTACACCTCACACAAATAGTTTTCCGTTAATCATTCTCTCTGCTACATATTTCTCATCTATCTTTTTAAGTGTTAAAACTCTTTTGCATCTATTGCATTTGATAGACAAGTTTAAATTTCCTGCATAATAGTCAAACATTCTTCTCTTACAGTCTTTGCAACAGAATGATACCTTCATAGAATTGCTCATTCCTTTGTTCACTTCCTTTAATCAGTATTTTTGTTTTTACAATAAATACCTGCTTGATAAGGGAAATAAATCCTGCAGATAATACGCTAGTATTCCGTAGCATCAAATCCAATGCCCTAGCTAAGCTGATCTCACACCCCTTTTTAGAATGTATCTAAACTATATCGAAAATAATTTTAGTTTTCTATAGCGTATACGCCATAATTCGAAAATTTGTTCGTTTTAGTAATTTTTCCTGCTTTCAACTGTTGAGACATAATATCTAATATTTCTCTTGAAAAATTCCTGCTCTCTTTCATTTTTGATTTGTTCTGCAGTTTTCCTTGTATATAATTCATCAACCGAAACCTGTAAATATTTAGCAATAGCAAATAATGTAACTGCAGACGGATCAGACTTACCTGTTTCTATTCTGCTAATAGTACTGGTTTCAACACCAATTGCATTGGCAAATTGAGTCTGGCTTATTCCATTCTTCTTACGTATAGCTGCTATATTGTTTATATAATTGTTGTCTTTCATTTTAAGCATAATTATCGCTCCTGTTATGTACAAATCACTATATTTATTAGATTTATTAGTAAATCTAAGGGGTAAAATTGTCCCACTATCCAAATTATACATTATAGGTTGTACGATAAACTGGACTTATGAGATAAAAAATTCTCCTTTAATTGAAAAATTTAACGCAAAAAATTCTCATTCTCCTTAAATCTCTTTTTACAAAAAATAGTTCTTTATTTTGCATATAAATGTACATTCAGACATGTCCACCATTTTGTATTTTTCTTATAAATAGTTACTATATGTTGTTTCCCTTTAAATTGATGGTTATAAGTCAAAACATTAAGGGTTAAATAAAATATAATAGCTATTAAGAAGGAGGTGATAAAGTGAACTGGGAATTTGATCCGTCGGAAATTTTATTAGTATTTGGTAGCAATATTAGGAAATCTCGTGAGATGAAAGGATACACTATCTCTGATTTGGCCACTTCAATAAATTATGATCGTAATTGCCTTTCAGCCTTAGAATACGGTGAACAAAACATTGAATATTTGACCGCTCTAAATCTTGCTCGAAAACTTAATGTATCTTTTCCTGCTTTGTTTTCAAGAAACTATCTCTCGGACTTAGGATACAATAGTTTAAATTTCTCCGGTAACTTTATTGAGGATGACTATCTCCTTGTCTTTATTGAGAATTTTCAAAAAATTATGAAAAGTAAACAACTTAGACAGATTGAAATATATGGAGCAACCGATATTCAGCCAGCACTGATAAGTAGATTAGTAAACCGAAAGGCACTTAATCCTACAATTAAAACTCTTTACGCTATGGCTTATACCATAGACGTAGAAATGTACAATTTATTTTTAAGAAGTTCAATTAAGGAGGATATATGATTTTTACACCTTACTCAGATGAATCTAATGTGATTAATATGATACAACGCATACGAAACGAGGATTATGCATTAATACGTATGACATATACTATGATCGATAAAAATAACCTAGATGCAAATGCTATTCTTAGAGATCTCCTATTTGACTGGGGTCTTGTAGATTATGACCAACTAGAACATGGTGGCAAATTTGGCATATCTTATAATGCTTTATTTATTCAGCACGGTAAAACAGACTTTATTAAACTAAAATTTTACAGAGTTGCTAACACTCGAGGTGATAGACGTTTTTCCATCGAAACCATAAAACGAAGGATGGAAAATGGTGAAATCAATGAAGGGGATCTTCTTTATATTTCTGTTTTCCAACGAGCAAATGATACACCTTTAATTTACATAATTAACTTAACGCACAATATTCCAAGTGAAAGTGATTTAATTAATGCCATCGGTATGGATGCAATTACTAAATTGTTCCATGACATCAAACCTCGTTTGCATGAGATTATTCATGGTGGCTTTTTTGATAACTCTAAAGGATATGGTCCAATTGCTCCAAAGGATGTTGGTGACACTTTAGAATATCTTCTTGGAATAAACACGAATAACCGTTCAGATGCAGATTATAACGGTCTAATAGAAGTCAAATCAAAAGGTGGTGGCAGAACTTTAGATACACTTTTTACTTTACGACCACACTTTGAAGGTACAAGGGTTGCAGCATACGAACCAATAGATAGAAACAGAGTTTCCGCTTTTGCCAGAATATACGGATATGATTCCGATTCTCATCCTGGATATAGTAGTCTCTACATAACAATTGGTTCGATGGAAGCACCTCAAAATAACCAAGGATTCTATCTACACGTAAATGATGAAAACAGACAAGTTAACATTGTATGGCGTGATCCAATTACAGGTAAACATGAAATAGCTGCATATTGGTCATTTGACGCCTTAAAACAGCAGTTATATATGAAACATCCATCTACATTATGGGTAAAAGCAGAAAGTAGAGAGATTTCTGGAATGGTTCAATTCAAATATAACGAAATTGAATTTTCCAGAGCTCCTCAATTTACAACTTTCCTCTCCCTCATTAAAGCTGGATTAATTACTTATGATTGGCGGGGATATACTACAAAAGAAGGTAAATATGTTGGGAAAAACCATGGCAATGCCTGGCGTATTAAACCATATGCGAAGCAAGATTTATTCGGTGAAATTGAATTAGTAGAATTATAAGATGATTTGTAGGGCATAAAAGATGGGCAATCTGAAAATATCCAGATTGCCCATCTAACTTATCTACAAAACTCTCATTATTTCATTAGCTACAGCTCTAGCTAATAATGGTGGTACAGCATTGCCTACTTGAGAATATTGTGGTACTTCCACACGTCTACGTAATCCACCTGTTGTCCTCTTTCCAAGAAACTCAAAACTATCATCAAACGATTGTAATCTTGCAAGTTCCCTTACAGAAAACGTTCTTGGTTCAAACGGTGAAATATAATCATCTGCTATAGTCATAACTGTTGCTGATGGCTTATTTCTATCCAACCTAGTTCTAATATTTTTCTTTGTTAGAAGAATATCTACATTCTCTCTGTTAACATTTCCTGCTCTAAATAATTCTATAACCTGTTCTTGCTCCAATCCCATCGCATTAACACAATGGTTAATAAGCGCCGGATAATTAGAAATATCTATCCCTTCACTCATTACACGATTTTTCAGTCCTGCACCATCTTCACCTTCTCTAAATAAAGCAAATCTTTCAGCAATAATTTGTTGATGTGCAGATATCTCATTATTATATACTATTCCATTACTATCAATTGTGTTCCCATTAACATCCGGTGTGCGACCTTCTCTTGAAGCAATTTGAAAATCTGTGTCTGTATCGTGCACCTGATTGCGAATATTTTCATTTCTTATTAAATCGCTTATTGCATCTGTAATTGTTAACGCTGTATCATCGTCATGCGTTGGTTCTGGATATACAGGTGGCACCATATCGTTTCTATATGCCATAACAATTACTCTATTTCTTCTCTGTGGCACTCCATAATGTGCCGCATTTAGAATTCTGGGTTGCAGAGTATGATATCCTATTAATTGAAATTCATTTATTAATATATTAGGAACTATTTCACCATCTGGATATCTATGACCTGTTACCCCTTCAAAACCATAGAACCTCGTATCCATAAATCCTGTAACATTTTCTAAAACTACATATCTTGGACGAACTTCATTAATTACTCTTAAATATTCTCTAAAAAGCATATTTCTTGGATCATTAGGATCTCTACGTCCCGCTCTACTAAATCCCTGACATGGTGGTCCTCCAAAAACTGCATCTATCTCAGGGACATCTCGATTTCTGAATATTTCCAGATTACCTATTTTTTCATTAATTAAATTTCCTGTCAATTCTCTTATATCACCACGATGAAAATAAGTATTTACACCTTGATGTAATCCCAACTGCTCATGTCTGTTCATATAGGTTCTTTGAACATCTGGATTTATGTCACTTGAGAAAAGGATGTGAAAACCTGCTTGAATAAGTCCCTCACTCATTCCACCAGCACCACAAAATAAATCTATTGCATATGGCATTATTATTTTCCTCCTTTTCCTAAATTTTAACATTTACCTTCAAAAATGTCCAGGGTTTTATCTTAAGTAGATTTTAGAACATATGTTCTGTTTTGTCAATTTGTTTTTTACTATTCGAAAAATTCCTGCTTAATTCTATCATATATTCTTTCTAAATTCTACAAAACAATTATACATATATTTTTCTCATAAATTAAAATTTACTCTTTCATACTGAATTTATTTTTGCATATTAACTGTTTATTTCTTTTATTCTATGATGTTCTTAAATATATTTAATTTCATAAATACCAAGAGGCTGCCCTTTAGAACAGCCTCTTTGATTATTTCATATTTCCTAAATCTGATATATCCACTATATATGCTTTTTTATCAAATGTAATTAACATCTTATTTTCTTTTCCCATCAAATACAAATTCATGTTCTCCCAACTTTTGACCGGAATATTTATTTTTAGCCATTCCTTTTTTTCAAGATTTATCAAATACATTATTCCATTTGAGCCGGTATTAAACATTGCATATTTTTCTGATGCACCAATAGGTTCAATTGTTTTTTCATTAGTTTTAATCTTAAATTTAGAGCCTTCAATTATATTTTCAATTGTCATTACTTTTTTGTCAAAAGAATAAGTATGGTTGAAGTTTATATCTGTTTGTGTGCTGAAAAATTCCTTCTCAACTTTTCCGTTTTTCAGATTTATTAAATATTTACTATAATATTCTGTTTTGTCTTTTGTAAACGGTTTACCCAAAGTTAATATATGGTAATCATCCACAAAACTTATTTCATCAACTGTTGCGTATCCGTTTATAAGATTTTTGTTGAATTTCTTTTCAGTTTTGCTGTCCAAATCAAATATTGCCCAATATCCTTTTGATCTGAAATTACAAAGAAGTGTTTTTCCATTTGGAGACATAACAAAATTACAAATCATTTTATCATTTGATATTTTCACAATCTCATTTGTATCCAAATCAATTTCTGCAATTGCTTCATTGACTACCTTACCCTTTTCTTCCTGATACAAGGCTGCATAAATTGTTCTTCCTTTCATAATCGGAAAAATTTCACTTACAGCACCTTTATAATTAAATCCACAAATTTCTTTATTTCTTATAACATAGTCAAAAGAAAACGCCTCATTATTATACTTTCCCTGAAATTTGTTAACCTGTTCGCTAAGAAGCTTATTGTTTTTTATGGAATATACATTTTTAACATTTTCAGAATCATCTTTGCTGTATTCCAATATGAAGGTTTCATTCCTTCCCACAACTTCCATGTTATCGCTTAATTTAATTTCTCCTTCTGGTGTTTTACATTCTTCTGTTTTTTCACTGTTTGTTGTAGTCTCCAGTTTGACTTCCTGCACCTTTTTAATTCCAAATACTCCCTGTAAAAATTCTCTAAAGGAATCAGATGTGCTTGCTCCAACAGTTATTCCTGTTGCGCAAACCACAACTATTGCCAAACTTACTGCTACCCATTTCATTTTTCTTATTTTTATAAACCTACCATTGCTCTCTTCACTTGACACATTGATTTGCTGGTTAAGCAATTCTTTTTTCCAATTTTCCGGAGTTTTAATTGTATCCAATTTTTTTAAATTCATATTTGCCTCCAATCTCCAATTTTTTTGGTTATAATCTCTTAAACCTGCTTTTCTAAAATTTTTGCAAGTTTTTCCCTACCTCGTTGTAATCTTGATTTCACAGTATTAACACTTAATTGAAGAATATCTGAAATTTCTTTTGTACTATATTCCTGATAATAATAAAGAACTAAAACTTCACGATATTTTAAAGATATTTTTCTCAACGCCTTTACCAGAATTTCTGTGTCATTATCTAATTGTAGTCCATTAGTTGAATTATTCTGCATTCCTTCCAGCCTGTCCTTTTCTAAACCAACGGATACATTTCTGTTCCAAAAGGACTTATGATAATCGTTACACTCATTTCTAGCCACCTTAAGCAACCACGCTTTTAAATGTTCACTGTCATTAAATGTTTTTGAACTCTTATAAAGCTTGATAAATGTATTTTGAAAACAATCTTTAGCTGCTTCTTCATTTTGTGTCCATACCACACACATTCTTGTTATGTAATCAGAATATTTTTCTATAACTTCTTCATAGCTCATGCCGGCATATTCTTTATACATATAATTCCTCCCTTCTGATTTATTTGAAAGTTTTCTCTTTCTATATAGAACACGATTGTTTTCAAACGTTGGGTGCAAAATTTCAAATTTTTGTTTTTTGGTTTTGTTTTTAATTTAACACACTAAATTTCAAATATTTTTTCATAATGTAAAAATAAGGAAGCCACCATGCTTCCTTATCATCTCCCAATGTTTGCTGATTATAAAACTTTATTGTGATAGTAGATAATTCAACAAACTATGTATTTCTAATATTTCACAATGTATCTTTTTTCAGCCACATTGTATAATCTTTATATTTCACTGTCAAGATTTATTTTTCTCAATCATAACTATAGTTATTTTCTGATTATGTAACTTTGTAAAATATTCATTTTAAGCTTTTTGTGATTTACTGTTTTAAATTTTTATCTAAACGGCAACTTTTCATCTCCAAAGTCTCTTATAGGTTCAAATCCTCCAATCTCTTTTTTCTGCTCCTTTACCGCATTGCTCTTTTTTATAATTTCTCCATAAAGCTGCTCCCTGAACTCCTTTGTTACTGGATAGCATACTTCTGAATACTCTGTTTTTCCATCTTTACCTTCGGTGGTTTTTGTCGGCATTGCAACGAAACTACCTTTTTCACCTTCAATTACTCTGACACCATCTATTACAAAACACTTGTCTATGTAAATTTTTCCGATGCTTTCTATCTTTTCATTAAAATTGCATGGGTACATTGCCACTGAAACACTAACCTTATCTTTTCCAGATGTTATATTAAGTTCCTTCGCATTGCTTTCATATGCCTTTATGATGTTATCGTACAATTCCTTTCTAAACTCTGCTGTTGTTGGATAAAAGTAATTTTTGTAAACTGGATTTCCCTGTTCATCCTTTTTACTTGTTTTATATCCTGGCATTGCCACAAATGTTTCTCCATTTTTTGTTTCCCTGATTGTAATGTCTGTTAACTTAAAGCTTTCTTCAAATACCACTGAAACAAAAGCCTTTGTACTCCAATTTTCTTTTTCTAACTTGTTTACTTTTATACTATAATTCATAGCTAGTCTCCTTTCCTTAATTCCTTTTTCTTATTTTTATAAATATAATTTTTTAACCATGTATGGTTATGATATATTAAAGCCATCTGATTTAAGAGTTAGTGTTGCTATACCTTAGGGTTCTTATTTTCCTGGTCTACATATCATCACCAATCCTCCATTATGATAATTACCCAAACATACTCCGTGTGCCTCATCCACAGCCTCAACCATTTTTCCGTTACCTACATAAATACCCACGTGGCTTATGTTTTTGTATCTTCCATTGGTTGTATAGCTATAAAATATCAGGTCTCCTGGCTGTATGTCCTTTTCCTTGACTGTTTTGTCCTTAAGTCCTTCTGCTTCCGCAGCTGCAGTTGTTGAACCATTAAATGATATGTCTACACCTGCTGATTTCCACCCATAGAATGCCAGTGAGCTACAGTCAAATGCTTTTCCACTGTTTCTTAAGCTCTGACTGTATGGATATCCAACCTTTGACAATACAAAGGATGCCACTGTCTTTTGTGTTGGATCTGTTATTTTGTCTGTTATGCTTGTTATCTCCTGTGCTGTAAGACTTCCCTGCAAGCCACTTAACTGACTTCCACCTGTCTGACCGCCTGACGGATTACTTGTAATGCAGGCACTCATCAGCTTATTAAGTGTTTCCTGTCTTTCCTCGTCAAACTGATACTCCACTGACATTTCCGTGTAGCTTTTTAATGTAATTCTCACTTCAAGGTACTTTTTCTTCTTTTTTCCCTTTTTCTCTGTTACCTTTTCTGTTGTGTACCTACACATGTCATCAAACACCGCCTTTAAATTCTGCTTGTTTGTTTCATTCATTTTTGTTGCCGTGTTTTCGTAACCGTATTTCACCATGTACACGCACATGATGTCATAGTAGTTTGATGGCTCGCTGTTCATTCCCTCGTAGTCCACATACACCTTTCTGCCCTCATCCGCATCCTTGTGTTCATCCACCAGTGTCTGTATTTCCTGATTAAATTCAGATACATACTGCGTTGTCACTGTCTGTATTGTATCTCCGCTTTCAAGTGGTGGAAGAAATATTGCAAATGGTGAATTGTAAAGAACTGCAATGATAGCGAACACAATTCCTGTTGCGACCATCACCACTATGAGAATCGGAACTACTAATGGTGCCAGTAGTGACATCACCTGCATAATTATGTATGCCACCTTGTTTTTTACAATGCTTCCTACGAGCTTAAACAGACTGTCATTTTGCTCCTCACCGGACTTTAGCTTGTCCATAAAATATTTCATCATTCTGCTCTTTTGCTCTGCCCTGTAAAATGTGTTTTCAATCTTCATTCCCACTGCTTCACCTGCAGCCATTCCTATTAAGGTTCCTTCAGGACCTGCCGCTGAACCAGCAACTGTAGTGCCGGTTTTTACTGCAAGTTTTGTACTTTCCTTT
Organism: Eubacterium sp. AF19-12LB; assembly: GCF_003479125.1. Classification (NCBI taxonomy): domain Bacteria; kingdom Bacillati; phylum Bacillota; class Clostridia; order Eubacteriales; family Eubacteriaceae; genus Eubacterium; species Eubacterium sp. AF19-12LB. Next base: position 54,583 of record NZ_QUGP01000001.1, on the reverse strand, counting down.
GTTGTATCCTTGACTACCTTTTTGGATGTTTTCTTTGCCACATTTCTTGATGTATTCTTGACTGACTTTTTGGCAAGTTCTTTACCTTTGGTCGATGCTTTCTTTCTGATTCTCTTGCCTGCCACTTCCTTTTGTAGTTTTGACGTGCTCACCTTTTTTCTAATTCGGTTACCTTCGCTTATCGCTCCCTTTACAGCTCTTATTGCAATGCCTGTTGCCTCAAATGCTCCATCAATGTTTTCACCACCCTCAACATTTTCAGTAATAGTTGATTCAGCCATTATTCCTGCTAAATTTACACTTCTTTTGGCTCTGGTTGTCATTGATTTGTTGTCAATTTTAGCTTCATTCTTTTTATGAATCTTTCCGGTCTTTTTCTTGTGTATTTCTGTCTTAACTTCTTGCTCCTTGTTTATTTTCATGTTGTCCTCCTTGATTTTGGGTAAAAAATAACGCCAGGCTAGCTTTATGCTAACTTGGCGTTTAGATATAATACTTTTAGTTTTCTATATAATTTGTAAATTGTTAAATTATTTAAACAGTTCCTTCAAAATAATATCTGCACATTCTTTGGGACTATGTATGCTAGTATCAACTCGCATTCTATATTTTATGCCCTTTGACATTATTTCATGTTGTTCTGCTGATTGCTCCGCATATCTATTCTCTCGTTCAATATTTCTTTGTTTGCATATATCTAAAGGACAATAAACTTCAATTATATCCAGTGGATTATCATTAAAAATTTCTAACATTTGCTTATAATGTGGTTTTATCTCATCTCTTTCGACTAAAATTCCATCAATTAGAACATTTTTACCCATATCGGAATATAATTTTGCTGTATGATACATCATTATTATCACTTCACTTAAATATTTCCAGTAATTCTCCCTTAAATATTTTTCTCCAATCATTTCTTCAAACAAATCATTTGCCACAACATAAAAGAATATATCGTCAGTATCCTGCAATGCCTCTACAATTGATGTTTTCCCTGAACTGGTTACTCCATTTAAGAAAATAATTTTTCCTTTCTCCATGACTTTTTTCCTTTCTTTCCAATATTTCTTATATTATCAATATAAAACTAACATTCTTTCTTATAAATTAACATTCCCTTGCCGTATGGATCGTCATCTGCATCAAATTCTTCTGAAACAAATGAATATGCATTCTTATCTAATACTCGTACCGAAGCATTATTTCCATGCATAACACGACCATATAAAATCTTTACTTTAAAGGTTTCACATGCAAACCTTGTCATTCCTTGCACAAGTTCTGTTGCATAACCATTTCCACTATATTCTTTACAAATTGTATAACCGATTTCTACCTCATTTGGTTTTCCATCAACTTCATTTATGCCTGTATCTCCAATTAATTCTCCATTTTCCTTTAATTCTACAGCCAATACAAATGGTAAATGCTTTTCATTAACACACTCTGCATAAAACCTTATTGCTTCCCGTGCCTCTTGAATGTCTGCATAACTTTCGTTAGGTATCCATTTTTTAACTTCTTCTTCAAGATGATTTTCATATAATTTTTGTGCATCTTGTATTTCAAATCTTCTAATTTTCAAGTTTCTTGTTTCAAATATATATTCCATTATTTTTATTGTCCTCACTCAATTTATTTGTTATCATTTCCATTTCTTATTGCTTCACAAATTCATAAAACCTATACATGCATTCTTTTGAATCATCGTAATCCTTCCACATTTTCTTTTCACACAAATAAAAATCTGTCTTTTCCAATAGTTTCCATGAATTTATATTATCATCTCGAATAGTAGCAATAATTTTATTTATTTGATATTGCTTAAAGAAATATTCTATATATGCTTTCAAACTTTCCAAAGCATAACCCTTTCCTCTATATTCCTTTCCTAAAAAATATGTAACACCTGTTTGCTCAAAATCATTGTACCATGAACACCCAACCGAACCAATAATTCTATTGTCTTTCTTGAGACAAACTGTATATGCCAAATAATCATTTTCCGGGTTATCCCTTTTATCATATTCAACGGCTTCTTCTATCCAATCTTCAATCCATTCAGAACAATTACAATCAAATCCTATTGCTTCCAAGCTACCATCTTGTGCCATCTCTGCAAAACTCTTCTCATCTCCGTACTGAATAGAACGAATTACTAATCTATCAGTTTCAATTTTCAATTTCATCACTCCCTCTAACGATAAACCGCTCTGGCAAATTAATGCTATAGCGATAAAATAATCTTTTTTATTTCGTCAACCTTTTCAGATAATTCTTTTGTCCCATCTATTACATAATCAGATGACGGCAAAATATCTTTTAACATTTGAACATAAGCAATTCTGGCATACTTTAGGTATGTCTCCATCTCTTGTCTAATCTCCTCACCTGTAGCGTTTTTCATGTCTCGCAAAACCTTTCTTGCCATTGCAATGTCTAATGGGGTATCTATGAAAATCGCACAATCAATATAGTTTCTTAAGGCTTTGTGACAGTATGCAAAAGGATAATCTAGCAATAGATATTCACAATCTGAATTTTTTATATCAATAACATCTTCTACCAATGGACTCAAATTCCATACATTATAATCTGCTCCTTGTTTCGTCCATTCATAAAAATTATCAACTTCACCTTCAAAAGAATAATCGTCAAAATACAAAGCTTTCGTATTTGCGATTTGATTCTTCAGTTCATTAACTATAGTTGTTTTTCCACCTGCTGTCACAGCAGCAATTGCTATTACTTTCATTTTACCCTCCTAAGATATGAGTGCAAATTTATGTTGCACTCATTTACATTCTAACCTACACAATTCTACCACACCGCCCATCTCCCAGCAATTATATTTTATCTACTCTCTAATAGATTTACTCATCCTTTTTGCGATTTTCCATCTTCTCATACAGATTAGTGTTATACAGTCTGTACAACTCGCTGTCCTTGTCAATCACATTGTCAAACGGCACCATTCTGCTTCCGCATTTTATCAGTCCGCATCCTGACGGTGAGTCTATCACATAGTTAAGTTGCTCCTCTGATATTTCCAGTGCCTCCACTATCTTTTCTATGTCCTTGCTTGACTGATTTAAAAGAAGTATGAATGCTGAGTTTGAAAGCATTGTGGTGCTTGTCTCACTCATTAAAAGGTCCACGATGTTCTGTGTGATTCCTGTACACAGTCCTCCCTGCTTTCTTACCTTCTTCCACATCTGTCTAAGGTATTCCGCACTGAATGGTGAATTAAGGAGCACATGCACTTCATCTATGTAGAACCATGTTGCCTTTCCGTGTTCTCCGTTTTGTATGATTTTCTGCTGTATTGTCTCCATCATCACAAGCATTGCAAGTGGGGCAAGTGATTCTCCAAGGTCCCTTATTCCGTAAACAATGAATCTGTTGTTTACGTTTATGTTTGTCTGATGATTAAATATGTTAAGTGCGCCTGTCACAAATATTTCAAGTCCAAGTGCAACGTCCCTTGCCTCCTTGTCCTCCTGCTCCAGCAGTCTGTTGTAAAGGTCCTCCATTGTTGGAACATATTTTTCCCTGCTTCTTGCAATGTCCATGTACAAATCCTTTACACATCTTGAAATGATAGAACGCTGCTGTGGTGTTATTTCTTTCATTATCTGCTCACAGATGCTTAACATGAACTGGCACTTATCCCTTACCCAGCCCTTACTGTCCAATACATCAAGGTTCCACACATCCATGTCCATGGGATTAATGTAGTTTCTTGTGTTTGTTGAAATGTTTATGTAAGTTCCATTGTATTTTTCAGTGACATCCTCATATTCATTCATTGGATCTACTGCAATTACATTGTCATCTGTTGAGAGTAAAACCGACCCCATTTCCATCTTTGCCTGAAATGACTTTCCTGCACCTGACACACCAAATATGAATCCGTTGCCGTTTAAGAGCTTCTTTCTGTTGCCCACAATTATGTTTTTTGATATCTGGTTTACGCCATAGTAAATGCCGTTTCTGTCACAAAGTTCCTGCACATTAAACGGCATCAGCACTGCAAGACTCTGTGTAAGCATTGTTCTCATTGTTTCAATCTGTCTTACTCCTATTGGAAGTGTTGTGTTAACTGCTTCCCTCTGTTTGTACATGCATGTGTCAACAGCACATCCTGCTCCCTTTGCAATGGAGTCAACTGTCTCACAGATGCTTTCAAGTTCATCCCTGTTATCTGCCATGACAATCATTGTCACTGAAACATAGTAAAGGCTTTCGTCATTTTCCCTTACGTTGTTCATTATCTCCTCAATGTCCTTTTTCTTCTGTCTTGTTGCATATGAAATGTCTGATGAAAAGTCATTGTTTCTGTTTCTTGTTCTCTGCTGTTTTATTATGTCTGACTCAATGCCCAGATACTTTTTCTGCAGCATCTTCATTGTCAGGTCCTTTGGCACCGGAACCACATCCACACTTGTAACCGAATGTACCGGCAGAAATGTCAGCTCCGTAAAAAATCTGTCAGAAAGGTATGTGGGATATTTCTTTATGAAAAGAACCCTTCCAACCTTTCCCTCATCCTCAAAATAGTCAGGATGATATTTTATCCTTGTGTTGCAGATTTCATTTCTAAAGTCTGTTCCGGTAATTCTTCCCTGTCTTATGTCAAAGTTAAATTCATCCTCCCTTCCAAGTCTGTAATAGTCGTGAAGAATCTTTAACCTTTCATTTCCTGTAAGTGGTGTCAGTTTTGAACCAAGTTCGGCAAAACTTCGAAACATTGATGCCTCTATTGTTGCAAACTGTGCCTTTGCCTCCTCAAAGTTCTTTCTCTCAATTGTTATGGTAAGATATCTTTCCTGCTCGATGCCCTGTCTTCCCTCAAGTATCTTATCCTCAATGATTCTGTTGTAACTTTCCCTCATCTTATCGAATCCGTCATTTCTGTACTTAAGCATTACCTCATTTCTCAGCACATCCATGTCCTTGTTTTTATTGTTGACTGTTATCTTGAATGTACAGTCAAATGAGTTAAGGCACCTGCAGTATCTCTGAAAGAAGCTTTCCTGTTCATCCTCTGAACGTGTGGCATAATTGACATCACTGAATCTGTATGTCTTTGAATACTTTCCATCTGCCACCTCAAATATCCCGCTTTCCGATATCTTTAATATTTCTATTGTTTCCTGCACCGACTTTGGTGATTTGTAAAGCGGCTCTGATGCCTTCTTTATTTCAGAAAACCTGTCCTTAAATATGTTCATTCCTGTTCCTCCGTTTATTTTCCTGTGTTAATTTTTTTTGTATGTTTCTCATTTTCTGCTTTTGTCACTTCTTTTGTTTTTCTTTTGTTTTTTCCTTTTGTCTTCCTTTTTTCTCTGCCGTTCCTCTTCCATTCTCATTCTTTTTATGGTTTTCTCACTTTCCTCTGAAATGTATGTAAGTGGTCTGTTCTTAAAAGCGAACCACAGTTTTCTTTTAAACATCTGTGTAAAACTCATTCCCTGATATGAATAAAATCCGTTTAATGCAAGTGGTGCCACCACGGGAATTGCAATGTATGCACTTCCCGTAAGGCCCACGTATCTGTATGTAAGAAGAACTATTGCCCCACCGCATGCAACTGATGCGATGGAAAATATCAGCTGTCTTGCAGTAAGTCCCATCACCACTGACTCCTGATATTTTTCTATGTCCTTGTTAATTGATATGTTCATCTGTTCCTCCTGTTTCTATAATCCCAGTGCCTTACTTGTAAGATTCTGTGCTCCCTTCACTGCTCCGACTGTCATTGCCACGCTGAATGTAAGTTCACACATGTACATCAGTGCCTTTGTCCAGTCCGCGTAATCGCTTGTAAATGTTGGTAGTCCTGCATTTAAAAATGCATTGCAGACTATTATTGCAAGTGCCATTGTCACTGCCTCCAGCACTATTGACAGAAAGTACTTTGCATAGCTTACTGCCGAATGACTTACCATCCGGTTTCCGCTTACAGTTGAAAACGCAAGTGCGCCAAATGGCACAACCACAAGTATTTTTAAGAATCTGAAATACACGGTGTATATGAGCATGAAACCGCAGAAGATGATTACAAGTGCAATGATTACTGCAAGTATCATCATTAAAAGGCTTTCTCCGAATCCAAGGTCCTTTATGATTGTCTGCTGTTCACCTGGTATCTTTAACTTGGTTGTTGTTCCCTGTGTCATGAGCCCCACCAGATTCCCAGCTGATGTAAAGAATGCCTTCATTATTGTCACGTTATTTGCAACAAGCCATTCAGCTATTCCTATTCTCATTAACATCCTTAGTATGGTTTCAAATCTTACCTCTTCCTTTACGTCAATGCTCTCCGAACAGAAACCTATTACAAAGAACAGAACCACCAGTGACGAACCAACCGCCACAAATATGGGTTCAAGGTTTGCCACCACTGCCCAGGGGCCTCCGTTCTTGAAGCTTACCGGGGACTGCCCCAGCAGTTCAAAAACAAGAGACACCTTGTCATTCCAGAAATCAACAACCGTCTGCAAAAGATCAAGGATTACACCGCCTAAGCTAAATATGTCCATAATCTCTTACCTCCCTTCGGTAACGCCCCCTCGCTTTGCTCGTCGGCAAGTCGGTCGGTGCGTTCCAAAATATTCACTTCGTTCATGTTGCACCTCCCTCTAGAATCCTAATATTCCAAGTACTGATGAAATGCCTGCCATCATTACTCCTGCAACAATTCCCTTAAGTGCCGAGTTCATTGTTGATGAATCAGCTGCCTGATATGCCTGTGCAAACTCCATTACATTTTTTGCAAGAATGATTACGCCGATTGCCCCAATGATTGCAAGCACCAGTGTCTTTAAGTTATCAAGTGGTTTTGTAACTGAACTTGCATCTCCCGCAGCAAGTACGTTATTTACCTGAAATACTGTCATATACATTGCCCCAATTAAACAGTTTTTTATGTTTCCAATATTTTTCTTAAATCTCTTCATATCTGATTTTCTCCTTATCTGCTTTGATATTTTTCTAGTTTCTCTTTCATTTCCTCAATGGATGTTTCTGGTTTTAAATATTCAAGCAAATACTCCAAATCCATTTTTATTGCTAATGCCTTTTTTGCTTCGTCCATTTGCTCTGCTGAAAAATCCATTGTACATAGTCTTGTTGTAAGCTCCTCTCTTAAGTCTTCATCTGTTGGTTTTGTCTCCATCTGAAACTCACTCTCCTGTAATGCTGCAATCTCTTGTGGAGTCAAATCAATAATGTTAACTTTTTCTCCTGACTTCTCAACTTCTTTGATTTCTCTTTCACTGTAAATTTTTAATCCATCCTTAATTTTGTTACTTTTCCTAATATTGTGTGTATAAGGCTTTGCCCCTCCATCTTCTGTTTGTTTAAAATTCTTATGGTCAAAAGGCCAATATTTTTCATCAAATATAGGATTAAATCCCTTTATGAAAATAAGGCAATTTTTGTTATCCATATTTCTTACTTCATCAGGATTCATAAGGGATCTGCCAAGCACATCATAATTTCTTGATGCCGAACCATGTACACCTCTTGTTTCACCTGTTGACCTTTTGTCTATAGTGCCTTTACCAAGTAACTCAGATATATATTCATGGGTAGACTTTTCATTTCCACCAAGATATACAAGGGTGTCACAGTTACCTGTAATTGTTTCCCAGGTTTCTTTAAACAGTGCCTTTATTTGTGCCAAATTCTGAATAATGATAATTGCGCTGATTCTTCTACTTCTCATAGTTGACAATAACGAACAAAAGTCATCAGGTAACGCCACATTGGCAAACTCGTCCAACATAAGTGTGACATCAAGTGGAAGTTTTCCTCCAAACTTAAAGTCAGCCTGATAATAAAGTTCCTGAAATAGCTGTGTATAAAGCATCCCAACCAAAAAGTTGTATGACTTGTCTGAATCGGGTATTACACAAAACAATGCTGTTCTTTTTTTCCTGTTTCGTTTTGTCCCTATTCCCAGTTCTTCAATATGAAGGTCATCCTTTGACAAAATTCTCAATATCTGCGGATTTTCTAATAATGCTAACCGTGAATTTGCTGAAATAATAATTGACCTTACAGTATCTCCTGCACCTCTTACCACTTTCATATACTGCCTATATGCCGGATGATGTTCACCAAGTGAACTTGTATCTACAAGTTTTTTCATTCGTATAGTTAGTTTTGAATCCTTCTTGTCATTAACCTCTGCCTCTGACAACAACTTTAAAACCGCTTGAAAGTTCTTTTGGTTTGGTGGCATCTCAAGCCATACATAATAAAACAACGCCTGAAGTAACATCCCCTCCGCATGTTCCCAAAATTGGTCTGTAGGGGCTGATTCCTTTGGCGTTGTATTACTAATTAAATTTGTGACCAGCTTTATCACATCATTTTCTGTTCTTATATAATTGAATGGATTGTAGCAATCCGACTTAGCCATATCTATCAAGTTAAGTACTTTTACGTTATATCCGTTTTTCTTCAACATCCCACCGGTTGCTCTAAGCAGCTCACCCTTTGGATCTGTTGCGATAAACGAACCCTTTGGTAACATTTGCATTATGTTTGGTTTTACAATATAAAATGTTTTACCTGCACCTGAACCACCGATTACAAGCATATTGTTGTTTAGCTTTGTAACTTTAGTATCTGTACTCATCCTTACATGTCTGCTAAGTATTCTGTTCTTATCATCAGATTTATCACTTATAGATTTATTTACCTGATCTATGTTTGCTAAGCTTGCAGTACCATACTCTTTTCCATGCATAAAAGTTCTTCTGCTTGTAATATACAAAAGTACTGCCATTGCATAAATAAGTGTTCCGACTATCATAGCCTTTAAACTATGTTCAGTCCAATAATTTTTAAATGGATGATCTAATGCATCATTTACCTTGTTAAGTAAAGTTATTACATCCATTCCTTCTTTCCATACACCACTTATAATGTATGAAATAAATAAGACAAAAAGTTCTCCTGCAATAAGAAAAGGAACTAACATCTTGTTATTTCTTTTTTGCAATAGGCTTACTTTCCCTTTCCTGATGTTTCTTCACTTTTTCCTTTTTCTGTCTTTCTTTGTCCCTTTGCTTATTCGCTCTCTTTCTTATCTCTTCTCCAACTTTGTCATAATAGTTGTCCCTTAATTCCTCACCACGCATTTTTCCTGCCGGTTTCTTATTTTTATCAAGAAGTTCATATTCCTGATTTTTGTTTAAAAATGTAAGAAATGTCTTTCCTCCATTTATTGTTATTATGTCTTCCTTTTTTATAGTAAGATATTTAACATTTTCTCCAAACGTTCCCGTTACTCTTGTTATGAATAAATCTCTATTTTCACTTTCAACAAGATTCTTTGAAATTGTAATATCTGTTTTTTCAAGGTCATTAATATTCTCGTTATACTTAATATTCTTTTCTGCATTTACAATTTCTTTTTTTCTTTCTGCAGTAACAGATACTGGTGCTTCCGGTAATAATTTTTTCTTCTTAAGATAGTCCATTGTATTCTTGCAGTTTCCATCTCCATTTCTTACATATTCTGCAATATCTTCAAGCTTGCCATTACCTAGTTTTTCTATCAATGCATTTATCCTTGGAGTTGCCTCCACCGGAAAGATAAATTCTTTCATTCCATCGCCTTTGTTTATATCCGGCATTTTTGAATACAAAATTCCATATTTCCCTGCCAGTTTTTCAAATTCCTTTACGTCTTTTTCTTTTATTTGAAGTACCTGAAGATTACCACTATTTTTAAGCATCTTTTTAAGACTTGTTTTTCCTTGTGTTTTCTCATGATTTAAAAGTCCAACAATGAATATTGTTAGATTTTTTGCCTCTCTTATTGATGAACCTGTTACATCTAATCCTAACTTTATACCATCATATCCAAACCTTAACATTTGTATTGCTTCCATGATTTCATCTGCCATTAACATTTCACCTCTTTCTGATTCATCTTATTAACATTTATTGCAATGTCTATTATCACAGACATTCTACTGGCATCTTTTTTACTATTTATAATAGAATTAAGCTGCTTGTCTGAAAGACCACTTTTGATTGCTCTATTAATTTGCTTTAACTGTGCAACAGTAAGTTCCCCTGCTGACAATTTTCTTACAAGACTGTCATTGTATTTCTTTGATAAAAATACCTTTTTTAATAATCCAAATTTTTTCTTGGGTACCTCCGTTTTTTCAATCCTTAATCTTTCAGATTTCTTTCTCTCGTTCTGTGCATTCTTATATGCACATTCAAACTCCTGTCCCATCTTTTCCTCCATTCACACTTTACGACATTATGTCGGGAAGTTATTTTCTTTTACTTTGCGACATCGTGTCGTGAAGTTATTTTTTCCTGCTTTGCGACATCATGTCGTAAAGTTTCTTTCTGTTCTCTGTATCTAATGTCTTTTAAGATTCCGTAAGATATTCTCATATCTTTTTTTAATTTCTTAATTGTTCTGTTGCATTCATCAATTAACGATTGATAGTATGCCTCTAACTTTTCCGCTTCCTTGTAAGTAAGTTCTTCGCATTTTAAAATTTTCCTTGCCTCTTCTACAAGATTATTTTGTTTTTCAAACGTTTTGTCTCCCAGCTTATAAAATGCTGCTGCCTGTTTTTCTTTCTTAATTGTTCTTACTGCTTTGAAGATTTCTTCATGCTTACTATTTTCCTCTATCAAAATCTTTTTTGCCTTATTGGTTGTCTGAATCTTAGCCTTTATTAACTCCTGCGCTTTTTCTAAATCCTCCATAGTCTCTATGTCATAATTTGAAAGAAATAGATATTGTTTCTGCAATATATTCAACTTCTTAATGTCATCCTTATATTTATAGTTATTAGAATATGAACGCTTCTTAATCTTTTTTAATTTATAAAGTATGGCAAAATACTGTTTCTGTAATCCTGTGAGTCTTTTCTTTCTAATATGTCCTCCGTAACTTTTAATCCTTAGTCCTTTTGGCATATCAATATGTTTGTACTCAGCTATGCTTTTCTGTGATATTCTTTTTCTGATTATTTCCTCCGAATAGTTTTCTCCCAGAGTTTTAAGCCTTCTAAACCTCTCCATTCCCTTAGGCTTCACAGAAATGTACTTGCCATACTTTATCGTATAATCCTTTTCTTCCATCATCTGTATGAACATATCAAAATCTGTTGCCATAATAATGCATTCATCAACATCCTTTTTTATCTGCTCATTCCAAACAAACGGACCATTTTTAGAAACATCCCATTCCTTTTCATCATCTTTAGCTTTATTTTGTTCTAGGGTGTGAAGTCCATATTTATCACAAATTTCATCTACTAACGGTTGAATCTGTCTTTCCCAGTCTCCCTTTTCGTATCTGTATTTGTAACCATCTGTAAATCTCACACTGTTCCAGATGATGTGACCATGAATGTGGTTGGTATCATTATGTACCGAATAAACAGCCTCATAATTATCTGCCAAATACCTGTTAACAAACTCTTTTATTATTTCAAATGCTGTCTCAGGATTTGTTTCTTCCTCTTCAAATGAGATAATAAGATGATATGCCTGTCTCTTATCAGTTTTGCCATATATCTCTTTGGTAGTTCGCATACATTCATATGCATTTTCCACCATACAATTAACAGCTCCCACATAAAGTCCATTCATAGTCTTTTCACTTTTTGTAATGTAATTTAATCCGGTTTTTAAATGATAAGTTTCCGAATTCATATGTGGATTAATGTGAAGAATTTTGCTTATAGCCATTCTGTTTTAAAAGACTTTCTACTTTTTCGTTTAAAATTCTCATATATTCCATTAATCTTGCCTTATCAATTTCAGAATACAATTTACTGTTATTGTTTTTTACAACCTGATTAATGTTATGACCTATGTAGTTGATTTCATTTGCCAGCTTATAAATTGCTTTTATAAATTCAGGATCCATATTCTTATCAAGCTTTGCAGCATATCTTACATAAGCTGAAAAATTCATGTTCTTCTTTTTAGCTTCCTTCATAATTTTTCTGCATTCATTTTCTGTAAGACGTACACGCTTTGTAATATCCTTGTTGTTCTTTTTCAATACAATCACCTTCTTCATTTCCTGTATTCTTAGCTAGACAGGTAGCGGGTATGTATATTGCAAGATACGCATTTGTAGCTACAAATGCATTCTTGTTAGGATAAATCCTAAAACCTTTACATCTCGCCTGTCGGCTCGACCCGTGCTCCTACTTTGCAGGGGCATCCATAGGATTACCTAACCCTAAAACCTCTATCTGGCTAATTTGTTATTTTTCTCTGTCAGCTGATTTAAATTAGGTTCTTTAAATTTTAAGAATTCCAAGCTAACCTCATAATTTACACTTTTGTTAAACTTAACAACTTCCTTCATTTTCATACTGAAAAATTCATCTCTGTTGGGACCTACAATAATGTGGTCCAAAAGTGGAATTCCTATCATGTCACAAGTATCAATCAGTTTTGAAGTTGTTTTTATATCTTCTGTTGAAGGAGTTAAAATTCCTGTTGGGTGATTATGCAGAATCATTATGTTTGTTGCATTTGAAAGTATTGCCGATTTTAATATATCCCTTGGAACAGCCAATGACTGATTGACTGTTCCAACACTTACCACATTAAAATTTATCGGTTGCAGTTTTGAATTAAAATTAACAACACAAAGCACTTCTCTATCCATATTTCTAATAAAATCACCTACAATTTTTGCTGCCTTTTTAGGCGTATCAAGTTGTTCATCTGATACAAGTGGTGCATCATTTATCAATCTAATAGATACTTTATTCAACTTTGTTTTTTCCATGCTTTATCACCTCAACGCTTATATATACTTCTTCATCTTCCTTCAAGCCTTGTAATGTGTTCTTAATTATTTCAATCACATCTTCAATTTCTTTAACTTCGATTTTTTTATCCATTTTTCTACCTAGCCTTTCCCTCTTCAATTTCCGGTACTTTTTCCTTAATGTCATCAGAGATTGTTCTTTCAAATTTATTTGTTGCAAGTCTTAATGTTCTTGCGTCTTTATCATAGTGGTAAACCTGATTTGACAATCTGTCACTAAGTTCTACCTGATCCATATTGATTTCATAAACCATATCCGCAAGTTCATTGGCATCTCCAAACTTGTCACTAATAGCAATCACCTCATGCGTAGATGATGGCAATATATAAAGATCCGAATCAAGCTGCTGTGATAAATCATATAAATTTTCTTCATAAAGCATTGCTGCCGCTCCAAACAATTTTGACTTATTTGTAATAACGTACATTGATTTGTCATCCGGTGTTTCTGTCATCATATTTCTGAACTCTTCATCTTCCGGCAACAACTCACCGTCTTCTCCAAAAATAATTTCACTTATAACCTCAGCCATATTTCTAACTTCTGATGGGAAAATTCTATTAGTGTTTCCCTTTGCAAGTCCATATAATTCTTCTTCACTTTTTCCAATTTTCTCAGCAAATTCATTAGTCACTATGTTGGTGTATAAACCATTGCTGTCAACCCCTACATTCCAACGATATATAATTGCCAAATCTTCAAATTTCCTATGTGGAACATTTTCAAGAAGTTCTTTGTTCTGCTCTGCGTTTACTAATGTAAAAATAATATTTTTATCTACATTACTAAAATCTAATCCATTGTTTAATGGTGACTTTTCAAAGCCTTCAATAGCCTCCTTAAAAGTTTCGCTTAATGCTTCCATAACACCTTCAAAGTCACCTGTTTTTTCATAATTCTCAAAAATGCTCTGTAATGATATTGAAGGTGATGCAAAATCATTTCCCGGAAGATTTAACAATGACATCTGATCTACCTGCATATTAACCTTTGTTACTTCTCTAATAAATGCTTCTGCGTCCTTGTATTCCTCTCCAAGATAATTTTTAAATTCATTCTGAACTTTCTGTTTGAATTCTTCGTAATTCATCATTTTGTCTTCCTCCTGCTAATATGAATTTTGCCAAAAGAAAAACGCCAATGGATGAACTTAACTCACTAAGTTCATTCTTGGCGTTTCTTAATTTGCTTATTAAATTGTTATGTATCAGTCCTAGGTTTCTGATAGATATATAATATCATGGAGATGGGAAATTACCTAAAAGTAGGAGTGTTAAATTTTGTGGGAAATTACAGTTAGGATGATAAAATAATGATTCATAAGATTTACTATACTGTTACAAACCATATTATCTAGAAATTGTCATAATAACTGCTTCTCAATAACAATAATTGGTTCTTCATTTTCACCAATCATCTCAACAGATATCTTATTCACCACTACTATGAATTTGTTATCTATGTTTCTAATGGATTCAAAAGCTTTATTAAGTGCTTGTGCATCATCTAACTTGCCAACTGTAATATGTGGTTAATCAATATTGTCAAGCTCTGGAAATATCATTATTGTTTGCAACATACACCCTTCTACAAATTCCGACTTTTCCATCCCTGAAATTTGGATTTTATTAATCTCCTTTCAGCAATAAAATTTACATCTTCAGCAACTACTTTCTTAACCATTCAAGAACTTTTCGTGCAATTTCTGCAGGAGTTCCATTAGTACAATCTAACGTGTCATACTTTGTATCATCCAAAATATCATGGGTTCTGAAATAATTATTATAATCTACTGAACTCTGAATCCAACCGGCATCATCTATACCTCTTCCTTCAGTCATTCTCTTTCTAATAGTTTCTGGTTCTGCCGTAAGTGCTAAAACTTTTATTTCAGAAAAAAATCTTTTTCCATAAGCGCGAGAAAGTCTATCTAAGCCACCAGCCATTGTCCATACCACTGCTTTTTTACTTTGAGAAATATCCTTTGTCAAATAAAAAATCTGCTCTATCAAATTATTTTCTTCTTCATCATTTTGTGGCCAGGCAACATTGCGCAGCCAATCTACGTCCAAAATAACATATTCATCTGTTAATTTTTGCAATTCAATTGCTGTAGTTGTTTTTCCAACTCCACTACAACCAGTCAAAAAATATATGGGTAACTTTTCAAACTTCCATTCATAACCACATTTTGGACATTTTATTGTATTTCCATCAACCTCCTTATCCCATTCATGATTTCCACACTTAGAACAAATTTCTAACATTTTATAATCTCCTTTAATTTCTCATAATCATCTTTTCCTGTTGTCCACACAATTGCTGGAATAGCTTTTACATTCTTTTGTCTAAACATTTCCAATCGATGTCTTCCATCGCATACATAAAAACCATTATCACTTCTAAACTCAATAATAAGTGGTGGTGGATTCCAATAAGCTGTAGACTCGACCATCTCATCAACTATACTAAAAAAATAATCTATATCATCTTTTTTACTTAAATACTCTGGAGCGCCCTCTTTAATATTATGTAACAAAGTAATATCAAACTGAACTATTCCTGTATAGAATCGCTCTTCTATTAACAATCCATCTGCTAACGCAACATTATGTCCATCACAACGAAGGAATTGTTGTATCCATTCCTCTGTTCGATTTCTCTTACAATATTCCATTGCAGTTTCTAAGTTTCCATATTTAATATTTTCTATCTCTTCTATCATTTTCGAAATTTCCCTGTCCGCTTAATTCCTTATTATTGTTAAGAAAAACGTAAGCTACTATTGCTTATTCTTTCTTCTATATATTTTTCTTATAAACTGTTCATTATTCTCAGACGTTTCTACAATAAATATATCAAAATTATTATCATCAAATTCCGGGAAAAAGACATCACCTTTCGCTACATTTATATTAATCTCAGTAATGTACATTACGTCCACAAGTGGTATGGCTTCTTTGTATACTCCATAGCCACCAGCTATATATACATCTTTTCCTTTTGCAAATTCTATAGCTTCTTTTACACTAGATGCTGTATGAAGATTTTCACCTATATATTTTTTAGTATTCGAAATAACTATCGTTTCTCTATTTGGAAGCGGGCGACCAATTTCATCGTATGAATTTCGTCCCATTATTACAACATTTCCTGTTGTAAGTTCCTTGAATTGTTTTTGTTCTCCCTTTATTTTCCACGGAATTTTTCCATTTTTTCCAATAACATTATTTTTTGAACGGGCTACTATTAAACCTATCATATAAATTTTCTCCTTATATAAAAGTTTTTACGAGACTAATTTCCCTGGTTTACCTTTTCAATATAATAATCCAATATCTTTTAATCTTGCATCCATCTACATCTATTGTTTTCTCATAAATACCTTCATTAGCAAGTATTACCTTTTCACTTGCTTTATTATTAGCATCACATGTAACAAGCATTTTTTCTATTCCTATTATTTTTGCCTTTTCTATATTTAAGCGTAGCATTTCTTTCGCATACCCTTTACCTCGTTCAGAAGGTCGCACAGAATATCCACAATGTCCGCCCCACGTTCCAAGAATAGGATTGTTTATATGATGTCGCAAATCTATCACACCTACTATGCAATTGTCCCTCTTTCGCACAGCTA
Organism: Eubacterium sp. AF19-12LB; assembly: GCF_003479125.1. Lineage (NCBI taxonomy): Bacteria > Bacillati > Bacillota > Clostridia > Eubacteriales > Eubacteriaceae > Eubacterium > Eubacterium sp. AF19-12LB. Next base: position 38,095 of record NZ_QUGP01000001.1, on the reverse strand, counting down.
AATATGTATGGTAAGGTACTGTTGAGTTATCACTCTCTGTTGCCTCAGCATGTTTTCTAAATTCACATATTTTTATCCATTCCTCGGCAGATTTACATGTATCAAGGGATAGGCAACCTGCGAATTGATCGCCACATGTTGCATCATATTCTAAAATTTCTTGACGAAATTTCCAAATATCTTCTGCATATTTATTTTCAGGTTCAATTAGCTCAATTTCTTTCATTGTCTTTTTCTCTTATCTTTCGCCACAACTTCCAATTTATATGTAACTTTTTCTGTAACACAAATATTAACCTCTTTACGAATTGTAGCTTCCATCTATCTTAATATAAATAACCATACTATAATTCACATTCTAAAATTTCATTTTCCGATTTAAAACCATTCCTTGTATACCAATCAATGGCCTTATCACTTGGCCATACAATAATATTTTCACATCTGTTTTGTTTCAGGTAATTTTTTATGTAGGATAATATTTCTGTTCCTATTCCCTGATTTCTGTACTCTTTTAAAGTGTATACATTTGTCAAATATGCTATATATGATTGTTTTTTATTAGGTTTTGGAACTTTTCTAATCATGTTTACAAACATTGCTGCAATTATCTGTTCATTCTTTTCCATTATAAATATTTTATATACACTCTCTGTTTTTAAAAAATTTACATATTCTTCTATAAATTCATAACCATCTATTCCTGTGATATTATCCTCACCATATGTAGCATCATCTTCTTTTTTATGTTCCCATCTCATATGAGCTAACTGTAAGAAATCTTTTTCTTCTGCTAACCTAATCACTTTATCATTTTCTCCTAACTAAAAACAAATTTATTATGCTGATTAGACAATAATCAACAACTACATTCTAATAAGTAGCATTGCTCCTATTTTGAAATAACATCAAAGAAACATATTAACCATTCAATCTCTCACATAATATTTCATGCTCAAAATATTTCTCCTGAAACTGTACCTGTTCTTCTATCTGTTCTTTAGAATATAGTTCATCTTCTGGTGCCACAACCCATTTATCTTCAACATCATTTAACCTATGAATTATCGCAATTACTTTCCCTGTAAATTCTTCAACCGGTTTATTTACACCCAATATATAAGCATCTTGTTCTTCTCCATCAGGTGCCATTATTCCTTCGATATATCCATAATTTATCGGATAATAAATATCTTTATGCTTTGGGTGATATGTCCCCATTGGTCTATCAACCGTAACTTTTACAATCTTTCCTAACATATTATTTCTCCAAATAGTATTTGATATTACAAATACTATGCAATTCTACTTATTTTTAGATTCACGGCTTTTTTCTTTTATAATATTATCATATACATTTAGCTATTGAAAGAAAAAGCCGGTTTTGAATTCACAAAACCGACTTGCATATAATTCCTATTTTAAACAATTTATCGAAATCTCATTTAACTCACTTATTAATTTGTCATCTTGCAATTTCTTTACAATAGGCATAAATATTGCTATTGTTTCTTTTGCTCTTTTTTGTCTTTCTCGTTCTTCCATATACTCTTCCTATCGGTTTTCCATCAGCATATATAATCCACAGATTGCCATCTAATTCCTAACATGTTCCTATATATGCAAGATTAAGTATGTCCTCCCAGCTTCCCACATATTTTTCTGTTCTCTGCTTGGTTTGAGTTTTAACACCTACTCATAGTTATCAAATGTTAAATCTGTTAATTCTATCTTCATTTTTTCTGTTACTAACAAATCTTTTTATTATTTAATATGAATGATTATTTTTAATATTATCATATTTACTTATCAATAACTACAATACATATAATTGTTTAATTATCTATATTTCAGAAAAAGTGTCTTTTGTGTAATTATTCACATCATCTGCCCATCCAACTTGGTCTAGCTGGCACTATGTGTAACCCATTCTTGGAATAATGTATTATACCAACTGTGGTTTCATATTTTTTATTTTTTTGTTTATTTATGTAAAAACCAATAATTTCTTTAAAATCTACCCTTTCTCCATTATCTCTTGCAATTTGACCTGTTCCTGCATATTTTTGAAGTAATTCTTCCATTTTTACCATTGATAATGTTGTGATGCTTTTACCTTCCTCCTCTTTATAATTCTTATGACCTATTATGTGTTTTCCTTGCTGGTCCTCGTGAATCAATTTTCCTCTCTACAATAATATTTTTTCTTTTTGTTCAATAAATTTAATATTTTTTATCAATTATGTATCCCTGCCTTTCTTCTTGGATACATAATTATTCTCTACTTTAAATTCATTTTATTTGAAAACACGAAAGCACCCTTGTTTATCATCAATTAAACAGAGTGCTTTCTCTTAGTTTATACTTACTATGTATGATTTATAAATTGAAATCTTCTTTAATTTGTTCTAATGCATATTTTATTGGCATATATTTAGTTCTAACATATTTTGTTGCATAATAATATAGCGTAACAAAGACTATTGGTGCTATTCCCAGTATAACAACACCCCAATCATTCACTTCAACCTTCGTTATTGATAGGACTCCAATAACACATGTTGTAATTAATGCAATTATCGATACTAAAAAGGCTGAAAAATTTAAATCTAATTCCGTTTCTACTTCCATACTATATTGTAAAAACTTGTATTTATCATTTCCTATTTCTTCTCTCAATTTATTTTCATAACATTTTATTATATTTTCTTGATGTTTTAGGTTTCTGCATTTTTTTACTTGCTTTATAATTTTCTTTAATTTTTTGTAATAAACAATATTAATCATAATAACCTCCTATTTTCATATTAACTTATTAAATCCATTAATAATAATTTTCCTAACCGTATTCATAGTTACAACTTATCATTTATACGTTACCTCCTTTCTACCATCTTACATAAATAAGATGATATTTTTTTCGTAAAAAAACACTAATATACAAAAAATATTTTTTTCTACATTTACGATATTTTTTTGCATCTTTTTTAGTAATACTGCACAATCATCTTCCCTACAATCGCAATTCTCCAATCATCCCCTTTCCCATTATCACAAGTAGACAACATCAATATCTGCTCCCCATACTTAGGCTTATCCCCCTGTCTCCACAAACTATGCTCCTCCACCTTATCAACGAACTCATCATACTCTTCCTTATCCCTTGCCATTACAAATTTCCAGTATTCAAACTCATGTATGTTAACAATCATCACTGCAAACACTTCATACTCCATCTTTTTATCCGTTGTAAAATATATCTTCCTGTGCTTATTAAAAAACTCCTTATCCTTATACTGTTCCAGTGCTCCAAACATTTTTCCACCGTTTATGTTATGACCGTAAATAATCAGATTGTCTGATTTTTCCACATCACAGTATGCACTTAAATATGGTGTCCCATAAAAACTGTAATTCCTGTTAAAATCATGATTTAAATAAAAATCCGGATTATCCTTTGTCTGCATAACAAGATAACTTATGGTGGTTCCCGGTATTTCCACATAACCTATGCAGTCTTTGTTTTTCTTTACAAGACCATTTACATCTGACTTCTTTTCTGTCACGCTCTCCTGTATGTTTTTAAAATCATTCTCATACTTTTTCTCTGCTCTTTTTTCCTTTAAAAAAGGGACAGCTGCAATCACAGCCATCCCCACTAAAAGAAGTATCAGAGATATTTTAATTATACTCTTCATCGTCCTTCTCCTGTTTAAAATTTTATTTTGACTTGTCCTTCGCTCTTACGCATGCAAAACATCCAAGTGCAAGTAATAATGAAATAAGTGAAACTACCATTCCTGCAGTCCTTCCATTAATGCCTGTCTGTGGTGTGTCTGGTACCACAGGGATTCTTTCATCCGTAACTGTAAGTTTCTGGATCTTTCCTGTGTCCTTAATCCTGATTTTCTTATCCTTTGCAATCTTGTAATGCTCTGGTGCATCCACTTCCTTAAATGTGTAGGTTTCTCCTGCCTTAAAGATGCCTTCTATGAATTCTGCTTTCTTTCCGGTTGTAAACTCATACACCTTTTTGCCCTTGCTGTCGTATACCTTGTACTTTGCACCGCCAAGCTGTTTCTTTGTGTCTGATGCAATCTTGTTGAATTTAACCTTGATTGTGTCATCAACCATGTTTACTTTCTGAATCTCTCCATTGTCAGCTATTACAAACTCAATACTTGTTGCTGTCGCGTATCCGTCTCTTGGTTTTGTTTCTGTTAACACATAAGTTTTACCTACAACATATTTTCCTTCAATCACATGACTTTGTTCTGATGAAACCCATTCATCCATTACCTTTCCTGTGTCCTTATCAGTTACCTGCATGTGACATCCCGGAAGTTCTTTTCCATTGGTAATGTCTGTCTTTGAAAATTCAATCTTTGTTGTGTCATCATACATTATCACCTGATTATCAATGTTTTCATTGAAGCTGTCACCATTCCTAATAAGTACCCTTGTCTTTGTATTTTCATCATCACTTTCCACAAGTTTAAATGTACTGTCATTTGCAGTTGCAAAACCGTCTGCCGGCTTTGTTTCTGTTAATGTGTATTCCCTGTCATGAAGTAAGCCATATATCTTAACTTCATAACCGTCACCTTTTTCTACATGAACATTATCATATCCCATCTCATCAATCTTTTCATTTAACTTAACTGATGAAATGTCACCTGTAATCCAGCTTACGATTTCGTTACCGTTTTCATCACTGATTTTCAAATGGCAGTCCTTAATCTCAACTGATGATGCAATCATCCTTTTGCTGATTACTGTTTCAGTCTGGTCTTCCTTAACCACTGCCTTTGCTGATACAACTGCAGTTTCCTGATCCTTGTATTCAAGATGTACCTGATGTTTTTCCCTGTTAATGTAATAACTCTTGCTAACACTTTCTTCAAGGAAATAGTAATCTCCTGAATTTAAGTTTCCTTCCATCTTTCCATATCCTTCATCCATTACGGGCACATCAAATGGGATTTTCGCCTTTCCTTCCTTATCTGTTGTTACTGTTGCAATCTTTTCACCTGCAGCAACAATTACATTTCCATTCTTGTCATAAATGTTGTCCCTTGAATAAAATTCAAATTTTGCATTTCCAACAGGTACAGATGTTTTTGAATCCTGCTTTTCAAGTGTAATGTCCGTCTTTACCATGTCATTGTGTATGTCAATCTTTCCATCCTTTGAGTTTTCAGAAATGTCTAACACATACTCATCATCCTTGTTACTCCATTTAAAACTTAAGTCCCAGGATGACTGTTCTGGAAGAACATAACCATACTTTGTCTTTACTTCCTTTAAAGTGTACTCTCCAAGCGGTACATTAAGTGTCATTGTTCCGTCATCATTTAACACGTAACCACAGATGCCATTACAATCATTTGTAAACTCTGCCTTTTCACCTGTTGTAATTTTTGCAACAACTGAATCCTTCTTAAACAATACTGTTCCCTGATTATCCTGTGACATAATGTCATCTTTTGCTGTAAGTTCAAACACAACACCGTTTAGCAATGTCTCCTTGTAGTCAAATGGATTTGCAGCAATGTCATTTGACATATTGCCATCATCTTCCTTCTTGCATAATTCAGGACCAGTCTTGTTTATTGTAAATTTTCCGTAAGTCACGTCATTATAGTACTCACATTCTGCGTACAGATATTCCTTACCAAGCTTGTCCACCATGGTCTTGTATGAATTACTGTTAATCTCAACCATCACCGGCTGTCTGTTTACCCTGTACCCTTCGGGTCCTTCAATTTCATAGACCTTGTATGTGCCGGCTTTTAACTTTTCGTAAGTAATGATTTCTCCTGTTTCATCTGTTACAAATCTGTCCACAACCTCAATTGCATTTCCATTACTGTATGTCTGTGTAACAAGTGTTTCACTGCCATCTTTATTTACCTTATAAATCTGGTATGTTGTTCCTGCCTTTAAAACTGTCTGATGTGTCTTTGAATCCTTCTTTACAATCTTTAAATATGCATTGAATTCAGGATTGTTTAAAAGATACTTGTATGTCTTTCCATTTTCCTTTACATTCACATAGAAGTCAGGACATTTTTCAGTGTTTGCTGCTCCAGCTGTCTGATGAACCACGTATGTTCCGTATGGCATTTTCTTTGACTTGGCATAACCTGTTAAGTCTGTTGTAAGAATGTCCCTTTCGGTAGCCTTTGCCTTTTCATATGAACCTGCACTTGCAAGATAAATCTGAAACTGTGCATTGTTTTCAGGTGAAACAATTCCCGGCTTTCCGTTGCCCATTCCCTTGATAATTGCCACGTCACCTTTTACCACGTCCTCATCAGCCTGTGTCTCTGCAGAATTATACTCATTTGTAAACTGCTGACCGTCTTTTGTGATTGTATATACCTTTTCATTTTTAAGGTAGCCTTCAGGCGGTGTAATTTCCTTTAAGTACATATTTACACCACATCTGTAATAGTCTGTTTCAAATGTACCCTTGGCATTGGTCTTGTATGACTTTACAAGTTTTGTGCATGCTGCATCTGAATATACTCCATACACTGCACCTTCCAATGTTGCATCTCCCTGTGGTGTACTGCCTGTTTCAGAATCCTTTTTCCACACAGTCATTTTGACTTTCTTGTATTTGTCCTTAAGAACGGGCTTGTATGCAAGCTTGTAATTACTGTATGACTCTTCTGAAGTTTCAGGCCACTTTCCGTCACTGTTCTTTTTCCATGAGTCAGCCTTTTTGAGTGTTACTGTAACCTTGTTTGCTGACTGACTGGTAATCTTGTTTGAACCTGCATCAACAACAAACGATGTAAGAATGTTGTTGTTACCTGATGAGATTTCTTCAATTACGTAATTGTTTGAGATATCATCCATCTGGTCATTGATGTCATTCTTTATTAACTTTTCTGCTCCTGCTTTTGACAAATCTGATGCATAATCATATCCCTTATCATCTAATTCATCCTTAATTAGTTTTTTATCACTTGATGACATATCCTTTAACTCTTCATCTGCTACATAATAATAGCTCTTAGAATTTAGTTCGTATGTAAAACGAAATACGATTTTTCCTTTAGAATCTGTTTTTACTTCCTGACTAAATTTGTTAGCATCATCATCTACATCTTCCTTAACAGAATCTTCCCAGCCATTGTACTGATAAGAATATAACTGCTTTATATTTTTTGCCGTAAATCTAAAAGTGACCTGAGGAAGTTCTTTTCCATCTTCATCACACTTTTGTAATGTAATTCTCTGACGGTAATAGTCTTTTTTACTAATAGGTGTATACTTGTATTCTTTTGTGTTTCCTACAATTTCCATTAGTTCCTGAACTTCATCACTATCAGTTTTTCCACTGTATTTCCATTTTGTAATTGTACACTTAACTACGCTTGTCCCTTCAAAAATATCAGCATAAAGGCTATCATTTGCATAATATCCTGTATTATTTTTAACTTGTTTAATTATATCCTTTAATCCGGTTTCACTTGTAATACCTTCTTCAACAGCCCATATAAGACACTGTGCATAAACCCATGCCTTGTTTGAACGCTTTTTTGTTTGATCATACCAATATCCTATTTTTGTCTCCAAAGCATTTTTCTTATTAGAACTATCACTTGATATTGTACTGTTGGATGCAATGTATGTGTATCCGGTATGACATGCCTTTCCTAAGTCTAAGCAAAACACATCATTTCCATCCACTAATGTTTTTACCCATGTTCCACTTTCACTCTTTGACCCGATATTTACTGTTCCAAGTTTCCAAGAGTTACTATACCTGCCTGCTTCTTCTCTCCATTGCCTGCTGCTGCAACATTGATTATAGGAATCGATGTTACCACCGTTGCTATTGCTAATATTGTTGCCGTAATTCTTTTTAATTTACCTAACATTTACTTTCCTCCTGACAAAATAAAAAACGCCAAGAATAAAACTCACATATAATGAGCTCATCTTGGCGTTAATCTATTAATTTGTTTTTTGTCATTCCCGGTTACTGACAATCATATTTTAACATTGATTATCTATTTTACCTAAAAGTCATACTGTTAAAATTAAATTTATATTTCAGCAGGAGTGTGAAAATATTGGAAAAAGCTCCACCATTTTTTATAGTGGAGCTCTAAAGCATATATAATACTTATTTAAATATACAAATAGCCAATTTTATATTTTTGTGTATGTATTTGTATTTGAACTATCTTTTTGTGGATTAACCTTAATACCCAACTTACCTTGATTATTATACAACTTTACTCCTAAATTAGATGGTGGTGACTGGACTAAATCTTTCAGTGCAAACTGAGAACCTGATGGCATTTCTCTAATTTTATCCATAATATTTTTCCACATGTTTGCATATGTTCTTTCCCTTAAAGAAATATCCTTACAATATGTTGGAACATCTGGGTATCCATCTGCTAATGCTAACTTTTCTAATTTTGACCATTCTGTTTTATTTACTGTAAATTGTACTCTCATAAATAAGACCTCCATACATTCAGTTCGGTGTTTGTTCAACTACCTTTATATTCTTAGCCTACACTATTCTCTATATTATATCAATTACTTTTTTCTATATTTTTGTTTTAAATTTTCATATTCCACATCACCAACTTTTATTATTTTTCCTATCTTTAATGTATGACCACATAACTTCCAGCCTTCACAAAAATACCATTTTTCTAATTTTCTAAAATCTTTATCCTTTTTATCAAAAATCACTTCTGCAAAATAATCCCCATAGTCTCCTTCAGCATCAAATATATCTTTTTCATTTGCGAAAAAAAGTTCCTCTTCTGGAACTGCATTTATAGTATTTATATTGATTTGATTTTCTTTATACTCATACCAATACATTGCACCTTCTGGGCGTTCGCGATACAAATATCTAAAATATCTATGTTCCGATTTTGCTAATTCATATTTTGATATATAAAACTTTGAACGTCTTTTTTTTAATTCATTTTTAATATAATTAATTATATTCACTGTTCTTCTCCTTCTCTCTATTATAATTTAAAAGAAATCATATACTTATTCTTATTGTTTTCTTAATTTTCCATCTATATCCACTCCACCAAATATTACTACCCAATATGTGTTTCCACCTTGTTTATAGCAAGCAATGGCACCTGCTCTGTGTTCTTCATCTATGATGTTTCTATAATGTCCCGGGCTACTTTTCCATCCTTCCATAGCAGACTTATATGTATAATACCCCATTGCAATATTTTCTGCATTTGCATACATATGATAATGTATATAACCATCGTCTCCCTCATATGGTATTCCACCATCTTTTAGTCCATACTTTTTTTCTAATAACTCTGTCGATGTACTTATAAATTTATTATGACTGAAATCATTAACAAGTTCCTTTGCCCTTGCTTTACATATTTCGTATAAAACATCCGACCAAACGATACTTTGTTTTCCAGCACTTTTTCTATATTCATTCTGCAATACAAAAGCCTGTTCTGCTGCATATCTGTCATAATATTTTCCCGGCAATTTAAAGTTGTTATTTATCTTATAAAGTGCCGAATTTGTTTTTATTGTCTTCTTTTTTGACCAATTACCGTAAACTCTTTCTCCATTTATTTTTCTATAAGCTTGTACTTTAAATTTAAATTTGTCCTTTTCTAATAAATTGGTGAATACATAACTTGTCTTTTTTGTATCTTTAATTTTTCTCCACTTCTTTGATGCAACACCATAAGCATATATCTCATATCCATTTGCATTCTTCACCTTTTTCCATGAAGCTTTAATTCCATATTTGTATTTAATTTTCTTTTTTCTCATATCCTTGGCACTAACTATGCCTTTATAATACCTATAATTAGTTTTTGTTTTTATTGATTTTACTTGTCCCAAAGTATCAGCCTTTACCTGAATATTTGTACCAATTCCCATCATCAAAACAAACATCCCCACAACTATCAGCGTTCTTTTTAATTTTTTTATCATTTGTCAAACCTCCCAAGCTATAAATAACTGTCTTTAATTATACTCTACAACTCTTATTAAAGAAAACACAATTTTAAATACTGCTATAGTCAATACTAAAAATATCTTTAGCAAACTTCTCAGTACTGCAATTGTCACTCTGCATATAAACATTATAATTGCTATTATGCATTCCACTAAACTTTTTGCTCTCTCCATAACCTTACCTCCTAGGTGCATACTGTGGCATATCATGATTTACCTCTGCTGTATAATACCCATTCATTGTTGATGGTGCATTAAACAATGATGCCAGCAAATATTTTTTGATATTTTTCACTTTGGTTGTATTTGATTTAAAGCAACTCATGACATACTCCAAATGTGAAAAATTAAGTTTAAGAAATCTTGATTTTACAACTTCCTTCGGAAACGAATTGCTCGCTATGACAATATAATCATTCGTGCTAACTGTAACTTCTGTCATCATTTCAACTATTCCATCGATAAGTTCTGCATCAAGTGGATAACGTTCTTTCAATGCATCGTATTCAATATTATCTTTGATTAGTTCCATATAAAGTTCATATTCAGATTTTTTCTTATCGCATCCCATCCTATCTGCTTTAGGCATAGTTGTACTAAGCCCTTTTTTATGCGTCCAATTATCTGCACCTGTCATATCTGGCTCTTCGCCTTCTGTTAGCGGATAAGATAAGATATTAGTATTAATGTTTTTAGTATTATTTATATTAGTATTATTAGGGTCCAATTCTTGAACCTCTTGAATTTCATTTTCTGAACTTCCGGAAGTATAATTATTGAACTCCTTGTAGTTCAATTTCTGAACTTCCTGAGTTTCAATTTTTGAACTTCTTGAAGTATAATTGTTGAACTTCTGTGTATTATTCGGTGTTTCTGGTGTATTTGTATACCTTCCACCCAAAGTTTTTTCTTGTTCTGTGCTTTCTTTTTCCACAAGAAAACTTTTAACATATAATATGTTTGGAAGCCCCAAACCTCTTTTCTTTTTTTCAACTAATCCAAAATCTACCAGCTCCTGCAGATATTTCACAGCTGTTGCTCTTGCCATATTCATATCGCTCATAATATCTTTTATTTGATAAATAATATAAACTCTGTTTTCTTCATCCAGCCATCCGTTTTTCATAGATAAACTCATTCTGTCTAAAAGCAAACCATATAGCATCTTAGCGTCCACTGATAATCCAATGAACGCCTTATCATGTACTAACAATTTAGGTACTTTTATGAAACTATATTGGTCGGCTTGTTTTCCATAATAATATTCAAATGCCATACACTAATCCTTTCCTTTCTTCCATTCCTTTAGCAATGAATAGATTACTTTCTCCATTTCTTTTTTCGTGTAAGTCGAATCAAAAAATTCAGACAACTTGTTTTCTTTAAGCGTCACATTGCATATCTTTTTTTGTACCTTTGTCTTGTCAGCAAATAGTATTTGCCTTACTTCTTCTAATGACAAATTTTCCTGATTTTCTCTAATCATCCGTACATTGTCTTTACTTACCTTTTTACCTTTGCAAATGTTTTCATAAATTAATTGTTGATATTCCGTTTTCAAAAATGAAATCTCTACACCTAGTACAAATGTTATTTGTTTATCATCCACCAATTTGCTTAATTCTCGTATTAGTTCCGTAAGTCTTATGTATCTTTGAACCTGTCTGTCTGAAATTCCTGCCAACTGTCCTATCTGTTTTGCCGATGACATTTCATCTGAACTTTTTCCCTGATGTGCTAAGGCTTCCATTTTCATTTTATAAGCTTTTGCTTTTTCACTTGGTAATGTATCTTCTCTTTGAAAGTTTGCATCAACCATAAGTGGTATTGCCTCTTCATGACTTATATCTTTTATAATTGCCGAAACTTTTTCCTTTCCTGCAATTTCACAGGCTCTCTTTCTTCTGTGCCCTGAAATTATTTCATATTCACCATTGCCCAATGGTCTTACCAATAAAGGTGATAATATTCCATTGTTCTCTATTGATTTAGCCAGCTCTAACATTTTTTCGTTATCAACCACACTGAATGGGTGATCTTTAAATTGATGTAATTTGTTTATATCTATTTCACTAATCATATCGTTGTTTACGCCAAGTAATTCATTGTAACTTGTTAACTTAATTTTCTCTCTTGTTGCCATGTTCTAAAACCTCCTCTGTAACTTTCACATAACTTTGTGCTACTTTTCCTTTCGGATTATGTTTAAATATGCTTGTACCTTTAATTGGCGTTTCTGCTGCTCTAACAGACATTGGCACTATGCTCTTAAATATTGGAATATTCGCTTCGTATGTTTCATAGATTGCTGTTGAAATATCCTTTGCGTAATTGGTTCTATAGTCCATCATTGTAAGTAAAATACCTTCAATCTCTAGTTTGGGATTAATCTGCCTTTTTACTCTTGCGATTGTCTTTATTAACTGTTGTAAACCCTTTACCGGTAGATATGAAACCTGCACTGGTATCAATACTGTATCTGCACAGGCAAGGGCATTAATTGTAATAATTCCAAGACTAGGCATACAGTCAACTAAAATATAATCGTAATCATCTTCTACTTCTCTTATAAACTCTCTCATTAGCAATTCTCTACTCATAACATTTACTAAAGAAACTTCTATTCCTGATAATTCAATATTTGATGGCAATATATCTATTCCTTCTTCGTGCCTAACTATTCCTCTATTGGCTGGTAACTCTTCTTCGTTTACTATATCCATAAGCACATTTGCAAGTGTATAATCTAACTGGTCCGGTTCATTTATACCTACACTAATTGTCAAACTTCCCTGAGGATCCGCATCTATTAAAAGTACCCTCTTCCCTTCTCTTGTCAAACCCACTCCCAAATTTAATGTTGTTGTAGTCTTTCCTACTCCACCCTTTTGATTTGCTATTGCTATTATTTTACACATTTGTTTTCTCTCCTTCTTCTCTAAAACTTTTTAACTTTCTGTTTCCCATACTGCTGTTTTTAAGCCTTTTTTGTTCTGCCATTTTCTTTTCAAAGTTCTCCACCCTCTGCTGCTCTTTTAGATTCTCATTTTCCTCTATCTTTAAAAGAATCATTGAAATTACTTTAATCAATTCCATTAATTCATCATTTTTAGGCGTAACTTTATCCAGCCTTTTTAATTCTTCATATACATATGTAAGTTGCGCCTTAAGGGCTCCAAACACGCGAATGGAACCCTTTACAACTACTTTATGGTCTGTTGTTTTCTTTATTAAATAATCCTGCTTTGTAAGTCCTGATATGTCTACAAGTCTATTTAATAACTCTGCTTCTTCATCAGAAACTCTAAATGCAACTACTCTGCTGCGCCATCTTCCTTTGCTATCCAATTTTCTATCAGACATCTCCTAATTCTCCTTTAATTTCATCCAGTTTATTAATCATCTCCAATTGCTTTGATGGGAACAAATGCGCATAGTGATATGTAATTCTTACACTTTCATGGCCCATTCGTTCTGCAATCTCCAATGCTGAAAATCCCATATTTATAAGAAGTGAAACATGACTGTGTCTTAAATCATGCAATCTGATTTTCGGTACTCCCGACATTTCACTTCCCCTTTCCATTTCATGTTGAAAATATCTTTTTGATAATGGAAATATTCTTTCTTTTCCGTCAGGCTCATACATACTATTAATCAGGTCTTCCATTTCTTCATTTAAAAACTCCGGCATATATATTGTTCTTACACTTTTTGCAGTTTTAGGAGTTAATATTAGCTTTTCACCTCTTACCACCTGATAATTTTTAGTAATGGAAACCGTCTTCTTTTCAAAGTCAAAATCTTCCGGAGTTAGTGCTAATAATTCTCCAATTCTTAATCCACACCAATAAAGCATTTCAAATCCATAAAATGATAATGGCTTGTCCATCACACATTCAATAAATGCTTTATATTGTTCCTGTGTCCAAAACATTATGTTGCCTCCTCTTTTACTTCCCATGCTGCCGGCAATCTTTGCAGGATTGTTCTTCAAATCATAAAATTTTACAGCATGGTTGAATATCGCGCTTAACTGTGCGTGTAATGTTGCAAGATATGACTGGGAATATGACTTTCCTTGTTCATCCCTATACTCAATCATTTCTTTCTGCCAATGTCTTACATCCTTTGCAGATATCTCTATCATTTTTCTTTCTCCAAAGAACGGTATGATTTTTGCTTTTACCGTTGTTTCCTTGTTTTCCCAGGTTGTCTCCTTAACTCTATGCCTTACATCAGCCTCGTAAATCTCATAAAATTTTGAAAATGTCATATCAAGATTAAAATTTCTTTTAAGCTTTTCAGTAGTTTCCCATTCACTTGCCTCTCTCTTTGTTGCAAATCCACGTTTTGTTGTCTGTTTCTTTACTCCGTAATAATCAACGTAACGAAACTTTACATACCAACTGTTTCTTTTTTCATCTTTGTAAACTGACATTTTTTCCTCCTACTCCTCGTTGTAAATAAGTTTCTTAAAAAAGTACTTTGTATTTACTTTTCCTCGAACTACGATATATCCTTTTTCTTTTAGTTCAGCATTAAGCATTCTTATGATTTCATATGCCTTTCCTTCTGAAATATTTAGCATCTCTGTTACATCCTGAACTTCCATAAACATCTTATCTGTCATATTTCTAATCTCCTTTCTCTCTCTTGATTAAATTGTTTTTGTTTGACCGTAGTTCTACTTTAGTCCTTTTACTTTCCAAATAGGAGTTAGTGGCACTATACCTTTTCCTTTAATAAACTTCTTCTTTCTCTTGTAACCAACATTAAACAAATTTGTTTTTTTATCAGGCTTAAAGTTCTAATTTCCTTTATTTATCGGCTTTTCAAGCAAAAAAAGAAGAGCTATTTCAACTTATTAGTCAAAATAACTCTTCTTTTTCTTAATTTTGTTCTCAAAATGTTCTCATAAGAGACTTATATTCTGTGTTTTCCCTTTATTTATGGGATGTTCGAACATACGTTCACTTATTCAAACTCTTCCCAAAGGAAGTATCATCAAATCAAAAATGCTGATTTTATGCGGCATTCCACAGCATCTGTTTCATCTAATGTTACTCTTTTCATATCGTTTTCAAAAACTTTAGTAGCAAATTAGTTGCAATTATTCAATCATACATCTACGAAATTCATGGCAGATATAATCTACTTTTACTACTAAAAACGAATAATCAAATGTGGCTTGCGGGTGCTTAACTGTGCCTGCTGCCACACCCTCTATGAAAGGAGCTTTATCATGAGCAATCAACACAAACATCCAACTATAAGTTTTAGAATCAGCGATGCTGAACGCAAGCAAATCGAAGCCCGCATCCTTGCCAGCGGCATGATGAAGAAAGATTACTTTGTCCGTTCCTGCATCTATAACCGCATCTGCGTTGTCGGCAAGAAAGAAACCATATATCCTCTTGTACAGACTGTTAATGCACTGTATCTACAATTAGTTAAAATGCAGAAATCATTTATTGAATGCTATGAACATCAAACTTTAAACAATCTTCCTACAAGCAATAAAATCAAGGAACTGCAAACTGACTATAACAATATGCTTACAGCCATCATTGATCTGCTTGATGGTGCTAAGTATCTGTGGGAAGGAGTACATCATGAAACAAAATAATCCTTGTTACCTGTTTGGTATGTATGAACCTGATACTAATTCCGTTATCATTAATGCTATCAATGATACATATTCCGGTACGTCTCTTATTATCAGTTGTGAAGAATGCAATTCAGCTGTCTTACTTGATACACCTGATGATATCGCGTATCTATATCGGCTAGCACAAGAGAATCCTCTGCTGTATGCTGAATTAGCTTGTAAACCTAATGGATTACAGGAATATGTGGATGCTATGAATGAGTTTAATTAATTTTCCCAAAGTTGAGATAGCATTCTATTTGGGTTAGTCTCACTAGTCTCAAAAATATTTTGAGACTGGTGAGACTATTACATTTCTGATTTTTTTAAATACTTATATTAAGTTCAATAATGCCTGCACTTGTTCATAAGCATCCCTCTTGGTCATTTCTATACTTTCTTCATCCTCTAAATCCATAAAATCCGCTACGTCTTTTGGACCAGCATGATTTTCAGAAGCAAATTTACCTGCTAACTTAGCTTTCGCCTCTATCACAATATTTTTACCCCTTACAGGTTCAAATTCTTTTGCCAGTTCTCTTACTCCACCAATATAATGTTTTATAATAAAGTAAATATCATACGCATCCTTCGCTTTTCCCCTGCCCATAGCTGCTGTTTTCATTATTAAATAAGGAACTACTGCTACAACACTGACATTTGCAACATCTATTGCGCCATCTGGTCGTTCTGCTTCCACACTAATCTTCTGTGCTGGAAATTCAAATGCAAAATTACCACCTGTTGCCTTTAACGCCTTAACGCCCTGCACATGCTGACTTCTTCTCTTCGATTGTGTACCACCATACATTCCAGCTAAAATATCTACATCCACATCATAAGATATTCCGTCCACCATCACTGTCTTTACAAAGGAAAAATATTTTTCCGGATGCTCCTTGTATCCATTTTTCTGAAGTATCCTCGACATATTCTGATAACCTTCATCCTGCAAAGTCAGATGATTAATCATAATATCTACGTCCACACTTCCCACATGACCTTCTTGGGGAAACATTAAATCTGGAACCCAACCTCCTACCACACGGATTTCATCTTCATATTCCTCAAAAATATTAACCAACTCTACCAAAACTCTATGTGCAGCCCGCTTCTGACCCTCCGAATAGTCTACGCTGCTTTTCAAGTCTTCATCTCTTATCATCTAAGTATCTCCTTTTTCAAAACCGCATCCGCCATTTCTTCTCCCCTGCCCTTTATCTGCATACAATCCAAATATATTTGCAGAGGGGATACTACTGCAGAATCACCAATCACCCTATAATCCTTGATATAGGAATCGTTCTCTAATGGAAAAATAACCACATTAGAACCACTGTTTACCTCTTTCATATCCAAATATCGAATTGCTTCCTGAATATCTTCCGGTGCTATATAAACATGTACCTTATTGTAACGGACCACTGGTGTATAACGCACTCCCCCGGACAATCCTGTAAGATAAGAATCAATCCCCATATCTATCTTCAATTTTTTTAATCGCTCCTCAATAACAGATATATTATCTAAACTATAGCAAGCATAGGATGTTATTTCTTTTTTACCGTAATCCTTGCTCCATTCCAACAAGAGTGATTCCGGATCAATAACCTTATAACCATCTGGTAACTTTTCTACCCATGCGTTTTCCACCAGAACTTTCATCAGTTTGGATACCTGTCCAATGCTGCATTTTACCTTTTCCGATAGATATTTAAGCTTCCATATCTTAGTTACATTCGCAAACAACTCACGCAAAATACAGGAAGACACCACGGAAGTCCTTTCAAATATAGACACAGAACTTTGCTCTTTTGGTCTTGGATTCTTATTTCCTTTCTCGGACAAATAAATAGAATGACCCACAAACCAACAGTTTCCTGCATAGTCAAAATAACCCATTCCGTTATCTTCACATATTTGTGCAGTTCTTTCTGAAATATATGGAGCAACCAAAATGTTAACTCCCTGACTTTTATTCTGCTTTTCAAACAATTTTATAACTGTAGACGGAAACACCCTGTCCAAGAAGTACGCATTTATTTGAAACTCATACCCATCATCCATCTCCACAGATGCAATAAAACCGCCTTCTGTCCTGTGGATAACTTCATACTTCTGAATATTGGGAAGTTTTAAAAACTTATTCTCAACACATTCTAATCCAATTCTATCTATTTTCACTTACATCACCGCTTTCACTCATATAGTGAAACTTATTATATCAGTGAAATTTAATTAGGTCAACTCAAAACATTATCTATTTTCTCACTATAATTGATTTGAAATTCAAATTTACCAATAATTCTTCCGAATTCACTGCCTTTGCGCTCCATATATCAAAACCGCATGAAACAGATCCGCAAGAACTGGATTTCTTCTGGTAGAAGATACAGTCAGCGGATTTCTTTCCTGAATCATGGAATCATCTGGCATTTCTCCCAGAGAATAGAGTTCCATTCTGTCATCATATATGTCAATGTGAGCTTCACTTCCCCCTATATTCATTCATTTAATCAAAACTAATATCTTTTATCTTTGATTGGATTCTTCACAACAACATAACCTTCGTCATCACTCTTTTTATAATAATCAAAAATCCATGTATTCTTCTTTAGCACATATAGTATATCCCTTATAAAGCTATTATCTTCATATGTCTTTGTATAGTTATTTCGTTTTGTAAAAATCCCCTTAAGTTCCGGAAATCCAAGTTCATCAAAATGTTTTTTACATGTTTCTTCTGTCAGATTAGGAAGCGCCTTCGCCCACAATTGAATCTTATCATCCATACTACATTTGCTCATTGTCAAAAGTTCTGATAACAAATTATCATCAAGTACTATAGTTGAATTATCAATTATATTAGCAATTCTCGATTTCGCAACTCTATATATTGATGATTGAATAACTTCTTCATATTCCGAAAAATGTTGATATAATTCATTCTCATCATGTTCATCAAAATTATTATCAAGAATATATTTAATAAGAGAACTCGAATAACCTTTTCCAACTACCGATATAGGTTCTGTTGTTAATCCAAGTAAATCTATTTTTTCTTTATCTCCTATTTCCATACCTAATATATGCAAAGCTTCTTCATAACTAAAATTATCTGAAGTAATAATTCTCAAATATGCTTCTATGTTTTCGTCTATATACAATGCTGTATATTTTTTATAATGATTTCGAATATATTCTAATCCGACATTATTCATTTCTATA
Organism: Eubacterium sp. AF19-12LB; assembly: GCF_003479125.1. Classification (NCBI taxonomy): domain Bacteria; kingdom Bacillati; phylum Bacillota; class Clostridia; order Eubacteriales; family Eubacteriaceae; genus Eubacterium; species Eubacterium sp. AF19-12LB. The sequence goes on along the minus strand of NZ_QUGP01000001.1, from coordinate 19,218 downwards.
ACATCCTTCTTTATCAGCACCTCCATCTTATCATCCGAAATATCAAACGCATCATAAACATCATAACCATATCCCATATTGCACAAAATTTCTTGATATCTACTTGTTTTAATCTCATTGTTTACCGCTACAGAATCAAAGAATTGTCTTGCAATTTCACCACCAAACTCATTCTCAATATGAGAATAGTCCATACCCGCATCACATTCATTAATAAATTTGATTAACTGGCTATCGCAACAATACTCTGTATAATAATGTATAATATTCGGAACTGTCTTTTTAATTATCCTTTTGTCAAGCATTTCATTCCACAATTTTTTATTCTGTATTACCGATATATCTGAAATAACTGTTTTTAATACATTTACATACTTTTCCTGTATATCGCCTAAAACATTTTCATCATTAATAAATTTAATGGCAACATCCTCTGAATCTTCAATATATCCATTGCAATTTTTTAAATACTCATTTGCATATCTATTTATATTTTCTGCAATATACTTAGCTAATGGAGATTCCGATTTTCCTTGAATAACTGTATAATTTCTATGTTCGATATTATATGAATCATATTCCCCATACATTGACTTAATCATTAATTTGATATTCTCAAATGTTAATTCATATAAATTATTTTCATACACTCCTACAATCAAATCTTTATTTGCTGTATCAATCTCAATTTTCTTTAATTTTACACCAAGAATACAAAATTGAGAAATTATTTTTGCAACATCTGGATTTTGAATGTTTAAATAATCACTCTGGTTTGATATATAATCAGTAAGACATCCCTCTACATTAATATCCTGTATTTTATTCTCATCTAATAAACATAGCGAATCCAGCGAAAATCCTCTTATCTGTTTCAATGGTAAGATTTTGTTCACAGCAATATAACTAAAGAAATCTGTCCACTGTTCATTCAGTTTAATAATAAATGTTTTATCAAACTGTGTGCTATCGTAGAATTTTGATATAAACTCTGTATCCTTATTATCTTTCATCTGTTTTATTAATGCCGATAAATATTTTTGATATTTAGGATTTTCCTGATTAACAAGAAGCCCTTTTAAAAGATTGAAATTTAGAGTTTCCTCCTCGTAAAAATCAACAACTCTTAAAACTGGAGAGGATAGTACCTTCTCAACATCATTAAGAGAATATTCATAATCACTTCCCTTTTTATCAGTTATCCTTCTCAAGAACATCTTATCATGAGCAGATAAGCTATCCTCATAAAAATATGTCATATAATCATTATATGTTTCATCAATATACCCATTACTAATAAGAAATTTTAGTAGTTCTAAATAATCACTCCCCTTAATTTCATTATATTGATTCTCCTCACCAATAGGATTTATGCTCTTTATCATAAATATCGAATCAGTATTATCTCTAGTAATTAATTCACTTAATAATTTTGTTTTTGTAGCAGAAATTCTTTGTTCAATATCCTGAAGTTTTACTTCTAATTCAGTCATCATCCCCTTATTTCTGTTATCTATTACCTCTATTCTTTTTTCTTTTTCTTTTTCTAACTTATCTTTTTCTTTTCGACCTTCTTGGGTTAATTGGTTATACCACGAATCTCTTGGTAATCTATTGTACTTTGCTTCATATGCATCATTCAATTCTTGTACATCAGTCAGATTCTCTTTATTTATATATGTTATTTTCTCCTGTATAAGTTGCTTTTCTTCTTCCAGTTTTCCTATTGTCTCTTTGCTAAGATTTTCTTTTTGTTCAAACAATTCATGAACATATCCTTTACCTAACTGAAGATTGCAAAAATCTCTTGGAAATATATTCTTATACACAATTATAGCTAACATTTTATTCCAATTAAGATCTGTATTATTTAAACGATACATATATACAAGAAATTCGTTATACACATTCTTCAAAACTCTCATATCATCTATATATAATGCAAGTCTTTGTAAAAAGGTACTATCGAATTTTTCTAATATATTTCCTTTCTTTAAATGTCTTATAAATTGGTCATATGAGTTAGTTCCGTCCAGCACTGGAACAATTGGAATAATATAATCAAAGAATTTCGTCCTGTCTTTTGTAACGAAAACATCATCCCTTAACAAATAAAAGAATCGTAAGGGTTTGTACTGTTTTTCTTTCCCGCGAAAAATCTTATTAATCAGTTTATGCCGCTTTTTGTTTTTAAACTTATTATATTTATGTACATTAACTAAATTATTTACTTCTCTTAAACGTTCAAAAATAACATTGGAATTAAATCTATCCATGTCCTCAAATACGATTACATCTGCTTCTACTTGTTCAAAGAGATAAAGTACTTCATTCAGATACTTATCAAAATATGACTCATCTTTATTTTCAAATATTTCAATAGTATTCCCTTGAACTGTAACCTTATGAAATAAATTTTTATTTTTCTGTACTTTAACAGCATTATATATGCAAATAAATGCACTACCGGCTAACGCAATAGCTGCAAAAAAAACAGTAAAGTCATTCGTGAAGATAGCCAATAAACTTTTCAATCTTCCATCACATAATGCATCTACCCAATTTTGGATTTTATTTGACATTGATATGAATGTTATGCTACCAAGCAACACGTATAACAGTATTGTAATAATGATTATATTCCTTCTTCCTACATCCTTTTTTACTCTAAAATTTGTTTGTGGTATTCTATCTACCGGAATCTGATGTATTAACTGATTTAATATTTTACCCTCAAGAGTAGTTTCTTTCACACTATCCTCTGATTCATTACGTTCTGTAGGTTCAAAATGTGCCAAAGAAATGTGCAGGAAATTTTTATTATCGTGTTTTTTCTCATATGATTCTATAACACTGCTTTTACCGGCACCATAAGCTCCAGAAATTGCAATATTTGTAACATCCGAATTATCAAATACGAATTCAATTGCTTCTTCATACACTGATATATCCGCATCTTTATCAGGTGTAAGCTTTTCGAAATTATAATATTTTTGTGTCATATTCTTCTCCTTATCATATGCCATTTATTTTGTGTCAGCCATGATATATACCATTGCTATTTCCAAAACTCATATCGACTACACTCTTATTTCTCTTTTAACTGTCTAATTTATACTCCTCAGCTTACCATACTTAAGATTATCCGTATATTCCGACACACAACTTTTTCCAACATTCACCCATAAGAGCACCTTTAACAGACCACTTTCCACTTTGTGTAAATTCACCTACCAAGGACTTCATCACACATGCAACATAGTATTCATAATCATATTTAGTACCCAAGTCTATTAATGCATCCAATAATCCCTTATTACTCCCTTTGCTTTCAACAACAAGCTCATTGTTAAAGAAAATCTGATTAACTAATTCCCAGAAATGAAGCCCTGCATAGGTATCCTCTGTCCATAAATATCTCATAGCACAACTCCTCTTCCAGTGTTATCCTTTAAACAGATTTCATTCTTGATTATTGATAATACTTACATAAAATATCTAAAATCATAAGGTCTGTCATAAATCACTAAATCTTGCTTAGCAACTCGTGACAATGCTTTAGCAAAATCCAATGTTACAGGTAATATTTTATATAATCCATCACCACTATTCCAATTCATTTTAGTAAGCATTAAAATTTCATTGACTAATTCCAGTGCTGATGATTTTCCCATAAATCTTTTTACCAATAATGGTGCTGGTATTCCTCTACCATTCTTGTAATAATTCAATTTTTTTCCAGCTAATTCATCATGTTGAACACTTCCATGTGTCCAAATTAAAAATGTATCTTTGTCAAGTGGAATAACTGTACCTCGCTGAATTGGAAAAGGTGTTGCAGTATCATTCTGAAATCTTATTGCCCTCCATGCCGAAAATTCTTGAATTTGCAATAGTTCAATATTATCCACGCCTGCAAGTCCTTTGGTTATGCCTTCCATTTCTTCCTTTGTGAAATGCGTTGTCTTATGTATTACAATTCGATTCAGTTTATGCAAAGGAACTGATTCATCATAAATTCTTTTCAAATTATTCATAAGACGACATGCGTCTCCACTCCTCATATATGGATTTCTCTGTATAATCTGAGGATCTTTTAACGGACGTAAATACAACTCCATACCATTTCCTTCTGAATCAAACAACTGACTACAGCCGATGGATATTTTTTCGTCATTTTTTATTGATTGTACATAACTTAATCCAATATATGCGGTATCATATCTTGTTATCCTAGGCTTCCACAGTTTTCCTATAGCTTTTGCATATATAGCAGTAGAAAGTCCCCACATAATTTTCGCCATATCATTCTTCGTATGCACTGATCTTTCTTCTATTATCTGCGTAACAATTCCTTTTCCTGCACAATATATCTTTAATGAATCATGCAAATCAAAATATACATTTTCGTTTTTAAGTTCTCGCATTTTACTTAACTGATTTGGAATATAGATTACTAGTACATCAAATTCATGCTTTTCTCTTTCCATAGCATCTATATATTTACATATTCCATTAAAAAAATCTTGAGCAGATGTTTTTAGAGCTCCGCTTAAAGAATATCCCCTAAACCTTTTTGCATCGTTACCATTTGGAATATTTAATCCACATCTAAACACATCTTGAAATCCAATATACTCTGGCAAAAAAGTCTTATCCTGCCTTAAAGTTGTTGCATGATGCCTATTTAATTCATTTAAGTGTCCCCATATATCTTTTGCACATTCTCTAGGTGACAATACCGCTAATCGAACACTCCTATTAGCATATGATTCTAATGGTCCATAATTAATTAATCCTTTTAACTGATTAACCGCAACGCAACCATCATTATCATAGTCAAAAACAAGTTCTGTTTCCTTTGCCAAATAGCATTTATCAATACTACCTGTTCCAGAAAAGTGAATTCTTTGTGTATTAAATTCTATTATTGCATTTCCTAATTCAAAGATTAATTTCCTATTATTTGATAATTTCTTAATCCAGATATCAATCTTTTCATCCATTTGCTTATTATACAGTTTTGATATTTCATTATTTACGATACTTTGGTATCTAAACCTGTCCAATTGGGATTCATCACTTTTTAATACATGTACTGTGGGTAATAAATTCATAATTACATTATCATCAACAAATGATAATGATATTTTAATTGCATCATAGACAAAACAATCATTTATTAATCGTCTGCTACTTCTATCAAAATATTTATTTTTCCCATATGCAATCAAACCTTTACTTATCAAGATTTTTCCTATGATTTCATAAAACATACCAATAACATCAGAATTTTCCAATTTCATCATGTATGTAGGAACATCCATTTCCTCAATATTACTAGTAATTTTATCTGCAAAAGCTTCTAATATTCCGTTCTTGCTACCTAATGCCCATACTTTTCCTTTATGCAAAATTGCAACACAAGAATCATTTATTGTTGCTCTTAATTCTTTCCAGGTGCTAATGTTTGAACTAAATGCATAACATTTTTTAGGGAATTGTATTGCATGCAAAGCATTGGTTATTGCAATTTCGGTATGCCTTCCTATTGAATTATATGTAATCTCTTGCTTCTTATCATTAGCTTTCCATAATTCATCTATATTAGAATTATTTAAATTCATTGCCACATATATACTATACATAAGGTCATCAAAATCTTCTATTTCAACCACGGCAGACTGTTCATTATCATTGCACGCATTCTCCATAAACTTTTGTGCCCGTTCACTAAGCTTACTGTCTTTGGTCTTACACCAATAAACACCTTTCTTTATGGCACCTTCCTTGATCAAGTCCTCCAACACCGACATAACAGAATTGTCATTGCCAGCGTATCCTATAACAATTAATCCGTTTTCTTCTATTGACGATTTCCATATGTCTGCAATTTCATCTTCCAGATTTTGTAATTCAGATGTTGTGTTTTTCAATTTATCAAACAAATAGTCCCCATGCAGCTTTATGATATTAGGAAACCCCTCATTCAATGCAAAACCAACACTATTACTCACTGCCGACGATATTGTTTTAAGCGAAAACCCTGGATTAATTGAATGAACACCAGCTTGAACTAAATTATCAAAGTTAGTCGTTGCAACCAAATCTATTTTTCCGTTGATTATCATCTCTCCCATACATAAATACCCTAACGATGGTTTTATGTCTCGCACTTTATTCCGAATATAATACTCTCTATCACTTCTTGATGGATAACATTTTTCAAAATAAAACGAATATTCTTCTGTTGACCACAATTTCGGATATCCATCTTTACCATCAAAATATGATTGTATCTCTTTCTGTACATTTTCCTTAGACAAATCACCATACAAACTTGTCCGAATCTTATTGGCTGTACAATACAATGTTCTTTTAAAATCCCATACCATTTGTCCACCTGATGGAATATTAGATGATACAGATGCCCCCGCTCCCAAGAGGAAAGACATGCTCTTATCTGGTTTTATTTTAAAACTATTTACAAATGTATTAACATCTATTGTTCTCATACTTTCCTCCTGTTTCCAATTCAAATTATATAGTCACAACACAATATTATTTCACAATTTACCATAAGGTGTTGCCTTCTCTGCAACCATCATCACATTACCTTCGGGCATCTCATATTGATATACCTTCGCAGAAGCATTATTACCTTTTTCTACTGTTTCACCAGAATACTCTTCAAAATTCTCCACCTGCTCCATAACTTTCTTAAATACTTCCGGGCTATATTGTGGTGGATAACCATTCTTTACTAGGCAAATCTTTATTTCCAGTTTCAATTGGTCTCTTACATTTTGATTATTAAGCCAATCTGCAAAAGAAGATTTTGTATCAATGATTTCCTTTACCTTTATTGCCAGGTTTTTACACTTATCATTGATTACAATACCATCGACCTCTTTATCCGTTCCATACTCAAAATCATATTGGTCACGCATAGAAATCAAAATATCATAAAATGCCTTTTCTTCAAAAGTAAGTCCTATTTTTCGAAAGCTTTCTCTATTTTCATTCATTGCTCTAAGAATAGCTAACGCCTGCTCTGTTGCAATTTTAATAATATCTTCTGAAACCTGTTCCTGTGCTTCACCTGCTTCTTCCGCAGAAAGATGTTTACGTCTCTCATGGTATTCTGCAATAGTCTTTTCCAACATTTCCTGATATGTCTTTGCAGCTAATCTGTTAACTTTCCCATACTCCTTAATCTGTTTACGAAGCATTTTAACAAGAAGTTCTAGCTTAGTCGCCGGCATCTTAACATCGGATAGCTTTTCGAAATATTCTAGTGAAAAGATATCTTCTTCCTCACCACTTTCAAGGACACTCTCAACCTGATTATATTTTAACGCTTCCTCCACCATCTTAGAAACTGCACGATTCATACTGTCAGTATCTACTTCACTTGTCCCACTCATTTTACGGACAAAACCTGCTATTGCCATAAAGCATTGTGCCAAAGCAGATTCTTCTTCTCCAAGATACCCTGAAGGCTGACATATATCAAATGCCATTCTCATACGTTTAACAGTCTTCAGAAAATATGTTTTAAAAGATACTGTCTGAGAACCATTTTTACCTTCTGACTGCAACTCCTGAGTTGATACAAAAACATATTCTGCTGCTTTAGCAAGAAGTCTGTATCGTTCAATTGGATTGCATTCCATATTTATGAATGGTGTTAAATCATAGCCTGTAAATATATTTTTTAGCACTTCCAATTCTTCCCTAAATACCAATGTAGCCTGCTCAACATCATCAGAAGTTGGTGCAACCGATGTATTTCCACCATATATTTTCATGGCTTCACGCATATTATCACGGATTCCAATATAATCAATCACCATACCATATTCTTTTCCCGGATATTTTCTGTTTACACGGCTTATGGTCTGTATTAACAAATGCTTTTTTAATGGTTTATCATTGTATAAATATGTGAGACACGGAACATCAAACCCAGTAATCCACATATCTACAACAATAACTATACGAAAATTTGACTTTTCTTGCTTAAAAGCAGCATCTAACTCTTCAGAACGTTTATCATTCTTAACTCCACCAAGATAGTTATACATGTTCTGCTCATCATTTTTTCCAACGCTAGATACCATTGCAATAAATGGCATCGGTTTCAATTTCTTTAATTCTTCATCTGTTATGTCAGTACCCTCTGGCACTTGCTTTTCCTCAAACCATTCAGGGAACTTATCTTTGAACTTTAGCAATAAAGCATAAGCAATCTTTCTATTAGAACAAACCACCATTGCTTTTTGTATTCTATCCGGATCACCTGCACAAGACGCAACATAATGGTCGTGGATATCTGTAGCAAGGCGCTCAAGTCTGGAAGGCTCGCCAAGGATTACTTCCATAGAGCTCATTGCTTTCTTACTCGCCTCAATATCCTCATATGTTGCACCATCATTAGCACATTTTTTATAATAATTCTCAATTTCTTTTACTTTTTTATTATCAAGCAATACCTTTGCAATACGCGGATGATATTTGATAGAAACAGTAAGTCCATCTGCAACAGCCTGATCCATCGTATATCTATCAATTTCATCACCAAAAGTCTGATATGTTTCTGCAATAGGTGTTCCTGTAAATCCTACAAATGTAGCCTGTGGAAATGCCTCTTTTAGCACCTTTGCATATGGCTTTGATACCATAGCTTTCATATTCGCATCCGCATCTTTACTGAATTGAATTTTTTTAGAATGCTCAAGCTGAGTTCTATGTGCTTCATCAGAGAAACATATAATATTCTGTCTGTCATTGATAAGACCTATTTTGTCATCTTCCCTATCACAAAACTTCTGAATAGTGCATATGTAGAATCCACCACTTTGTCTTGCTCCAAGTTCCTGTCTCAGTTGTGTTCTATTCTTAACAACGGAAACCTCTCCAAGATTAAGGAATTCTGTACTCTTTGTAAAAAGCTTCGCCCCCTGTTTTTGCAATTCCTCTCTATCGACAATCAATATAATCGTTGGAGAACCTATCTCTGAGATACCTGTACAGCGTAATGCCAACTGACGCGCCAAAAATGCCATCGTATAAGTTTTACCACATCCCGTAGCCCCAAAATATGTACCGCCTCTTCCACTCTTGGTAACAACAGAATCTACAATGCTTTTCTTCAGAAGCCTCGCAGCAAAAAACTGTGGATAACGGCATACAATTTCCACTTCATCACTATCATAAATGCTATCCTGAAAATAAATGTAATCTCTAAAGATTTCTAAAAAACGCTCAGGAGAATAAACACCCTTAATCATAGTTTCTGTTTCAGCAAATGGAAGTGTTGATACAGCATCTCCATCATTAACACGTCTCCAGGCATAAAAATGTTCATATGGTGTGCGAACTGTTCCTAATCTGGTTTTAACTCCATCAGAAATACAAGCTAAAGGACAGTAATGCAACAAATGAGGTATATCTCTCCAATAACGAATATTAATCTGCTCCCAAGCATCATAAATAGTCGCATTTACATCAGCAGGGTTCTTCAATTCCATAATACATAATGGCATACCATTCACAAAGAGAATTACATCCGGTCTGCGGTTCTCTTTTTGACCATTATTTGTATATTCTACTGTAAACTGATTCACCACTCGAAAGATATTCTTAACACCATCCTTTTCAAAGTTAATCAGCGGTATCATTCTTGCAATACCATCTTTCGGAGTAAATTGGATACCATCCACCAACCAGTTGTACACCTTATGCAATGTTGCAAAATCACTCTCTGCACCCACAAGACGAACAGTATCATAAATCTGTGTCACTTCATCTTCTGTCAAATCAGGATTTCCAACTGCTATAAATTTCTTGAAATCATCCTCTATCAACACATCTCTTTTGGTAACACGAGAAAGCTTATTTCCAGAAGTATATTTCCATCCCTCTGTTTCTAAAAAGCCAATAAAGGCATATTCATATTCTGATTCACAATAATGACCATTGTATTCTTTTAATCTAGCCATAGGCTTATGCCTCCTTTGCTTTTCTTCCCTCTTCAATAGAACCTTTAATAAGAATTGGACAAATATCTTTTATCTGTGCTTTGAATTTTTCGCTGATATCTCTACGAGTATTATAAGCCTCAAAAATATTTACAATATCTTGTTGAATTTCAATGTTTGGAATCGGAATTAAAACATTTTTCATTTCTTCCCAATCAAAAGTTTCCCTTGCACTTCCCCATGAATTAAATCGAGAATATCTATTAAACTCGCTTCTTTCAAACAGCATAGATAAATATGCAGGCAATAACGTATTCGTGTCATCTACTTTGAACACAATATACGATGAGGAACATATATATGTTTCATCACTATCGTTTCTAGCAAGTGATATCTTCTCTCCATTTCTTGAAGTGACTGTAACATATGCAAATTCATCTGGCTTTACAACTGCGTATGGTTTCAAGGATACTCCCTCCATGTTTGCCTTTGTATATATGAACCTTTTCTCAATTGATATACCACGTACCGCATCTAAACTATACACTAAATCATCATTTTTTTCGTCACAAAGAGAGATATAATTTCCTAACTTCTTATGTGGCATCTCTTTTCTAAGTTCCTCAATATACACATCACAAACGACTTTTAAATCTTCCAGTCCTCGCTCATAGTTTTTTTGATTTTCAAGCATGGCATTGTAGATTTCGACATATCTTTCTTGTACTTCTATATCAGGTAGTGGGATAACAATATCACTCATATCATTAAAATTAAATTCTGGTCTTTGACTTCCAAAATTTCTAAATGTTACTTCTCTACAAAATTCCGAACGTCTGAAATACATGTATAACCACATAGGGTTAATTATTTTCTTTCCTTCATTTGTCAAATAAAATACCATATATAAATGTGACACTATACATAATCCATCTGTTCGATAAGCAATTGAACCTAATTCCAATCGAGTTGGATTGTACACAAAAGCACCATTTTCTACTATTTTGTATGGTTTCAAATCAACTCCATCTGTATTTCCTTTAGGGTGTGCAAAAACGCCTTGACTATTTACGCCTACAATTAAATCTGTTCCATACTTTAAATCTTTATTATTTATTGTCGAACGCTCGATATAATCACCCAATCTAATTTTAGTCAATCCCATAACCAATCCCCCTAAATGCATCTTCCAGCATCTGCTGGGATTTCTTTTCCTGCTTTAATATATCTTTCATCTCAGATTGAATACGGGCCATTTCCTTTTCATAATCAATATCTAAATCATGGTCAATAAACTCAATATATTTGCTTGGTGTAAGTGCCCAACCTTTACTTTCTATTTCGCCAATACCTACACTACGATAAAGTTCCGGTATTTCATAATTTACGCCATCGGTACCTTCAGATTGCCACGTATGGTATATAGCAGCAGCCTTCTCAATCTGCTCTGTAACCAAACGAACTTTCTTTTTACTCTCGCCCTTTACTGGATTTTCTATCCATTGGCGCAAATCCATAAACAAGATTTCGTGCTCACGACTACGAAGTTTTCTATCGTGATAGTTTCCACCTTTTTTATTCTGATTTAATATCCAAAGCGTTACACTGATATCTGTAGTGATAAACAGTTCTCTTGGAAGAACTATAATTGCCTCCACTTTGTCATTCTTAATCAGTTTCTTACGGATTTCCAATGTATCGCTATCATTTAATGCTCCATTTGCAAGAAGAAATCCTGCTACTCCATCTGCCGGTTTTAAATGTGAAAGCATATGAAGAATCCAAGCATAATTTGCATTACTTTCTGGTGGTGTCTGATAATTATTCCAACGAGGGTCATTTTTTAAATTATCGTTATACCAACCTTTAAGATTGAAAGGTGGATTTGCCATAATATAATTAAAGTACAGCCCCTTGTGCAAGTCATGGGTAAATGATGAATCTGCTTCCTCTCCAAGATTATGACTAATTCCACGCAGTGCTAAATTCATTTTTGCAAGGCGATATGTAGCCGGTTCTTTTTCCTGTCCATACACATTTATTCCATTTAAATTTCCCTGCTTTGATTTTACCAATTCAGCACTCTGAATAAACATTCCGCCCGAACCACAGCAAGGATCATATAAAGTTCCATCGTACGGCTCAATCATTGTAGCAATAAGCTGAACAACATCATGAGGTGTATAAAATTCTCCCTCCTCTTTTGTAGCATTTACCGCAAACTCTTTAAGAAAATATTCATATACACGACCGATAAGATCCTTTTCCTCCCCAAATGCTTTATGACTAATTTTATTTACTTCATCAACAATCTTCTTTATATCATTCGCAGCTAGATTACGTGCTGTAAATGTACCTTTTACAAAACATCCTTTTAATTGTGGATCCTCTTCCTCAAGTCTTTGTAATGCTGTATCTAATGCAACATTTAACTTAGGAGCAGGTGTATTGATAATTGTTGACCATCTGGCTTCTGGCGGTAAATTATATGTACCATCTGCAAAAGTAGCATCATCAAAAAATGCTGCTCTTATGTTTTCATCCTCTGGGTCTAATCCCTGTTCTTTAAGTGTCTGCTTTAATTTTTCAACACCATCCTCATACTTTTCACCAATAAATCTTAAGAATACAAGTGTAAGCATCATATCCCTTTTCTCAAAAAATGAACCAGAGTTACGCGCTGCACGTAAATAATCTCTACAATTAAATAAAATTATATATGTCTTTTTGACTATCTTTTTATATCTTCTCAAATGTCCGCAAAGCCTTATTTTATAGGCTCTACGGGCATTTTGCTTTTGTGGTAAACCTCACATATCTAGGTCTATCTTCTTATATTTTCGCTATCAAGCGTGGTTAAAATCGTGGTAAATACTTCTATGCGATTAGACGCTGAACCTCTGATTTTGCGGTATCTATGGACGCATGAGCGTACCAGTTCATTGTGATACTGATGTTTGAATGCCCCATGATATATTGTAAATCTTTTGGGTTCATGTTCTTGCTTGCCAGTCTTGTGCAGAACGTATGGCGTAGCGTATGCGGTGTGATATGTGGCAAGGGATTGTCCTTGTGGTGCTTGTTGTATTTCTTTACCATACGGATAAATAAGGCGTTGTAATCAATGGCAACTTTCGGCTTGCCTTTCTGATTGACAAACAGAAAATTGCTCCGTCCGTCTATCACAAATGGTTCTGCCTTTGGGCGTTTCTTCATAACCCTTTGAAATGCCTGTATCGTTTCTCTGCTTAATGGCACTTGCCTTATTCCGCTTTTTGTTTTAGGCGTTTCAATATAATAGCCTTGTTCCTTACTCTTTAATAACTGGTGGTCGATAATCACAACTTCATTCTTGAAATCAATATCGGCTACTGTCAGTCCGCACAGTTCCGAGATACGAAGTCCTGTTTTTAACAATATCAGCACATCATCATAATGCTTGTGATACACATTGTCCGCCTTGATGAATGAGAGTAAGGCTTGTTCCTGTTCCTCTGTCAATGCGACTTTTTCTTTGGTATCATTTTCTAGGACTTCACTTAGCTTGAAATCAAAGGGGTTTTTCCTCACATAATCATCTTGTATGGCGATATAGAATGACGCTTTTAACGAGCGTTTATGGTTGTTAATGGTATTGTAGGAAAAGCCTTTGTCTTTCATGCGTAACGCCCATTCCTTAGCGTCAGAGGGCTTGATTGTATCAATGCTCCTAGCACCTAACTTATCCTCTTTCAATAACCGCATGAGTTGTTCCCGTTGTTTCATTGTGCTTTTCTTCACATTTGCCCTCTGTGCGTTCTGTTTGGCATAGAGTTGGCAAAGCGTCATTTTCTTGCCTGTGCTGTCGATACCGTCCTCAATATCCCGTCTTATCTGCTGTTCCAGTTCTCGAAGTGAGGTTTTTTCCCGTTTTCCCTTTGGTGTCGGGTCTGTGGGTGTCAATCTCCAAGCATACACATATTTTGTGTTTCCAAATGCGTCCACATATTTATATAAGTATTTTCCGTCTGTTCGTTGGCTCTCTCCAGTATGCAGGATACGTCCTTTACTATCCCGTCTTTTTTCTTTCATGGTGTCTGCTCCTTTCCTTGTTGGAAAGAGCCTTGATATGACTTGTGTTCATCATAACACATACAAGGCTCATTTGCATTAGATTGCGTCCAATTTGTCAATAACCTGTTCAAACTGTCGGCGTTTAATCTGTATGCGGTTGCCATTCATAATGAGCCAGCCAGCGTCCTTGTTTTCCTCTGCCAAGCGTCTTAACTTGTTTTCTCCGATACGGAAATACTTTGACGCTTCTTCAATGGTAAGGGTATATTTTTCCCATACGGGAATATCCTGTGCATTACTCATAAAACACTCCCTCACTTTCGATTACATCTGCTATATCCGTACACATCTGTTCTACAAGCATTTCCTGTTTTTCGGAAAGGTGGGTACATTCATCAATCATTTTCATGTAGTTTGAGCCTGTCAGCCTGTCGATTTCCTCTATCATCACGATTGACGGCATGACCTGTCTTTCCAGCCATTGCAGAGTGCGTTCCATATTGACAGGTACGGGGTTCATTTCAAAAGGTAAACTGTCATGGGAAATGAATATCTCCCACAGCGGATAATCGGGAAATTGCACAAAATCAGTAATAAGGTAAAACACCAACCCATGAGGGTTATATGTCAATAACAATTCCTCAACTGCCTGTACTGCCTTTTTATCACGCAGACGAATTTCAAAACGGTTGATAATATCCGTATGTTTCTTTTTTGTTGCCTGTTCCTTTTGCTTTTCATATAAGCAGAAATATTTTGTGCTTGCTTTTGAGCCGATATAAAGGGTACTTGCTAAATTACGGTTTTTCCCGCTTAGTTTACCGCCCTGCACATTTTCATAGTTTTTACAGCGACAATCCGCACCGCCATTTTTATATTTTTCAGACAAAACGGGAATATCCAACAGACCGCACATATCATTGATTGCCAAGTCAAAACGTCGGATAACACCGCCACAGTCAAGACAGCGGTTTAAGAATGAATACCAATCCCTGTTCTGTGCCTGTAAGACATATTCCATGTTGCGTGAGCCTGCTCCTTTTAATTCCAAGAATACGCCCATGTGTTCATCATCAGAAGCCATAACCTTGATTTCCCCGTAGGCGTAATGCTCTTTATAGCCATAATATCCATAGTCATAATGGATAAAATAATCTGCTTTCATGCCAAGCACCTTTCGGACAATTTCCAATGCGTCAGTCGTTGGAAAACGGACAGACAGATAATCAACGAGCAGATAAAAAGGCTTATCGCAGATATAGTAATTCAGACAACGCAGGATAATATTTTGTGTTTCCTTGCTGGCGTTGGCTTTTCCGTTCTCAAAGCGGTTGATACTATATCTTGATACATGGGTAAGACTTGCAAGTTCTCCTTGTGAAAGACCGCTTGCAAGACGTTTGTTCTTCATTTCAAGTGCAAATTCTAAATTGTTCATTGTATTCCTCCAATCCCACAATAGCCTTGAAATACCTGTAAACCACCATTCAAAAGAATGTGAAGTTACTATCTTCTTAAAACTCCTCATTACTCCTTACAGCTTTGGGGTTGTATGGTTTTTGACTTGTCTTTTGTGAAATAGTGCCCCCCTGTTAGATAACGGGGGCACAGTCAAGGCTCGCAGGCTCGCCAGCCGACAAAGCATTTCTTCCCCTTGACACAAGGTGTCATGGCGGTAAGCCTGAGAGGCTTCCGCCACCGTGTCAGAAATACTTTGTCAGCAAGTCCTGTTTTGCCTTTTCTAACAAGTTCCATTTCAACCAATATTCATATCTACGGGTTTAATCAGATGGGTATTTCTTTTTGAATGTTTTTGTATTTCATGCTATTGTGCTTATTCACTCACAATAGCATAGTAATTCTTATATGCTTATTTGTCAATATCTTTTTTTGTCTTTACAAATCATATTAAGCATGATAGACTTATAACAGTGAAGATATAACGAGATATGGAGGGTTGTGCAATGAAAATAAGCCATTTAGGAAATAATATACAGACCATAAGAAAATTTAGGGGAATGAAACAACAGGAACTTGCGGACAAAATCGGTATCAATATGCAGAGCCTTTCCAAGATTGAAAGAGGGTTGAACTATCCTGCTTATGAAACGCTGGAAAAGATAATGGAAGTGCTGGACGTAACGCCGAATGAATTATTATCGGGAGAATGGAAGTATGTCAATCAGTCTGAAAAAGAAGTCTGTCAGTTTTTAAGAACAGAAGAACGTCTAAATGCAGAACTGAAACACGGACACTATGATAACTTCTTTGACAGCGAGGAAGAATGGCTGGAATATGAGTTGGAAAAGTTACGGGAATACATTACAGACTATATCAACGGGAAAAGCATTGAAGCGTCCGACCTTTACCCAATCAAAGAATTTATCCAGCATTTGAAGTTTCAAAAATTACTAGACCGCTATGATGATTTATACAGTATGGATATGTTTGGGGAAAGCATAGAGGGACATAAATATAGGACACCTTATCAAGTCGTGAAAATGATAAATCCGAACTCAAAAGAGGATATGGAACTGTTACGGGAAGTATTAAGGAATAACCATTTTGATGATGAGGACGAGTAATCTTTTTCCTCTTGCGAGAAGATACAGCAAACAAAAAGCCCGATCAAGAGTGCAAAGCACCACCAATGGTGGCAAGCTCTTGACAGGGCTTTTTCTTTTCTGTTGTGGGTACTCAAGAGGAAAAAAGGAAAAGTGTGATGTCTCAATTTTTTTATCTTGCACGCATAAAAAGATTGAAAGAGGTGTTTGTTTCCAGTATAATGTTTTTTGTATAGAAGCAAGGATTGAATTTTTTTGAAAGAAAGGGTTGACAGTCATGTTCACACATTGTTACGCTTGCGACAGACAGACAGACAGACAGACAGACAGACAGACAGACAGACAGACAGACAGACAAGTAAATTCTGCCCTTTTTTCAATTCTATCAATAATAAACAGAACGCACAGATTATCCAGTTATAAGGGGGAGTTTGTGCGTTTTTCTATGCAAAGAATTTATGAAAAATAAGGAGTGAACAAACTATGAAGAAAAAACAAGTCCTTGCAGTAAGTTCCGCATTGATGATTGGAACAACAACTGCACTTACAGGGCTTCCTACTCCTGTCATGGCACAGGAAAACACAGAAGTTGTGCAGGAAGCCGTTGTAGAAGAAAACAAGACAGAGCAAGTTCCTGTGGAACAGAAAACAGAAAACGCAGAAGTACAAGAGAATATAACAGACAAGGAACAGGAAGAAACTGCTGAAAATGCAGAAACTTTAAAAGAAGAAAGTACAAAACAGGAAACACCTGCAACACCAGAAAAAGAAGTGGTTACCGAAGATAAGACCGTTGAAGCAAGCAAAAATACAGAAGTAAAAGCTGGAAGCATTGCTATTGATGAAGCACATTTTCCAGACAAAGTATTTAGAGAACAAATCATTGCAGAATTTGATAAAGACGGCGATAGTGTGTTATCTGTTGATGAAATATCAAAAGCCCAATTCTTAAACTTGCATGATATGAAAACGATATCTTCATTAGAGGGTATTCAATATCTAACAAATTTGCAGTCTTTAGATGTTTCTACGACTTCTGTTTCAGACTTAAGTCCGGTTAAAAACTCATCTTTAAAAAGATTAGATTGTCGTTCTTCAAAAGTAAGAAGCGTTGATTTAACACGTTATCCGAATTTGGAAGCTTTCGTTTGCGATAATACATCAATTAACAGTCTTGATGTATCTAAGAATGAAAAATTGAATACGTTATTTGCAGATAGTACCTCTATTTCCAATTTAGATGTAACAAACAATCCTAACTTAGAACAACTATCTTGTAGCAATACAGGATTAATGGAACTTGATGTCACACATAATCCGCAATTAGTCACTTTAGATATAGGAGATACAAAAGTAAAAACACTTGATATAAGTAAGAACCCTAATTTGAAACAACTATCATGTTATATGACAAATATAGCTGAATTAGATGTAACAAAAAACACAAAACTGACACGCCTTTTTTGTCATGATACAACTATTAAAAAATTAGATTTAAGCAATAATTTAGAACTTGAAATGCTACGTTGCGGTGAAATTTTTGAACAAGGGATAAGAGGTCTTGATATAAGTAAAAACACAAAAATTAAAAAATTAATTTGCGATGATTTATACTGGTTAAATGTCGGAGAGAATAAAGTTCTTGAAAATAATCATGCTTTTGTAGGCAACGGTTATATTGATATTAAAGGGAATAAAATCGACTTAAAAAAAGATGTTGAACAAGGAATAGATATTTCAAAAGTAAAAGTTACTGCAAATGGAACTTTAGATAAAGATACAGGAATTATAACGGTAGATGATGTAAAAAAACCAGTTACTTATGAGTATGATTGCGGTACTTATAAAGACGGAAACGTTGTTTTAAAAGTAGAATTATCGTTAAACTCACAAGGAGAAGATAATACAGCACCAACTATTTCTGCAAATGATGTTACATTGAATGTAGGCGATACTTTCGACCCATTGGCAAATGTAACAGCAACAGATAAAGAGGACGGAACTATCACTTTGACAAAAGATAATATTGTTGCAAATGATGTAGATACTTCTAAGGCTGGTACTTACCATGTGACTTATAAAGTAACAGATAAAAACGGAGCTTCTGCTAAAAAAACGATTACTGTAACTGTGAAACAAAATACAGGCGACCTTAACTCTGCTCCAATCATTTCAGCAAATGATGTTACATTGAATGTAGGCGATACGTTCGACCCATTGGCAAATGTGACAGCAACAGATAAAGAGGACGGAACGATTATTTTAACAAAAGATAACATTATTGCAAATGATGTAGATACTTCTAAGGCTGGCACTTATCATGTAACTTTCCGTGTAGTAGATAAAAATGGTGCAATTACTGAAAAAACAATTACAGTTACCGTAAAAGAAAAAGTAACAAATAAACCTGTAAGTCCACAACAGCCACAGAAACCGAGCAAGCCAACTACTCCAACAAAGCCTAGCGGACAAAAGAACCCTGTAAAAACAGGTGATATGACAAACGTAGGATTGTTTACTTCTATGTTTGCTGGTTCAACCGGTGTATTAGCTGTTTTATTAACGACAAAAACATACCCAGGAGGACTTTTACATGACCCAAGTACATTTTACACTGA